>NZ_QKTF01000005.1:0-328788 GCF_003234745.1 Curtobacterium sp. MCLR17_039
CCGAACGCGGCACCGCCGAGGACGAGGGCGCCGGTCGTGGCGAGGGTGATGGAGGTCTTGAGGCTCTTACGCATCGTGATCAGTCCTTTGCTGTTGTCGCGCTCGGCGCGGCTGCTGTGTGCGCGCCGAACACACCCTTGGTGGGGTGGAGAACCAGCGATGTGCGGCTGGTGAGCGCTCCGGGTGTTTCCCGGTCGTTGCAGGTGATTCGGCACCCTGCGGCGAAGGGTTTGGACGGATCTGCCGTCGTTACCGCTCTGTGACCTTCGGGCTCATCCGGACAGCGGTCACGCCCGCAAGTACGTTCTCTGAGAGGCCGCTGAACGTGGTCCATCGAGAAAGGCATTCCCCATGGCATCGACGTCCAGTCGTCCCACCTCCGTCACCGTGTCGTTCGTCATCTGGCTGGTGGTGGTCCTGGCGAACATCCTGCAGGGCATCATCGGTCTGGTCTCGGGTGGCAGCTCCTCCGCCGCACAGGACGTCGGCACCGCCCCGCTCGTCGGCGGCGCGATCTTCGCGTTCATCCTGGCCGTGATCGAGCTCATCATCGTCTTCAAGATGCGCGACGGCCGCAACTGGGCCCGCATCGTGCTGACGGTCCTCGCGGTCCTGCAGCTCATCGGTGTCGGCGTCGGCGCGGCCTCGGGTGGCAACGCCTTCGGCTGGATCGGTGGCGTCGCGGTGCTCATCGCGACGATCCTGATGTACGTCGGTGGCGCGAACGGGTACTTCCGTCGCCACTGAGCACGCGTGCGTGCGGATGCGCTCCTGCGTGACGCACACCGGTCGCTGAACGCGACCACCTGACGGACGGGTCAGAACGCCTTGCCCGGGTTCAGGGTCCCCGCCGGGTCGAGCGCGTCCTTGACGGAGCGGTGCATCGCGAGCACGCGGTCGCCGAGCTCGACCCGCAGGCCCGGCAGCTTCAGCAGCCCGACGCCGTGCTCACCGGTCACGGTCCCGCCGAGCGCCAGGCAGTCCGCCACGATCTGGTCGAACGCGGTCTTCGCGCGGGCCTTCGCGGCGTCGTCGCCCTCGGGCGCGATGATCAGCGGGTGCAGGTTGCCGTCGCCGGCGTGCGCGATGTTGGCGATCGTGACGTCCTGTGCGTCCGCGGTCACCTGGATCCGCCGGAGCATCTCGGGCACCGCGCTCCGCGGCACGCAGATGTCCTCGGTCAGCACCGGGCCGAGCCGTTCGAGTGCCGGGTAGGCGAGTCGGCGGGCCTGGAACAGCCGGTCGATGTCCCCGGGGTCGGTTGCCCGCTCGACGTCCGTCCCGCCGGCCTCGGCGAAGACGTCCGCGACGTGGTCGGCGATCTCGTCACCGGCCGCACCGCACTCGTCGACCCGCGCGAGCAACAGGGTGTCGACGTCCGCCGGCAGCCCGAGGTGCATCCAGTCGTCGACGGCCCGCAGGCAGGTGCGGTCGACGATCTCGAGTGCCGCGGGGACGATCCCCGCGCGCGAGATCGCGGCCACGGCGTCGCCCGCTGCGGTCAGCGAGGGGAAGTACCCGATCACCGCCCGTTCGTCACGGCCGGCCAGGGGGAGCAGCTTCACGGTGACCGACACGACGATGCCGAGCGTGCCCTCGGAACCGACCAGCAGCCCGGTGAGGTCGTACCCGGCGACGCCCTTCGCCGTCCGGCGGCCGAGCTCCACGACCGACCCGTCGGCCAGCACGACGGTCATGCCGAGCACGTAGTCGCGGGTGACCCCGTACTTGACGCAGCAGATGCCGCCGGCGTTCGTCGCGACGTTGCCGCCGATCGTCGAGATCGCCGAGCTCGCGGGGTCCGGCGGGTACCAGAGGCCGTGCTCGGCGACCGCGGCGCGGAGTGCGTCGTTGATGACGCCGGGTTCGGTGACCGCGTAGCGCTCGTCGGTGTTCACCTCGAGCACCCGGTTCATCCGCTCGAGCGAAACGACGATCGAGTCGGCCATCGCGTTGGCGCCGCCGGACAGGCCGGTGCCGGCACCGCGGGGGACGACCCGGAGACCGGCGGCGGCTGCCCAACGGACGGCGGTGACGACGTCGTCGGTGCTGCGTGCCAGGACCACGGCGAGCGGTGCCGTGGAGTCGGCCCACTCGGCGTCGTCGTGGCGGTAGCGCTCGAGCGACTCCGGGTCGCGGAGCACCTGGTCGGACCCAAGCAGGTGTTCGAGGGCGGTGGCGTCGGCTGCGGTGGCGGATGCGGCGGTGACGGTCATGCGGGGTGGGGGTCCTTCCGGGGCGCGGCGGTGCGGTTCGGGTGCATCGACGATACGCCGGTCAGTCCAGGCAGAACTCGTTGCCTTCGACGTCCTGCATGACGATGCACGACTCGTTCACCTGGTCCGCCGTCATCCGACGGACCTGGGTGGCGCCGAGCCCGACCAGACGGGCGCTCTCGGCGTCGAGGGCCGCGAGCCGTTCGGCACCGGTCATCCCGGTGCCGACCCGGACGTCCAGGTGCACGCGGTTCTTCACCGTCTTGCCCTCGGGGACGCGCTGGAAGAACAGGCGGGGACCGGCACCGGTCGGGTCGACGCACGCGAAGGCCGAGCCCTGGTGCTCCGGCGGCAGCGACCGGTCGAACGCGCCCCAGTCGGCGAACCCCGGTGGGGGCGGTGGCACCACGTACCCGAGTACCTCGCACCAGAACCGGGCGACACGCTCCGGCTCGGCGCAGTCGAACGTCACCTGGACCTGTCGCACCGTTGCCATGGCGCCGAGGATACGACGATGCACGACCGGCGTCCGCTCAGCGTCCGCTCGACGTCCGCTCAGTGTCCGCTCGACGTCCGCTCAACCGAGCTGGGCGGCCGCGGCTCGGAGCTCGGCGAGTGCGGCCGTGGCGTGGTGGGCCAGCCGGTCGTCGTCGGCGCGCCCCACACCCGACCACCGCTCGAAGCCCTGCTTGAAGGCGAGGACACCCATCTCGGCGGCCAGTCGAGCGGGAGCGTCGGGGACACCGCGGCCGACCAGGGCGTCGGTCATGGCCGCGGCCATCCCGACGCTCTTGAGGGCGTCGCGCTCCTGCAGCTCGGCGCTGGCGGCGACGGCCGCTCGCAATCGTGGTCCGAGCTCGCGGTTCAGCGGTCCCATCTCGTCCGAGGCCCGTTCCAGTCCGGCGGCGACGGCATCGAGCGGGGTGGCGTCGGCCGGTGCGTCGGTGATGCCCTCGGCCAGGAGTCGGCTCAGGGTTTCCTGCCCGGCGACGAGCAGTTCGCGCTTGTCCGGGAAGTGCCGGAAGAACGTGCTCTTCGTGACGCCGGCGCGCTCGGTGATCTGCGCGACGGTCGTCTCGTCGTAGCCCTGCTCGGAGAACAGGTCGACCGCGGCCAGGACCAGTCGTTCCCGGGCCCCGGGTTGCCATCGCACCATGCGACGATCATATGCGACGGGACAATTATCCCGTCGCGGGTGTACGGTGACGGTACAAAAGTCCCATCACTTCTGAGGAGCACCCATGCACGTCTTCGTCACCGGCGGCACCGGCACCATCGGCACCGCGGTCGTCACCGAACTCATCGCCGCCGGGCACACCGTCACGGCCCTGGCCCGGTCGGATCGGTCGGCCGCTGCCCTCGTCGCCGCGGGGGCGACCCCCGCCCGCGGTGCGCTCACCGACCTCGACGTGCTGCGCGAGGGCGCACGCGCCGCCGACGGGGTCATCAGCCTCGCGTTCTCGAACGACTTCAGTTCGGCGGAGGCGCTCGAGCGGGGGATCGCCGAGGAAGGCGCCGCCATGGCCGCACTCGGCGAGGCGCTCGTCGGCAGCGACCGCCCGTTCGTCGTCGTCTCCGGCACGCCGTGGGAGCCCGGCCGGGCTTCGGTCGAGACCGACCCGCTCCCGCTCGAGGGGCCGGTCGCGGGTCGAGCCCGATCCGTCCTCGCCGCCCTCGACCTGGCGGCACGGGGCGTCCGGGTCTCGGCGATCCGGCTGCCGCGCACCGTGCACGCGGACGGCACGGGCGGGTTCGCCGGCATCCTGACGGAGACGTCCCGACAGGCAGGGGTCGCGGGCTACCCCGGCGACGGCGAGCAGCGGTGGCCCGCCGTGCACGCAGCGGACGCCGCGGTGCTGTTCCGGCTCGCGCTCGAAGGTGCACCGGCGGGGACCGTCTGGCACGCGGTCGCCGACGAGGGCGATCGGGTACGTGACCTGGCCGAGGTCATCGGGCGTCGGCTCGGCCTGCCGGTCGAGCGGGTGGCCGACGAGACGTTCGGCGCGTTCGCGCCGATCTTCGCGATGGACCAGCCGGCGTCGAGTGCCCACACGCGTGACGCGCTCGGCTGGGTCCCGACCCACCCGAGCCTGCTCGAGGACCTGGAGAACGTGCAGCGCTGAGCGCGGCCCGCACCGTCAGCGGTGGGCGCACGGCGCGCCGGACGGGAGGCTCGGTGCCGGGCCGCCACGGGCCTCCCGTCCGCCGTGCAGTCGCGTCAGTGCTGCTTGCCGCGCAGGCGGCCGATACCCAGCACGATGCCGACGACGACCATGCCCAGCGCGAGGCCGACCACGGCCGACACGGCCGTGTCGGCGATCCAGACGACGACGGGGCCTGCGGCCTCGAGCGCGTGCTCGATCACGTGCAGCAGGTCGTACGGCCCGTGCCAGAAGGTCTCGGCGAGGTTCGCGATGACCAGGTGTCCACCGACCCACAGCATCGCGACCGTGCCGATGACGCTGATGACCCGGAAGACCATCGGCATCGCACGCACGATGCGGGCACCGATCCGGCGGGTGCGGCGGACGGAGTTCTTCATCATCTGCAGGCCGATGTCGTCGACCTTCACGAGCAGTGCCACGGCGCCGTAGACGACGGCCGTCATGACCAGACCGATCACGATCAGGGCGCCGAGCGTCGGCCAGAGCCCCAGGTCGGGATCGAGGCCCGCCAGTGCGATGAGCATGATCTCGGTGCTCAGGATGAGGTCGGTGCGGATGGCGCCGAAGACGAGCTTCGGTTCGGTGACGGCCTCGTCGGACCCGCCCTCGTGGTGGACACCGAACCACTCGGTGACCTTCTCGGCGCCCTCGAAGCACAGGTACGTGCCGCCGAGCAGCAGCAGCCACGGCAGCACCCCGGGTGCGAAGGCCGTGAGCAGCAACGCCAGCGGGATGATGATGATGAACTTGTTGAACAGGCTGCCGAGGGCGATGCGCCCGACGACCGGGAGTTCACGAGCGGGCTCGAGACCCTGCACGTACTGGGGCGTGACGGCGGCGTCGTCGATCACGACCCCGGCGGTCTTCGCGCTGGCCTTGAGGGCTGCGGAGAGGATGTCGTCCACCACGGCGAGCAATCCGACTGACAATTCGTTCTCCACTCGTCTGACCTGTGACCGTGCACAGCGTAGTGGCCGCGGAGCATCCTGAACGCCAGCCACGGGGCGTCCGTAGGCTCGCGGCATGGCTGACTTCACCGCATCCCAGGCCGCCGTCGTCCGGATCGAGCGTTCCGAGCAGGGGCGCTGGGACCTCTCCGTCATCAGCGACGCCGGTGTCGCGATGGGACACGGGGTGTACCTGTTCGACGCGGACCACGACGACGCCGAGGACGAGCAGGCCGCGGCCCTCGACTTCGTCCGCGACTACGGGTTCCGGTTCGAGCGCGACGCCGTGCAGGCCGACGGTCCCGATGCCTTCTGGGCGCCGCTGCTGCCGTCCGACCAGCAGTAGGCGCTGCAGCGCGCGGGACTCAGCGCGCGGAGTCCTCGAACCCGATCAGCCAGGTGACCCCGTACGCGTCACGGACGGTGCCGTCCCAGTCGCCCCACGGGCGCTGCTGCAGCGGGTCGACGACTGTGCCGCCCTCGGCGAGCTGGTCGAACCACCGGCGCAGGACGTCCGGTTCCGCGGTGCCGAGCAGTGAGAAGAGCAGCCCCGTCGCCGAGAACGGGGTGTCGCCCTCGCTCGCGTCCGCGGCGAACAGCTGCAGCTCGCCGGTGAGCTGGCCGTGCGCGACGGCGTCGGCCGGACCGTCCGTACGGGAGAAGTCCGCGTAGGTCGCGATCTGCACGTCGCCACCGAACACCCGCTGCCAGTGCTCGAGGGCCTGCCTGGCGGTGCCGGCGAACTGGAAGTACGGCGCGGGTCCGGTCGTGTGCATGCCCGGCAAGGTACTCCGGCGTGCGGCGTGGGGGAACCCCGGGGCTCGTCAGTCGAGCAGCGCGAGTGCGCGCTCCAGGACGTCCTCCGGTCGTCCGTCGCCGTGCAGTGCCCACCAGGTGAGTGCGGCGCTCGCGGCGGCGGCCAGCGTGTGGGCGCGCACGGCGACGGCGAGGTCGTCGGCGGTGACCCCGTCCCGCTCGGCCACGTACCGCAGGATCTCGTCGGTCAGGGCCGTGACCCTGGCGGCGCCGACGTGCTCGAGCGACGGGTTCGCGCGGATGACCCGGAGTCGGTGTCGGGTGACCTCGACCGCGTCGTCCGGGAACGTCGCACCGATCCGGTAGGCCGCCCGGAGCGCCACCGCCGAGGGCTCGTCGGCCGGCCGTGACCGCAGGGCTTCGCGGAACCGTGCGGCGAACTCGTCGAGACCGCCCCACACCAGCGCCGCCTTGTTCGGGAACAGCCGGAAGAGCGATCGGCGACTGACCCCGGCCGCCGCGGCGACGTCGTCCATCGACACCGCGTCGAAGCCCTGGTCGTCGAACAGCCGGAGTGCGACGAGGGACACGGCGTCGGGGTCGATGGTGCGTGGGCGCCCCGTCGGACGGTCGTTCGTCGAGCTCATGGAGACCTTTCGGCACTGAGTGCTATAACCGGGTGTGGCGCAGCGAGCGCCCCGCATCGAGGAGACCACATGACCGACACCACCGCCGGACGGTTCACCGGCAGGACCATCATCGTCACCGGAGCGGGTTCCGGCATCGGACGCGCCACGGCGACGCGCATCGCGAACGAGGGTGGCCGCGTCATCGCGACCGACGTCGTGGCCGAGCGGCTCGACGCACTCCGCACGGAGCTCGAGGGCTTCGCCGTGGAGACCGTCGTCGGTGACGTCGCCGCGAGCGAGACCATCGACGCACTCATCGCCGCCGCCGGCGACCGAGTGGACGGGCTCGCCAACGTCGCCGGCATCATGGACGCGTTCCTGCCGCCGGACGAGGTCGACGACGGCACCTGGGAGCGTGTCTTCAGCGTCAACGTCACGGGCCCGATGCGCCTGACCCGCGCCGTGCTGCCGCTGATGATCGCCGCCGGCAAGGGGTCGGTCGTGAACGTCGCGTCCGAGGCCGCGTTGAAGGCCTCGGCCGCCGGGGCTGCCTACACCTCGTCGAAGCACGCCATCGCCGGGTACACCAAGAGCGTCGCGTTCTTCCACGGGCCGCAGGGCATCCGGGCGAACGCGGTGGCGCCGGGTGCGGTCGCCACGAACATCGAGGCGCCGATGCGCAGCGAGTACGCGGCCGGCCGGGTCGGTCCGATCATGCAGACCACCATCCCGCCGGTCGCCCAGCCCGAGCAGCTCGCCGCCGCCATCACCTGGCTGCTGAGCGACGACTCGGCGAACGTCAACGGCGCGGTGCTGCCGAGCGACGGTGGCTGGTCCGTCGTCTGACCCGTTGCTGCGGCACGAGACGCCGTCGTCACGTCGAGACGCCTCCGGAAACGGGGGCGTCTCGACGACTTCGCGGCGTCGGGCAGACACGACGGCGTGATCGCCACCCGGCCACCTGACGGACGGGAGGCCCGTGGCGACACCGCCACGGGCCTCCCGTCCGCCTCCGGCCACGTCGACGACGCGTGGTTCCTTCCCAGCGCACGTGCGCTGGAAAGCGGAATCGGGCGTACCGGGCAGGAAGTTCCTGCCCGGTACGCCCGATTCGACCCGGTACGCCCGATTCGACACGGCGAGCCGACGGCCGGCGGCTCAGGAGACGAGCGCCGCCATCTCCCGCACGACGGCGCGGAGCCGATCCGCGAGCTCGTCGTTGCTCCGCACGGTCTCGCGGTGCGCCACCTCGCTGAGCGCCGACATCACCAGGGTCACCGCGGTGCGGGCGGTCTGCGCGTCCGTGCGGGTGCCGACGACGCTGAGCAGGGACTGGCGCGACTCGGCCATCCACTGCATCACCATCGAGGACATCTCCGGCCGCAGCACGAGCAGCTCCTTCATCCGGCGGCGGTCCTGCGAGAGCGGGACGGTGGCCGCGACCAGGGCGCACAGGTCGTCGACCAGGGCACCGTCGGCCTCGGCGAACCAGGCCGCTGAGCGCTCCGGGACCTCGACGGAGTCGAGCCCGAGCGCGGCGTGCGCCTTCGACGAGAAGTAGTTGAAGAAGGTGCGGGGGGAGACGTCGGCGTCGGCGCAGATCTGCTCGACCGTGACGCCGTCGAGTCCGTGCGCGGACACCAGCGTGAGCGCTGCGTCGTGCAGTGCCTGCCGGGTCTGCTGCTTCTTCCGTTCACGCAGCGTGCACGGCTCCGTTGCCGCAGCCGCTGCCGGGGTGGTGATCACGTGGACTCCTGCTGGGTTGGTGTGTGTGGGAGGGGCGCCCGCCCGGAAAGGGGGCACGGACGGACGCCCCGGTCGGTCACCGACGGTGCGTCGGCGTGGATCCGGTCGGCACGGACCCGGTCGGCACGGATCCGGTCATCGGGCCGGTGAACGAGCCGGCCTCGGCTGCGGCGGCGCCCGCCTCGGCCTCGAGCTGTGCTTCGGCGGACATGTCGGCCTGCTCCTGCAGGGCGGACCGCTGGCGCAGCGGCGGCACCCGGAAGAACCAGGTCAGCACGAACGCGAGCAGGATGACGCCGAGACCGACCCAGTAGATGGTCACGGACGAGGCGTTGAAGCCCGCCATGAACGGCCGGGTCAGGCGGCTGTCCGCACCGGTCAGGAACGAGGTGTCGTTCGTGCTGGTGGCGCTGTCGCTCGTGGTGTTGCCGTCGTCGATCTTCTTCGCCAGCTCCGGGGTGAGCTCGTCGACCCAGTAGGAGCGCTGGTCGGCGTCCGCCCAGTCGACGGACACGGTGCCGTCCTGCACGCTGGCGTGCGCCTGTTCGGCGACCTGCTCGAGTGCGGACTGTTCGGCGGCCGGCGTGGCCGCGGCGACCTGCTGGTCGATGACGGTCTGCGCTGCTGCGGCGGGCACGGCACCGGCGGTGACCTGCTGCTGCACCGCCGCGGTGACCTGCTCGGTGACCGCGGCGTCGGCGGCCTGCTTCGCCTTCGCCGAGGCGGCGTCGAGCTGCGACTGCACGGTCTTCGTCAGCGGGGTGACGACGGGCGTCCAGATCTTGTCCATGGCGCCCTGGTTCGCCTTCGCGCTGGCGACGGTCGGGTTGAGCGCGGCGTCGAGCGCCGGACCGAGGTCCTTCTGGTTCGCGGTCGCGGTCAGGATGTTCGCCGGCATCACCGAGAACAGGATGGAGAGCAGCACGGCGGTGCCGAGCGTGCCACCGATCTGGCGGAAGAACGTGGCGGACGACGTGGCGACGCCCATGTCACGGGCCTCGACGGAGCCCTGCGACGCCAGGGTCAGCGACTGCATGACCGAGCCGAGACCGAGACCGATGAGGAACATGCCGATCATCAGGAACCAGAGCGGCTTGTCGATCGACATGAACGTCAGGACGACGTAGCCGGCGGAGACGAGCGCGGTGCCGATGACCGGGAAGATCCGGTACCGGCCGACGCGGGCGACGATCTGCCCCGAGGTGATCGAAGCGATCATCAGACCACCGACGAGCGGCAGCGTCGCGAAGCCGGACTCGGTCGGGGTCAGTCCGACGACGATCTGCAGGTAGAGCGGGATGGTGAGCATCGCGCCGAACATCGCGAAGCCGACCAGGAACCCGATGACGGTCGCCATCGAGAACGTGCCCGAGCGGAACAGCTTGAGCGGGATGATCGCCGCGTCGCCCATCTTCGACTCGATGAGCAGCAGGCCGATCAGGCCGACGACACCGACGACGTAGCAGGCGATGGCGGCGGGGGAGCCCCAGCCCCAGATGCGGCCCTGTTCGGCGACGAGCAGGAGCGGCACGAGGGTGACGATGACGGCGGTCGCGCCCCACCAGTCGACCTTCGGCTTCGCGTCGCCGGCGCCGTGCACCTTCGGCAGGTGCAGGAACACGATGACCATGAGGAGCGCCGCGACACCGATCGGCACGTTGATCAGGAGCACCCAGCGCCAGCCCGTGATCCACAGGATCTCGGAGGAACCGGCGAGCAGACCGCCGATGAGCGGGCCGATCACGGACGAGATGCCGAACACGGCGAGGAAGTACCCCTGGTACTTGGCACGCTCACGCGGGGCGAGGATGTCGCCCATGATCGCGAGCGGCAGCGACATCAGCGCGCCGGCACCGATGCCCTGCACCGCGCGGAAGGCGGCGAGCATGAGCATCGAGGTCGACATCGACGACAGGACGGCGCCGAGGATGAAGACGACGATGCCGAAGATGTACAGCGGACGGCGGCCGAAGATGTCGGAGAGCTTGCCGTAGATCGGCGTCGCGATCGTCGAGGTGATGAGGTACGCGGTCGTCACCCAGGCCTGCTGGTCGAGCCCGTGCAGGTCGTCGCCGATCGTGCGGATCGCCGTGCCGAACACCGTCTGGCCGAGCGAGGACAGGAACATGCCCGCCATCAGGCCGTAGATCACCAGGAGGATCTGACGGTGGGTCATCAGCGGCTGCTGGCCGGCGCCTCCGGAGGCCGCGGGGGCCTCGGCGGTGTGCCGACCGTGCTGCACCGGGACGGGTGCGGTGGCGGTCATCGAACTCCTTTTTCTGGCTGTGAAACTTTGCAGACCGCGCAACGATACATCTGTTGCTTCCGGCAAGCAACTAAATGTGCCCGCTACGCTGAGCCCGTGACCGACGACCGGCGTGCCGCCGAGCGACTCCTGCGATCCCAGCTCGACCGGCTGTGGGTCCGGCAGACCCTGCGCTCCTCGCTCATCGAGTCGCGGGGCGGCCTCGACCCGACGGCCCGCGTGATCCTGCGTGCCGTCGCCGGGCACGGGCCGGTCCGGGCGACCGCGATCGCCGACGCGACGGGGTTGTCGCGCCCGGTGATCAGCCGCCGGGTCGCCTCGCTGATCGAGGCCGAGCACCTGATCGGGTCGCCGGACCCCGCGGACGGCCGCGCCACGCTCGTCACGCTCGCCCCCGCCGGCCGACGACTGCTCGACGAGCTGGACGCCGCCGGCGCCGAGGTGTTCGACGACCTGACGGAGGAGTTCGCCTCCGACGAGCTGCGCTCGCTCGCCGAGATGCTGACGCGACTGAACGACCGGGCGGACGCGGTCCTGGGGATCGGCACCACGCGCTCCTGACGCGACCGACGGGGCGGACGGGAGGCCCGTGGCGGCGTCGCCACGGGCCTCCCGTCCCTGCGGAGCGCGCATTCGAGATACCGTTGGTGGTATGAGCACGGACACCACCCCCACCACTGAGACCCTCGACGACGGGCCCGTGGTGACGTTCGCCGATCTCGGCCTGAGCGACGCTGTGCTCAAGGCCGTCAAGGACATCGGTTACGAGACCCCTTCCGCCATCCAGGAAGCCACCATCCCCACGCTCCTCGCCGGGCGCGACGTCGTCGGCCTGGCGCAGACCGGTACCGGCAAGACCGCGGCCTTCGCGCTGCCGATCCTGTCCCGCATGGAGTCCGGCAGCAAGAAGCCGCAGGCGCTCGTGCTGTCCCCGACGCGCGAGCTCGCCCTGCAGGTGTGCGAGGCGTTCGAGCAGTTCGCGTCCCACATGAAGAACGTCCACGTCCTGCCCGTCTACGGCGGCCAGGCCTACGGCGTGCAGCTCTCCGCCCTGCGCCGCGGCGTCGACGTGATCGTCGGCACCCCCGGTCGCATCATGGACCACCTGGCGAAGGGCACGCTCGACCTGTCCGAGCTGAAGTACCTGGTGCTCGACGAGGCCGACGAGATGCTCAAGATGGGCTTCGCCGAGGACGTCGAGACGATCCTCGCCGACACCCCGGACGACAAGCAGGTCGCGCTCTTCTCGGCCACCATGCCCGCGCAGATCCGCCGCATCTCGCAGCAGTACCTGACCGACCCGGCCGAGATCACCGTCAAGACCAAGACGAAGACCGCCGCGAACATCACGCAGCGCTACCTGATGGTCTCGTACCCGCAGAAGGTCGACGCGCTCACCCGCATCCTCGAGGTCGAGGACTTCGAGGGCATGATCATCTTCGTCCGCACCAAGAGCGAGACCGAGACCCTGGCCGAGAAGCTCCGTGCCCGCGGGTACGCCGCCGCCGCCATCAGTGGTGACGTCGCCCAGGCCCAGCGCGAGCGCACGGTCAACCAGCTGAAGTCGGGCAAGCTCGACATCCTGGTCGCCACCGACGTCGCCGCCCGTGGCCTCGACGTCGACCGCATCACGCACGTCGTGAACTTCGACATCCCGGTCGACATCGAGTCCTACGTGCACCGCATCGGCCGGACCGGTCGCGCCGGCCGCTCGGGCGACTCGATCAGCTTCGTCACCCCGCGTGAGCGTCGCCTGCTGTCCGCGATCGAGCGCCACACCAAGCAGCCGCTCACGCAGATGCAGCTGCCGACCATCGACGACGTCAACGAGACGCGCCTGACCCGCTTCGACGACGCCATCACCGCGGCGCTCGAGGACCAGGGCCGGATCGCCGCCTTCCGCGACGTCATCGCGCACTACGTCGAGCACCACGACGTCCCCTCGGACGACGTCGCCGCTGCCCTGGCCGTCGTGGCGCAGGGCGACTCGCCGCTGCTCCTCACCGCAGCCGACGACGCCCTCCGCAGCCAGATGGAGCGCGACGCCCGCCGCAGCGAGCGCGACGAGCGTGGTGCCCGCGACGACCGTGGCGGCCGCAACGACCGCGGCGACCGTGGTGGCGACCGCGACCGTGGTGACCGCGGCGACCGTGGCCCGCGCCGTTCGCAGCCGATGTCCCCGTACCGCATCGAGGTCGGCCGTCGTCACCGCGTCGAGCCGCGCCAGATCGTCGGTGCCCTGGCCAACGAGGGTGGCCTGCGTCGCGACGACTTCGGTGCGATCCAGATCCGTCCGGACTTCTCGATCGTCGAACTGCCGGCCGACATGGACCCCGGTGTGCTCGACCGCCTGACCGACACCCGGATCAGCGGCAAGCTCATCGAGATCCGTGCGGACCGCCGTGGCGGTGGCCGCCGCGACGACCGCGACGACCGTCCGGAGCGCAAGCCGCGCTACTGAGACGCGCCGCGTCCGAGACGCGACCCCCTCCTGACGGGAGGCCCGGTGCCAGCTGGCACCGGGCCTCCCGTCCGTCGTCGGTGCGGGTCCCGGGCCCGCGAGACGCCGTCGTGTCGGTTCCACGCCGCCGAGTCGGCGAGGCGCCGTCGTGTCTGTTCCACGCCGCCGAGTCGGCGAGACGCCGTCGGATTCGGCGGTGTCTCGGGAACACGACGGCGTCTGCCGGTACGGGCCCTTCGCATCTTGCGGTGCGGGGAACCGCAGATCCCGCCCGCAGGCGTTCCCCTGGAGTCCGCACGGTGCTGTGATGACCGGAGCCGTGACGCAGGGAGCCGCGGAGAAGGCAGGGGAACCATCGTGTACCGAGCACTCATCACCGCGGTCGCCGCCGCGGCGCTCGTCTTCGGAGGTGCGGTGCCGGCGACGGCGCACACCTCTCCGTCGGTGCCGGGAGCACCGACCGCGGTCCGCGTCACCGGCGACGCGGACAGTGCCACGCTGACGTGGCGCGGCCCGGACCGTGGCGCCAAGGTGACCGGCTGGAAGGTCGACGTCGACGCCGTCGCGAACCGGCACGACCACCAGGTCCACCGACTCCTCCCGCGCGCCCGCTCCGACCGCTTCGACGAGCTCTCGCCCGCGACCACCTACCGCTTCTCGGTGCGTGCCCTCGGCCACCGGGGTACCGGTCGCACGGTCACGCTGCGCTGGACGTCACCGCCGGCGCCCGAGCCGGAGACGACGCAGTCGCTGTTCGCCCTCGACGGCAACGGTGCCGTCGTGCGGTTCGCGGACTCCGGCAGCGGTGCGAAGACCGTCGTCGCGACGCACGGCGAAGGCTTCGCCGCGAACGCCGACGGTGACGTGTTCACCCCGTCGGCGGACGGCACCGCGATCCTGCGGGACCCGGCCGACGGCAGCGGGATCTCGATCATCGCGTCCGGCCTGCACCTGACCCCGGACCTGCGCTCCGACGCCGAGGGCAACCTGTACTGGGTGGACTCGGTGACCGGCGCGGTGCAGAAGCTGTCCGCCGGCACCTCGACCCCGAAGGTCGTGCTGGACCTGGGGGGCAAGGCCGTCGGGAGCGATGAGCGTTTCTGGACGGTCACCCCGGACGGCAAGGTCGTCGTGCTCGGCGGAACGGTCAGCCGGCCGTACGTCAAGGGCACCGGCATCGTCCCCCGCACGTTCACCGGCCCGGGCGGGTCGACCGTCGGCTACCCCGCCGGCGTGCTCGCGGACTCCCAGGGCAACGTCTACGTCGACATCCGCTCGCCCGGTGCCGCCGGGGCGTGGACCTGGTACCAGCTGAAGCCCGGGGCGACCGAACTGACGAAGATCGAACCGCGGAACGCGTTCGAGTACGCTGCCGCGAACGCGGACGGCTTCTCGCTCCTGCAGTCGGCGGAGTTCTGCCCCGCCCCGGCGGAGTACCCGACCAGCCCGACCGGTTGCAAGATCGACCGCGGCATCCCGGACAAGCTCGTGGTCGGCAGCGGTGGCACGTCCACCGTGCCGGTGACCGGGCTGACCGCCGGGTCGCGTGGCGAGCACCTGGGTGCCGCCTCCGCCGACGGGGACGTGTTCGTGTCCATCGACAGCGGCCCCTCGGCCGGGCTGTGGAAGGTCCCCGCCGCGGGTGGAGCTGCCCAGCAGCTCGACGCGGCGCAGTACTCGAGGCTGCTGGTGATCTGACCGGCGGTGCGAGGCGGAAGGGGGACAGGGCGCAACGGCGCGTCCTGTCCCCCTTCCGTGTGCGCCGGCGGGCGGCGGCGGTTGTTCGGGCTGCGTCGGGCGGCGGCTGCGGTTGTTCGGGCGGTGCCGACGGCCGGCGGCGATGCCGGCGGCGGTGGTTCAGGCCGCGCCGGCGGCCGTGCGGCGGCAGACCTCGTCCCACGGGGTCGGTTCGATGCCGAAGCGTGCCCGGCTCTCGCGGTCGTCGACCACGTACGGCGCGGTCCACTGGTAGGTCAGGTCGGCCAGCTCGCGCATCATCGGCGACACGAGCCCGCCGACGCGGAACAGGGCCGCGGGCATCCGGCGTACCGGCACCGCGGGCTTCCCCGCCGCCGCGAGGACGTCGGTGAGGGCCTGGCGCTGCGTCCGCGGGGCGTTGCTCGGCACCATCCACGTGCGACCGTGTGCGCCCTGGTCCTCGGCAGCGGCGACGAGGGTCCGGGCGACGTCGAACACGTCGGTGAAGGTGTGCGGCAGGTCCGTGCGACCGACCATCGACACCGTCCGTCCCCGCAGCGCCGCCGGCAGCACGCGTGTGACGTGCCCGTTCGCGCCGATCCCGGGGCCGAGGTAGTCCGAGGCGCGGACCTCGACGACCCGGACGCGGCCGGCGTCGTGCGCGGCGAGGGCATCGGCCCACAGGGTGGCGCGGAGCACCCCCTTGTGGTCGGTGGCAGCGTCCGGCAGTCCCTCGTGCATCGGCCCGTCGACCGGGCCGTACGGGTACAGGTTCCCGGTGATGGCGTAGATCGCCCCGGTGCGTTCGGCCGCGGTGAGCAGTGCTGCGGCGAGCGGGGGCCAGGTGCGCTCCCACTGCGTGTAGTCGCCGGGGTTCGCGCAGTTGTGGAGGACGGCTGCTCCCTCGGCGGCGCGGGAGAGGGCATCGGCATCGGAGGCGTCGAGCGCGACGTGCTCGACCCCGGCGATGCCCGAGCTGCGACCGGAGCGGGAGACGACGGTGACGCGGTCGCCCCGGATGGTCAACAGTTCTGCGACGTGCCGGCCGACGGGGCCGGCACCGACGACGAGGTGGTGGGTCATGGTCTCCTGCTTCCTGGTTGCGAGAGCACCGCTCTCGGAAATGAGCATGACGGCTCTTCGACGCGAAAGCAAGAGCAGTGCTCTCCTTTGTGGGCGCTGCTCTCCCGTGCCAGGATCGTCGGATGGCACCCACCGCCCGAGCACTCGCACGGCAGACGGTCACCGCGGAGATCCTGGCCGCAGCGCGCACCCGCCTGACCGGCGAGGGTCCTGCCGCACTCAGCCTGCGTGCCGTCGCCCGTGACGTCGGGATGGTCTCGTCGGCCGTGTACCGGTACTTCCCGAGCCGCGACGACCTGCTGACGGCCCTGCTCATCACCGACTACGACGAGCTCGGCGCCGCGGTCGAGGCCGCCGGCGCCGCAGCCGGACCGGCTCCCGGTGCGCGCTGGGTGGCGATGTGCCGGGTGATCCGGGACTGGTCCATCGCGCACCCGGGGGACTTCGCGCTGCTGTTCGGTTCGCCCGTGCCCGGCTACGCGGCGCCGCGGGAGACCGTCGTGCCCGCGACGCGGACGACGCTGGCGCTGGTGCGGGTGGTCGCGGACGCCGTCGGGTCCGGTGCGCCTGGTGCGTCGGGCTCGTCCGTCACGCCGGGCTCGTCCGTCACGTCGACGCCGGCGGCGGCCGGGAGGCCCGGATCACCCACCGCTCCTCCGGCGGCTCCCGGGGCGGCCGGTCCCGCCGTCGCGGACGGGGTCGCCACCCTGCGCTCGTTCGGCATCACCCTGCCCGACGAGGTCCTGGTCCGCACCCTGATGGCCTGGACGACGGTGTTCGGGACGATCTCGTTCGAGCTCTTCGGGCACTTCGTCGGTTCTGTGTCCGACCCGGCCGCCTACTTCGACCAGGTCATCGTGCGTCTGGCGGATGACCTGGGGTTCACCGCCACGTTCTGACGCGGGTGCTGTCCCCAGATCGGGTGCGCTGCCTGACAGAGCACCCGCACGTGCGGTAGACAGGTCGTCACGCCGAGGTCGTGCCCGATGACCGGAGCGGACGACCGGCACGGTGCCCTCCGGGTCAGCTGCCGGACGGAACCACACTCGGGCGTGCGACGCGGCCGGGGCCCGCGCGCGGATCAGGAGGAACGCTTGCGACGCAGCACGTCCGGCGACGCCGCGGACGGGGAGACCCGGTGACCGCGCTCGACGTCAGCCGACAGGACCGCCGCCGCCTGACCACCGGCACCGCCCGCCGACGCCTGGTGACCGTGCGGACGGTGGCGCTCCTGGCCTCCCTCGCCGGTGTCAACTACATCGTGTGGCGCTGGGCGGCCTCGGTGAACTGGCACTCGTGGTGGATCGCGGTGCCGCTGATCCTCGCCGAGACCTACAGCGTCATCGACTCGCTGCTCTTCGCCCTCGGGGCCTGGCGGCTCCGGGAGCGCGGCGAACCACCGGCGAAGCCGTCCACCGACGTCACCGTCGACGTCTTCATCACGACCTACAACGAGCCGATCGACCTGGTCGAGCGCACCGCCCGCGCGGCGAAGGCGATCACGCACCCGCACACCACCTGGATCCTCGACGACGGCAACCGACCCGAGATGCGTGCGGCGGCCGAGGCGCTCGGCATCGGCGTCATCACGCGCGGCGCCGACTGGGTGGACCGGCCCCGGCACGCCAAGGCCGGCAACCTCAACAACGCCCTGCTCGCGACGCAGGGCGAGTTCCTGCTCATCCTCGACGCCGACCAGGTGCCCGACCCGGCGATCCTCGACCGCACCCTCGGGTACTTCAAGGACCCGCGGATGGCGCTCGTGCAGACCCCGCAGTGGTTCGAGAACGTGCCGGACGACGACCCCCTCGGCAGCCAGGCGCCGCTGTTCTACGGTCCGATCCAGCAGTCGAAGGACGGCTGGAACGCCGCGTTCTTCTGCGGGTCGAACGCCATCCTTCGGCGCGAAGCGCTCATGCAGCTCGGCATCTCGCGCTACGTGGCCGAGGTCGAGGCGTCCGTGCAGCGCACCCTCGCCACCTCGCGCAAGCTCCTCGCCCGCTCCCGCGAGACCGAGACCGACCCGCGCGTGCTCGCTGCCCTCGACGACGCCGAGGCCGTGGTGGACCAGGCGCGCGAGCAGGTGCGCGCCGGTGAGCCGCTCGGCGACGTGACGTACGCGTTCCAGCGGGGGATCGACGCCATCGCGTTCCGGTTCGCCGCCGCCGACCTCGAGTCCGTGCGGAACGACCTGCAGGAGCTCGCGGCGATGTCCACCGACGCCAACACCTTCGCGGGTCTCGACGACGCCGCCCTCGACGTGCTCGGCCGGCGTGAGGCCTCACCGGTCGCCGCCATCGAGTCCATCGCGGTGCTCGCCCGTGCCCTCGACGTGAACCGTGACGACGAGGCGCAGCCGATCATGCCGCTGGCGACGATCTCGGTGACCGAGGACATGGCCACCGCGATGCGCCTGCACGGCCTCGGCTGGAAGTCGGCGTACCACGACGAGATCCTGGCGAAGGGCCTGGCCCCCGAGGACCTGCCGACGATGCTCGTGCAGCGACTCCGCTGGGCGCAGGGCACCATGCAGGTGTTCTTCCGCGAGAACCCCCTGGTGCAGAAGGGGCTGTCGTGGGGGCAGCGGCTCATGTACTTCTCGACGATGTGGAGCTACCTGTCCGGGTTCGCCGCGATCGTCTACATCGCCGCCCCGGTGCTCTGCCTGTCGTTCGGGGTCATCCCGGTGCAGGCCTACAGCGTCGACTTCTTCGCGCGGCTCATCCCGTTCCTGGTGTTCAACCAGCTGCTGTTCTGGGTGGTGGCCGCCGGCAGACCGACCTGGCGTGGGCAGCAGTACTCGCTCGCACTCTTCCCGGTCTGGATCGAGTCGGTGACCAGCGCGTTCCAGAACGTCTACCGGGGCAAGCCGCTCGGGTTCCGCGTCACCCCGAAGGTGCGCGACGAGACCGAGCAGAAGCCGCGGTGGGACCTGGTCAAGCCGCAGCTGTACGCGATGGGGGCCCTGGTGGCCGCGCTGGTCATGATCGGCATCCGCTACCTGACCGGCCAGGCCGAGGGGATCGCGCCGCTCGTGAACACCGCGTGGGTCGTCTTCGACCTGTTCATCTTCAGCATCGTGATCCGGGCCGTCCGGTACCGCGGCCCGGCCACCCCAGCCCAGTCCGAACACGAGTCGAGCACCGCCGGAGGACCCCTGTGAGCACCGAGACCACGTTCGAGGTCGCCGCGACGCCCGACTCCCTCGACGAGGTGCAGGACCGCTTCGCCGCATGGTGGGACGGTCTGGGCATCGACGACGTGCGGCTCCGCTTCGCACTCGAGACCGCCCTGGCCGAGGTCGCCGCGAACATCGTCGAGCACACCGTCCGCGCCGACCGGGGGACCGGGCGCCGGTACTCCGTGCGCCTCGAGGCCACCGACCAGGCTCTGACCGCGGTGCTGACCGACAACGGGATGCCCGTCGACATCGACCTGAGTGCCGTCACCATGGCCGACGTCGAACAGGAGAGCGGGCGCGGTCTCGCCCTCGCCATCGCGGCGCTCGACCGGTTGGAGCACCGGCACGAGCCCGGCCACAACGTCTGGACACTTGCGTGCGACCGGTGAAGCAGCCGGTGGCCCGCGCGGTCGCCCTCCTCGTCACGATCGCCACGCTCCTGCTCGGTGGTGCGCTGCCGGCGTCGGCTGCGTCCGTGCACGCGGCGGCCGCCGTGCAGCCGGCCGAGGGGTCGACGTGGTTCGGCCCCGACCTCGACTGGGCCAGCGATTCGCCCGAGGGGTACGAGGGGCGGCTCGGCGCGACGCCGTCGATGTACGGGGTCTCCGTCGACTACCCGCTCGACCGCACGGCGAAGCAGGAACTCCTCCGCTCGGCGCGTGCGGCGGCGACCCAGGGGGCGGTGCTCGTCGTGAGCCTCGAACCCGACCGTGAACTGCGGTCGCTCGACACCGCGGACACCCGCGCCGTCAACACGGTGTTCGAGGACCTGCACGACCAGTACGACACCCAGGTGCTCGTCCGGTTCGCACCGCAGATGAACGGCACGTGGGTCCGCTGGGGCCAGCAACCGACGGAGTTCGTCCGGGCGTTCCGGGCGCTCGGCACGACCGTGCACGCGGGCACGTCGGACGCGCTCATGGTGTGGTCGCCCGGGTACGGTGCCGGTTACCCGTTCGGCGAGTCCGCCGGGCGACTGCGGAACCTGTCCCCGGTCGACGTCGCGAAGGCGGACACGAACGGCGACGGACAGCTCACCGGCGCCGACGACCCGTACGGGCCGTACTGGCCGGGGGCGGAAGCGGTCGACTGGGTCGGGCTCTCGATGTTCTCGTACGGCAAGGGCGACCCGACCGAAGCCGCCGGTCGCGCCGTGCCGCTCACCCGCAGCGGTGAGGTCGAGTCCCGGTTCGACGAGGACTGGGGGTACGACCAACCCCAGTCGGGCACGTTCTACGACCGGTTCGCGGCCGCCGACGACCGCCCGATGCTCCTCGACACCGGTGCCCTGTACAACCGCGAGCTGCAGGGCGACGCCGAGCTCCAGGTCAAGCGGAGCTGGTGGCGGCAAGTGCTCGCCGCGGTGCAGGAGCGTCCGCTGATCCGGGGCATGACCGTGCTCGAGGCCGAGCGACGCGAGCCCGAGGCCGGCAACCGCGTGGCCGACTGGCGACTCACCGCGGACCCGGACGTCGCGGAGTCCTTCCGCGCCGACCTCGAGCGGTCCGGGGACTTCGCGTTCGGTCCGGTCACCGACCGCGTGACCGTGCAGCAGGGCAACGCCGCGATCTCCCAGGAGTACGAGACCGGCGGCGAGCAGATGGCGTGGATCGTCTGGCTGGCCGCCGGCCTGGCGATCGTGTTCCTGCTGAGCGGGGTGTTCGGCCGGCTCCTGCCGAGCTGGCGCTACCCCGACGACGGCAAGCCCGGCCGTGACCTGCGGCTCGACCTGTTCCGCGGGTTCATCATCCTCGCCGTGGTGATCACCCACATCGAGATCGGCGGGCCGTACTCGTACCTCACGCTGCACGCCGTCGGTGCGATCACCGGCGCCGAGATGTTCGTGTTCCTGTCCGGCATGGTCCTCGGCATGACGTACCCGTTCGCCGTGAAGAAGTTCGGCGAGTGGGCGGCGGCCGTCGGGGCGTGGAAGCGCGCGCGCAAGCAGTACGTCGTCACGCTCGTGGTGATCCTGGTGGTCTTCGCGCTGAGCTTCGTCCCGTTCCTGAACACCGACGCCATCACCACGTTCACCGACCGCGGCACGGGCACCGGCGGTGTCGACGCCGAGGGCCGGGTCTACGACCTGTACCCGAACGCGATGCAGCTGCTCGCCTACCCGCCGCCCTGGTACGCGATCCGGCAGTTCCTGCTGCTCGAGATGGGGCCGTGGCCGTTCAACATCATGGGCCTGTTCGTGGTGCTGAGCCTGTTCATCCCGGTGTTCATCTGGGTGATCCGCCGCGGGTTCTGGTGGGCGCTCCTCGCCGCCAGCTGGGCGCTGTACGTGTTCCAGGCGCTCAACCCCGACTTCCGTCCGCTGAACTCCCAGTTCGAGGCGGTGTTCCCCCTGTTCACCTGGCAGGTGGTGTTCACCCACGGGCTCGTGCTCGGGTACTACCGGCGGCAGATCGTCGGCGCGCTCACCGGGCGTCTCGGCAAGGTCCTGGTCGGCGTCGCCGTCGGCGGGTACGCGGCGTTCCTGGTCTACGTGTGGGCCGGCGACCACTTCGGGTTCACCCCGGTGCCGTTCCCGGCGACGATGTACGAGTCCCTGTACAACACGGCGTACCAGCGGGTGGACCTGCAGTGGGGCCGTCTGGTGGACATCGCGTTCTTCGCGGTCGTGTCCTACGCGATCCTCACGGTGTTCTGGAAGCCCATCGCCGCCGCCATCGGCTGGCTCTGGATCCCGCTCGGGCAGGCGAGCCTGTACGTGTTCGTCTGGCAGGTGTTCTTCGCCCTGGCGATCGCGTCGATCCCCGGTGTGCCGTGGGGGGACTTCTGGATCGGGTTCGTGGTGCACACGGCGCTGATCCTGCTGGCCTGGTACATGGTCCGCAAGAAGTTCCTGTTCTCCGTCATCCCGCGCTGATCGTGCGCACGGACGGACAGGAGGCCCGTGGCGGCGTCGCCACGGGCCTCCTGTCCGTCATGCGCTCACGCGATCCGCGTGACGCCCAGCGGCGTCGGGTCCACGGGGTCCGGCGGGACCGGGAGCGACCCGCGGATCTGGTTCTGCGCCTGGCAGTCGCTGGTGCAGTTCGTCGCACCCTGCGACAGTTCGACGGCGTCCTCGCCGAGCACTCCGCCCAGACGCCCGCCGGGCTGGACCGTCCACGTGGTGGTGGTCGTGGTCTGCGAGGTCTTCGTGGCGACCTGCGGGCTGTCCTTGCCGAGGAGCATCTGGTGGGCACCGCTGCCCGCGGACACCGCGGCCGTGCCGTCGCCGAAGTTGATCTTGCCCGTGTACGGGTTCGTGAAGTAGAACAGGCCCGCCCCGAGGGTGTGGGTGAACGTCACCGGCCCGGCGAACTCGGTCTCCATCTGGAAGATGCCGCCCTGGGCGCCGTCCTTCGCCTGGACCTTGAGCTTCCCGGCCCCCGTCGAGAAGATCGCGACGAGGGTGTCGTCCTTGACCTCGAGCGACGAGAGCTTCGTGCTGGCGAGCTGCGCGGCGGTGAGCGACGGGACCTTCGACGCGAACACCACGGTCGGCTTCGTCACCATCCGCTGGGTGTCGGCAGCGCCGGTCAGCGTGTAGTCGTACACGCCGAGGTCGGCGATCCGGATGTCGAAGCCGTTGTGCTTGCCGCGCACCGCGATCGTGCCGGCGACCGCGGTGTCGCGCACCTTGAGTTCCTTGCCCTGGGCGGGGTTCGTCGTGACCCCGTTCACGGTGACGGCGTAGTCGCCACCGGTCGAGGTCTTGCCGGACGCGTTCGCGGGGGAGACCCCGACGAGGGCAGCGGCGGCGACGGTGCCGAGGGCGATCGCGGCGACGATGCCGCTGCCGATCCTGCGTGAGCGCTGGGTGTGCATGGGTGCCTCCTGGTGGGCCTGTCTGGCCGGTACGACGATCGTCGCCGCCAGCCCGGCTCCGCACCATCGGACCTTGGTACTAGTACCCGGTCAGCAGCGTCAGCAGGGCACGGTCACCAGCCGTGGTCGCGCGCCCACAGGGCGGCGCTCGTGCGGTCCGCGACACCGATCCGCCGGAACAGCGACCCGACGTGCACCTTCACGGTGCGCTCCGCGATGCCGAGCTCCGTGCCGATCTGCCGGTTCGACATGCCCCGGGCGATGCGGACGAGCACGTCCCGTTCCCGGGGCGGGAGCTCCGGGCCCCGGTCCGCGGCGGCTCCGGCGGCTGCTCCGGGCAGGAGCGCCCGGGCCACCCGGGGGTCGATCGGCGTCTCGTCGCGCGCTGCGGCACGGACCGCCGCGACCACGTCGTCGGGCGCGGCGTCCTTGAGCAGGTAGCCCGTGGCGCCGGCTGCCAACGCGGCCCGCACACGGTGGTCGTCCGAGAACGTCGTGACGACGAGGACCCGGACCGACGGCAGGAGCGCCCGCACCTGCCGGGTCGCCTCCACACCGCCGGCACCGGGCATCGACAGGTCCATCACGACGACGTCGGGCCGGAGCGTCGGCACGAGCGACACCGCTGCTTCGCCGGTGGCTGCCTCGCCGACGACCTCGCAGTCGTCCGTCGTCCCCAGCACCGCGCGCAGCCCGCTCCGGACCAGCGCGTGGTCGTCGACCAGCAGGACCCTCACCGCAGGGCCTCCGCGTCGACGGGGACCTCGAGGTCCCAGGTGGTGCCGGCACCCGGAGCGGTCCGGAGCAGCAGGGACCCGCCGGTGTCCTCGGCGACCTCGCGCAGCAGGGTCGTGCCGAGGTGTCCGGTGCGGCCGCCCTCGACGACCACGGCGGGGTCGAAGCCCGCCCCGTCGTCGTGCACGACCACCCGGACCGAGCCGCCGGCCTGCGTGACCGTGACGTCCACCCGGGTCGCTTCGGCGTGCTTGACGACGTTCCAGACGGCCTCACGGACGAAGCGCACGACCGCGAGCAGCGCGGCGGGGGACGCGTCGACGGCGGCCGGCACCCGCACGGTGGTCGCGAGCCCCGCTGCACGCGCGCGGGCACAGGCGTCGTCGAGGGCGGCGCCGAGTCCCTCGGGTGTCGGAGCCGCCGGCCGGATCGTCGCCATCGAGGTCCGCAGCGACGACACCGCACCCCGGAGCACGGTGGCGGCGTCGCGCGTGGCTGGATCGGCACCGAGGGACAGTGCGAGTCCGGCGACGTCCTGCACCGGTCCGTCGTGCAGTTCGGCGGCCATCCGTCGGCGTTCCGCGGCTTCGGCATCGAGCGCGCGACCGAGCAGCCGCTCCCGCAGGCGCTGCCCGGAACGGATCCGCAGCAGCAACCCGAGCAGCAGCGGCACCAGGAGCGCGAGCACCACGGCCACCGTGCCGAACGCCAGGACGGCGAACGACCGCCGCAGGTCCGCGGCGCGCGCGAGCACCTGGTCGTACGGCTGGTACGCCTCGAACAGCAGCGCCTCGCCGGACGGCGTGTGCACCGCCTGGTACGCCTCGAGCAGCGGCCCGTGCCCGCGCTCGTAGCGGTTCTCCGGCTCGGTCAGGTCCGACACCTCGGCGTCGGAGCGGTCCGACTCCAGCGCCTCCAGGTCCTCGTCGGACAGCGGGAAGCGCTCGCCGACCAGTCGACGTTCGTCCGACCAGAGCACCGTGCCGTCGGCCGCCCAGAGCTTCATCCGGACCGCCGATCCGGCGCGCAGCTCACCGGCCACCGCGTCGTCAAGGCGCGTCCGTGCGGCGTTCCGGTCGACGGCGGACCGGGACGGGTCGGCGACCGCGTCGAGCAGTGCGGGTTCGACCACGACGCGTGCGAGCGCCGCGGTGTCGCTGGTCGCGTCACGGACGGCGAACGACTCCGCGATGCGCTGCGCCACCAGGGTGCCGGCGGTCGCGACCGCGGCGCCTCCGACGACCGCGGCGAGCACGACGCCGACCAGGACGAGCCGCCAGGGCGTCCGGCCGGTCCGCCGGCGCGGGTCGGCCGCGACGAGCACGACCGGCTCCGCCGCCGTGTCACTGTCCGACGACCGTTGTCCGTGCACCCGGACACCGTAACCGGCGGGGTCCCCACCGGGCGCGCGTGGGGCCCGGATCGCCGCAGAACGCAGGCCTGGAGGCCCGTGGCGGCGTCGCCACGGGCCTCCAGGCCTGCTCGGGGTGCGTCGTACCGCACATGGTGAGCAGGAACGGTCGGGTCGCGGTGCGCGACCCGACCGTTCCTGCTCACGAAGCGGGCAGCCGCTCGCGCAGGGCGCCGCGGACCGACTCCCACCCGGCCAGACGGTCGCGGATCGCGTCGTCCTGCTCGGCGGCCAGGGCGTCCCGGTGCGCCTGTTCGAGCACCTCGTCGATGACGACCCGGCGCCCGCTGCGGGCCGAGGTGATGGCCGCGTCGACCATCGTGAGGCTCATCACGTTGCCGTGCACCTCGCCGTCCGGCACCTCGCCGGAGCGGACCGCCCGGACGAAGGACGCCAGCGACCCGGCGATCTCGTGCCCGACCGACGGCGCAGCGGCAGGGGAACCGGGGGTGCCGTCGAGGTCGCTCGAGGGGTCGTGGTCGCCGTCCCAGAGTGCCGTGCCGGCCGCTCCGGAGGCACGCCAGTCGCCGTTCCACGAGGTCTCGGCACCCGGCGCGCACCACGAGCCGTCGTAGACGTAGCGAACGTCGTCCTCGAACGTGAAGACGGCTGCGGCGGCCGCGTCACCCCGGTACCAGGACCACGACGGGTTCCACGACTCGCAGTACACCGACACCGGGTCGCGTTCGAGCACGTACCGGGCGGAGTCGAAGGCGTGGATGGCCATGTCGAGCAGCAGGACGTCGTCCATCTCCTCACGGAAACCACCGAAGTGCGGCGCCTTCGCGAACCGGGTGCTCAGCCCGCCCACGGCACCGAGGTCGCGGACGTGCTGCCGGAACGCGACGAGCTGGTCGTTGTAGCGGCGGGACTGCGACACCATGAACAGCTTGCCGGTGGCCTCGGCGGCGGCGGCGAGCGACAGCGCCTCGGCGACGGTCTGTGCGGCCGGTTTCTCGCCGAGCACGGGGAGCCCGGCCCGGAGTGCCTGCAGCGTGACCGGGTGGTGCGCGACCGGCACGGTGATGTCGAGGACGGCTTCGGCACCGGTCTCGGCGGCCAGCACGGTCAGGTCCGTGCCGACCGGGATCGACGGGTCGCCGGCGTGCTCGGCCCCGGCGCGGGCGGCGTCGAGGTCGAGGTCGACGATGCCGACCAGCTCGACCTCGGGGTCGGCGGCGACGGTGGCGAGCCAGGCCCGCCCCATCCCGCCGGCGCCGACCTGCAGGACGCGGAGGGGGCTCACGCCTGCGCCCCGTCGCGCTCGGCCGCCGGCTCGGCGGTCTCGGGCTCGGCGTCGTCGAACGGACCGCGGTAGTGCTGCCCGTCGAAGTACTCGCCCAGGTCGTAGCGGCGGAGCGTCGGGATCTCCCGCTCCCGCTCGGGCCGGGCCCACTCGGCGCCGTTCGCGATCACGCGGCGGACGTCCGGGTGGTGGTAGACGGGGAAGTCCTGGTCACCGGGGGAGAAGTAGAAGATCTTCCCGAGGCCGCGACGGTAGGTCATGCCGCTCCGGAACACCTCACCGCCGGTGAAGCCCGAGATGAACACGAGCTCGTCGGGCGTCGGGACGTCGAAGTACTCGCCGTACATCTCCTGCTCGGGGATGACGATCGGGTTCGGCACCCCGCGGGTGATCGGGTGCTGCGGGTTGACGGTCCAGACGAGCTCCTGGTCGTGCTCGCTGCGCCAGCGGAGGGTGCACGTGGTGCCCATCAGCTTGCCGAAGATCTTCGACCAGTGGCCGGAGTGCAGGACGAGCAGCCCCATGCCGGAGAGCACGTGCCGGTGCACCCGGTCGACCACGGCGTCGTCGACGTCCTGGTGTGCGGCGTGCCCCCACCAGGTGAGGACGTCGGTGTTCGCGAGGACCTCGTCAGTGAGGCCGTGCTCGGGCTCCTGCATGGTGGCGGTCCGGACGACGGCCTCGGGCAGGTGCTCGCGGATGCCGTCCGCGATCGCGCCGTGCATGCCGTCGGGGTACCGCTCGGCGACGTGCTGCTCGACCTGTTCGTGGACGTTCTCGCCCCAGACGGTGATGCGGAGCGGGGTGCTGGTCATGGTGTGTGCCTTTCGGGGGTGGTGAGACCCGGTCACTTGACTGCGCCGCCGGTGGCCCCGGCGGCGATGAACTTCTGCGCCACGAGCAGCAGCACGATGGCGGGGATCGAGGCCATCACCGCGGCGGCCATGACGGTCGACCAGTCGGCGGTGAAGGTGCCGATGTAGTTGTAGATGCCGAGCGTGATCGGCCGGACGTCCTCGGTGGTGGTGAGGGTCAGGGCGAACAGGAAGTCGCTCCAGGTGAACAGGAACGTGAACAGTCCGGCGGTGATCAGGGCGTTGGCGCTGATCGGCACGACGACCGAGCGGAAGGCCCGGAAGTTGCCGGCACCGTCGACCTTGGCGGCCTCGATGATCGACGGCGGGATGTTCTGCATGAACGCCCGCATGATCAGGATCGCGAAGGGCACGCCCGCGGTGCTGTCGGCCAGGATCAGCCCCGGCACGGTGTTCAGCAGGCCGAGGTCGTTGTACGCCGCGTACAGGGCGTTCGCGACGACGATGCCCGGGATCATCTGCGAGATGAGGATGCCGAACAGCACCGCGTTGATGCCCTTGACCTTGAACTGGGCGAGCGCGTACGACGCCGGCGTCGCGATGAGCAGGCTGACGACGACGCTGCCCAGGGCGATCACCAGGCTCGTGACCAGGGCGCCGCCCTGGTCGGCGATGGCCTGCGCGTAACCGCCGAGCTGCGCGTTGATCGGGAACCAGGCGGCCTCGATCGCGGAACCGGCCGGCTGCAGCGAGATGTTGATCATCCAGTAGACGGGGAACAGCATCACGGCGAGGATCAGGATCCCGACGCCGGACAGCACCCACTGCTTCGCGCTCGTGGGGCGGACGGGTCGCCGGGTGCCGCGGGTGACCACCGCGCGGGTCCGGAGGACGTCGTTGGTGGACGCTGCGTCAGTCATCGACGGCCTTCCTGTTGAGGCGGAGGTAGACGATCGCGAACAGGGCGGAGATCACGATGAGGATGTTGCTCAGCGCGGCGCCCTGCCCGAAGTCGAACTGCTTGAACGACAGGTCGTAGGACTGGGTCGCGATGGTCTGGGTGGCGTTCGCCGGCCCGCCGTTCGTCAACCCGAGGATGATGTCGAGCACCTTGATCGTGTAGACGACGCCGAGCACGAGCGTGACGCTCACGACGGGGCGCAGCATCGGCCAGGTGATCGCCCAGAAGGCCTTCCACCCGGTCGCGCCGTCGAGTGCCGCGGCCTCGTACAACTCGGTGGGGATGTCCTGCAGACCGCCGTACAGGATCGTGGTGTTGAAGGGGATCCCGATCCAGATGTTCACCGCGATGACGGTGATGAGCGCCACGGCGGGGCTCGTCAGCCACGGGACCGACGGGATGCCGAAGGTGCCGAGGAACTGGTTGACGACGCCAGAGTCCTGGTCGAGCATCCACTTCCAGACCGCGCTCGAGACGATGAGCGGCAGCAGCCAGGGCAGCAGGAGCAGCGAGCGCAGGAGACCGGAGAGCGGGAAGTTCCGTCGGAAGAACAGGGCGAGCAGCAGACCGAGGACGAACTGGCCGACGATCGACCCGATCGTGAACAGCGCGGTGTTGAGCATCGCCGTGCCGAACAGCTGGGACGACACGACCGAGGCGTAGTTCGCCAGGCCGACCCAGGGTGCCTCGCCCGTGTAGAACGTCGACGTCGTGTACGCCTGGAAGCTCATGACGATGTTCTTGACCACCGGGTAGCCGAAGAACAGCAGCAGGAACAGGACGGCCGGCAGCAGGAACAGCAGCTGCGCGATCCGTTCGAAGCGCAGCGAGCGGCCCGGGCGGGGCCGCCGGGACGGAGCGGGCGCTCCGTTCCCGGCGGCCCGCCGTGGGGCGACGGGGGTCGCGGTGCTCGTCATGCTCAGTTGCTCGACTGCGCGTTCTGCAGGGCGTCGGCCGGGGAGTCCTGCCCGGTCAGCGCCGACTGCACGGCCGTGTAGATCTTCGTCGCGGCCTTGGGCCAGTCGGCACCGAGCTCGCCGGTGCGGGCGCGGGCGTCGGCGACGAGGTCGACGAACACCTGCTCCTCGGGGACGTCCTTGCCGAACTGCTGCGCGACGTCGGTCTTCGAGGGGATCGTGTACCGCAGCTTCGCCATCGCGAGCTGGTTCGCGTCGCTGTTCATGCAGTCGACGATCTTCGCCGCGACGGCCTGCTTCGCCTTGTCACCGGTGTTCGGGACGGTCCAGACCTCGCCACCGAGCGGGGCCACGGCCTTGTCGCTGGCAGCCTGCACGGGGATCTGGGCGATCCCGTAGTCGACCTTCGACTCCTTCAGGCCGGGGATCTGCCACGGGCCGTTGATCATCATCGCGGCCTTGCCTGCCATGAACTGGTCGTTCACGTCGGCCTGGGTCCAGTTCACGACGCTCTTCGACATCGAGCCGTCATCGACCAGGCCCTTCCAGAGCGACAGTGCTTCCTCGGTCTCCGGGGTCGCGATGTCCTTCTCGTCGCCGCCGTTCGACCACATGAACGGCAGGAACTGCCAGGTGCCCTCGTACGTGGCGTTGGCGTCGACGGCGAACCCGTACTGGTCGCCCTTGGTGAGCTTCGCCGCGGCGGACTGCAGCTCGTCCCACGTCTTCGGCGGGGTGACACCGGCCTCGGACAGCACCTTCTTGTTGTAGAAGAGCGCGATGGTGTTCACGGTGGGGGCGAGGCCGTAGACCTTGTCCTCGTAGGTCCCGGCCTGCAGCACGCCCTTGGCGTAGCCGTCGGTCGAGATGTCGTAGTCGGACAGCGGCGACAGCGCACCGGTCTCGGCGATCTGCTGCAGATCCGGGTTGTCGAGCATCAGGACGTCCGGCAGGGTCTTCGACGACGCCTGCTGCAGGACCTTCTGGATGAGCGACGAGCCGGGCACCAGGCTGCGCTTGATGGTGACGTCGTTCTCGGCCCCGCACTTGTCGAGGTACTCGCCGATGACCTTCTTGTCGTTGCCCTGGTTGTAGTAGTCGAGCACGGTGATGGAGTCCACCTTGCCGCCGGAGCTCGCTGACGAGCCGCCGGAACAGCCGGCGAGGACGAGGGGGACGGTGGCCAGCATGGCGACCGCGCTGAGGACCGGGGCGATCCTGCGGTGTCGAGGCTTCATTGCTTCGCTCTTCTCTGGATGGTTGCCGGACACGAGTCGAACGTGTCGCTCGTGGATCGGGGACGACCGGACCAGAACCGCTCCGTCGCGTCCCGAGTGGGGTCGAAGCTAGCATCGAAGCGGTTAGATGGTAAAGCGCTTAGACGAACTTTTTCGGGCACCGCCCCCGCTACAGTGAGCGCAACAGGGTGAGGGAGCGGCATGGCGACGATGCAGCAGGTCGCCGACCGGGCGGGCGTCTCGATCGCGACGGTGTCCTTCGTCGTGAACGGGAACAAGCGCGTGTCCGCCGACACCCGTGCCCGGGTCACGGCGGCGATGCGCGAGCTCGGCTACCGGAACAACGTGGTCGCCCGGGCGCTGGCGTCGCGCCGCACCCGGATCCTCGCGCTCGTGTTCCCGGTGCTCGAGCACCGGCTCGGCCAGACCGCGCTCCAGTTCTTCACGAGTGCCGCGAGCCGCGCCTCGGAGCTCGGGTACCACCTGGTGCTCTGGCCGGCGGTGACGACGGCGGACGACGTGCAGGACCTCATCTCGGGCGGTCTCGCCGACGGGGTCGTGGTGATGGAGGTCACGATGCACGACCCCCGGATCGCCCGTCTGACCGAACTCGAGGTCCCGTTCGTCGCGATCGGCCGCACCGCCGACCCCTCGGGCATCTCCTACGTCGACATCGACTTCGAGCGCACCGTCGAGGACGCCCTCGACCACCTCACCGGGCTCGGGCACCGACGGATCGGGCTCGTGGTCGAGGACCTCGACGGCACCACGATGGCCGACTACGGGCCGAAGGTGCGCTCCGAGGCGGCGTTCCACGCCGGTGTCGAGCGCCGCGGCCTGACCGGCACCGTGGTCGCCGCCGGTGCCTCGGCCGAGGGTGGGCGTCGTGCGGCGGCGGACCTGCTGGCGCACGACCCCGGCGTCACGGCCGCGATCATCATGAAGGACGACTCGAACTTCGGGCTCGTCAGCGGGTTGCGGGCCGGCGGTCGGCGCGTGCCCGAGGACGTCTCGGTCATCGCGATCGTGTCCTCCGACGGCGCCGGCGCCGCGACCGAGCCGGTGCTCACGACGCTGAACGCCCCCGGCCCGGAGCTCGGCCGCCTGGCGGTCGAGTCGCTGGTCGACCGCCTCGAGGGCGGCAGCACCGAGCGCACCCACACGCTCATCCCGTGCGCGCTGCACCTGGCCGACTCGACGGTCCCCGCCCCCGCCTGACCCCCTGACGGCCTGGAGGCGCGGGTCGGCCCCGCCACGCGCCTCCAGGCCGCCGCCGGCCACGTTTTCGGGCTGCGCGACAGTCCACGGCTCCCCGGGCGCGTGAGGTGTCGTCCACCCCGAGAGGTGCTCGGCGCGGCCGCGCCGCCACCGCCCCTGGCGGACAGGCCAGGCTCCGCCTGGTTGTGTGGACGTACAGGTTCGCAGCACCACACGTCGAGGAGGACGGATGGCAATCGACCGGAGGACGTTCATGCTCGGGGGAGCGGGGGTGCTGCTGCTCGCCGGTTGCTCCACCCGACCCGAGCGCACGCGGGTCGAGGACTGGCCCACCGAACCGCCCGAGGGCGAGGCGACGATCAGCTGGTGGGCCGGGCAGGTCGCCTCGAAGGACGGCGGTGACCTGCGGCGGAGGCTCATCGCGGAGTTCCAGAGGGAGCACCCGAACATCCGGGTCCGGATCGTCAGTGCCCCGAGCGACACCGACACGAACCGGACCAGCCTGACGACCCAGATCGCGGCCGGCAGCAGCACGCCGGACGTCTACCTCGGTGACGTCGCCTGGCCCGGGCAGTTCGCGAAGAACAAGCTCGCGACCCCCGTGAACCAGCTCGTCGGCGAGGACTTCTTCGACCAGTTCCCCGAGGGCCTGCGGCTGGCGGCGAGCGTCGACGGGACCTACTACATGTTCCCGCTGTACATCGACGAGTCGTTCTTCCTGTACCGGAAGGACCTGCTCGCGAAGCACTCCCTGCAGGTGCCGGGGTCGTGGGAGGAAGTGCGCGAGACCGCCGCGAAGCTCGTCGACACCGGCGACGTGTCGTACGGGTTCGCGTTCCAGGGCGACGTGTACGAGGGACTGACCTGCAACGTCACCGAGTTCGTCGCCGACGCCGGCGGGTCGCTGCTGAACGACGACCTCACGAAGCCGGAGACGACGAGCTCCGAGACCAAGCGCGCGTTCGAGTTCATGCGGTCGCTGGTGACGTCGGGGGCGTCGCCACGGGCCACCCTGACGTACCAGGAGCAGGACACCAACGACGCCTTCTCCGGCGGCCGCGCGGCGTTCCTGCGCAACTGGTCGTACGCGTGGGGGATCGCGAACGGCCCGGACAGCCGGGTCGCCGGCAAGGTGGGTCTCGCCGCCCGGCCGACGTTCGACGGCATGGACGAGCACCACTCGACGATCGGCGGGTGGGGGAACTACATCAACCCGCACACCCAGGAACCCGCGGCGGCACTGACCTTCGCGCGCTGGATGTCGAGCGAGACCGCGCAGCAGTTCTTGACCCGCGAGGGCGGGGTCCTGCCGGCTCGCTCCGCGAGCCTCGTCAGCGCGGACGCGAAGCGCCAGGAGCGCCCGACCTACGACACGGCGGCGGGCATCACGCTCGTGCCCCGTCCGACCTCGACCGCCTACTACCCGAAGGTGTCGCAGGGCGTCTACCAGAACGGCAACAGCATCCTCGGCGGGCAGGCCTCCGTCGACGGCGGCACCAGCGCGATGGCCTCCGCCATCTCGCTCGCCCTGCAGGGAGCGGCGCTGTGAGCGCCGGCACGGCGACACGACCGGCACGGCCTGGAGGCGCGGGTCGCGTCGATCCGCCCCGGCCGACGGGGCGGTCGCGTCTCGACCGCATCCGCTCGCGGGGCGCGTGGGGCTTCGCGGCCCCGGCGCTCCTGGTGGTCGCGGCGGTGACGATCTTCCCGGTCGTGTACTCGGTCGTCCTGAGCTTCGCGGACGTCGAGGTCGGGTACGAGGGCTTCACGATCCAGTCGTTCGGGCTCGACAACTACGCGGCCCTGCTGCAGAGCGCCGACTGGTACCGGGCGCTCGGCTTCACGGTGCTCTACACGGTCGTGACGGTCTCGGTCGAGCTCGTGCTCGGCATGCTCGTCGCCCTCGTGCTCGAGCGCCTCGGGGCCACCCGCGGCTGGATGCTCGCGCTCATGCTCATCCCGTGGTCGCTCGTCACCATCGTGAACGCGCAGCTGTGGAAGTACATCTACGACAGCACCTACGGCGTCGCGACGTGGTTCTTCGGGTTGTTCGGGGACGCCCCGGTGATCCTCGGTGAACCGGTGCCCGCGATCACCGGGCTGATGGTCGCCGACATCTGGAAGACGACGCCGTTCGTCGCGATCATCCTGCTCGCGGGGCTCGTGCAGATCTCCGAGGACCACTACGAGGCCGCCGAGCTCGACGGCGCGAGCACCTGGCAGACGTTCTGGCGCGTGGTACTGCCACAGCTCACCCCGACCCTGACGATCGCGGTGCTGTTCCGCATCCTGCAGGCGTTCGGCGTCTTCGACCTGCCGTTCGTGCTGACGAACGGCGGCCCGGGCACCGCCACCCAGTCGCTCGCGATCATGGGCTACAAGGTGCTCTTCCAGGACATCAACATCGGACCGGGCGCGGCGATCGCGACCTCCACCGCGGTCATCGTCGCGGCGGGGTGTCTGCTGTTCCTCCGGGCGTTCCGGAACCAGGCGAAGGGAGGGGACGACTGATGCCCCGTCAACGTGTGCGCAAGGGCTGGCGGAAGTGGGTCAACACCGTCAACGTCAGCGGTGTCGTCATCGCGGTGCTCACCGCACTGCCGCTCTACTGGCTCGTCACGACGTCGCTCAAGCCGGCGTCCGAGATCGGGCAGTCGCCGCCGACCGTCTGGCCGCAGTCGTTCACCTTCGACAACTTCGTGGTGGCCTTCCGTGACAACGCGCTCGGCCAGTACATGGTGAACAGCGTCATCGTGTCGGTGTCGACCACGGTGATCGTGCTCGCGCTGGCGTTCCTCGCCGGGTACGCCCTGGCCGGCCGGTTCATCCGGGGGCGCACGGCGATCATGACCTCGCTGCTCATGCTGTCGGTGTTCCCGGCGATCGCGGTGCTGACGCCGCTGTACCTGCTCGAGCGCAACCTCGGGCTGCTCAACTCGTACCCGGGCCTGATCGTGCCGTACGTGGCGTTCAACCTGCCGTTCGCCATCTGGATCATGCGGAACTACCTGCAGGGGATCCCGTCGACGATCGAAGAGGCGTCCGAGATCGACGGCGCCGGGGCGTGGCGGACCGTGCTGTCGGTGATCCTGCCGATGGCGAAGCCTGGCCTGTTCACGGTCGGCGTCTTCACCTTCACGGCCTCGTGGAGCGAGTTCCTGATGGCACTGACCTTCAACAGCGAGAACTCGTTCCGGACGATCCCGGTCGGCATCGCGCTCTTCGGGACGCAGTTCACGGTGCCGTTCGCGCAGATCTTCGCCGCGAGCGTCGCTGCGACGGTGCCGATCGTCATCCTGGTGCTCGTGTTCCGCCGCTCGATCGTGTCCGGTCTGACCTCCGGAGCGGTCAAGGGGTGACGGGTGTCCAGAATGCGGAGATAGGTAGGGAACTTACCTAGCTGCGCATGCTGGACATTCGTCCGGGCGTCGTCCTGACCGCCCGTACCCTGCCGTCAGGGGCTCGGTGCGCCGAGATCGACGGCTGCGACGATGCGGTCGATGATCCGCACGAACCTGGCCCGCTCCCGTTCCGAGAAGGAGGCCATCAGGTCGTGCAGGTGCTTGTTCGTGCCGTCCATCGCGCGCGCGTAGTCGCGGCGGGCAGCATCGGTCAGCTCGATGTACCGGCTGCGGCCGTCGTCGGGGTTCGGGACACGGCTGAGGTGTCCGCTGTGCTCGAGGCGGTCCACCATGCCGGTGACCGCCGGGCCGGTGAGTCCCAGGTGCTTCGACAGGTCCTTCACGCGCACCGTCCGACCCGCTTCCTCGGCGCGCGAGACGAACTGCAGCAGCGTCAGGTCGCCGCCGGAGACGCCGAGCTCGTCGCGCAGTCGACCGCGCAGTTCGGAGACCGCGGCCTCGAGCCGGGTCAGCGCCGCGTCCAGGTCGACATCGCTCACGACAACGTCCCCTCTGCACGGGTCTCGTCCGGGTCACGATACGCCGCAGTCACCGCCCCAGCGTATCCACATAACGCGAAGCGTGGAACGGTGCAGGTGGCGATGGCGGATTCGGGGCACCGTGGCTGACTCCGTCCCGACTCCGCAGTCCGCTGCACGCGCCGGGGAACCGGTGCGTTTCGAGGTCTCCGGCGGTGACCCCGACTCGGCCGAGCGCGACCTCGCCGCCGTCCACGGCGCCGATCGGTGGTCCGTCCGGCGCCTCGACGACGACTTCTCGTACCGGTACACGGCCGTCGGGGACTCCGACGTGAGCATCCGGCGTTCGCAGCTGCGCGGTGCCGTGCGCGGCTCGGTGCCCGTCGGTGCCGACTACGTGGTGACGTGGATCACCAGCGGGACCGCGCACCTGGACTCCGGGCGCGTCCGGATGGAGTTGCGCCGGGACGTCCCCGTGCTCCTGCCACCCGAGGACGACTTCGTGTTCACGGCCGAGGACCACGACCAGCGGCTGGTGCACTTCGGGCGGGAGTACGTGCACCGCGTCGCGTTCGAACACCTGGAGGTCGACGCCACGCCACTGCGGTTCGACCCCACCCGCGCGCCGGAACCCGACACGGCGGAGCGCTGGCAGGGGGCGCTCGTGGCGCTGTCCCGGGCACTGCGTGCCGAGGGGCCCGACTCCGACGCGTGGCACGAGGCCAAGCGGTCGGCGGCCACCGCGTTCCTGGACACGTTCCCGCCGCAGGCCGACGACCTGCCCGCGGTGCTCGGCCTGCCCCGGAACGCCCGGCTGCGGGCGGCGGTGGAGTACATCCACGCGCACGCCGCCGAGCCCGTCACGGTCCAGGAGCTGTCCGAGGTCGCCGGCCTGAGCGTGCGGTCGGTGCAGGAGTCGTTCCGCCGGGTCTTCGACGTGTCGCCGCTGACCTACCTGCGCGAGGTCCGGCTCGACCGCGTGCGCGGGGAACTGCTCGAGCTCGACCCGCAGGCCGGGGTCGTCGGGGACGTCGCCCGGCGGTGGGGGTTCGCCCACCTCGGCCGGTTCTCGGCGGCGTACGCGGCCCGGTTCGGCGAGTACCCGAAGCAGACCCTGCGGCGCTGACGGCGGCGGGTGCTCAGCGGCCGGACGCCGGCCTCGGCGCGGGGCCCGTGCTCGCCCGCACCCGCAGGGTCGTGGGGAGCCGGACGTGGTCCGTGGTCGGTTCGCCACGGAGCATCGTCAGGAGCATCTGGACGGCGTGTGACCCGAGCTCGGCGAGCGGCTGCGACACCGTGGTGAGCGGCGGGGTCGTGGTGGACGCCTGCGGCACGTCGTCGAAGCCCACGACGGACAGGTCCTGGGGGACGCGGAGCCCGACCTCGGCCGCGGCGCGGAGCACACCGATCGCCGACGAGTCGTTCGCGGCGAACACCGCGGTGGGGCGGTCGGCGAGGGTCAGGAGCTCGCGGGCGACGGCCGCGGACTGGTCCTCCTGGTAGCCGCCGTCACGCAGCAGGCACTCGTCGACCGTGATGCCCGCGGCCGTCAGGGCCGAGCGGTACCCGGCGGCGCGCAGCTGGGCGGAGGCCAGGTCGGCGCGTCCCTGCAGGTGCGCGATGCGGGTGTGGCCGAGTGACAGCAGGTGTTCGACCGCCTGCACCGCGCCGGCCTCGTTGTCGGCGTCGACGGTGGCGTGCCCCTCCGGCCCGGTGTGCGGGTCGATCGCCACGACGGGGATCGACGAGCTCGACAGTGCCGTGGTCGGGGTGACGACGATCGCGCCGTCGATCAGGGTGCCGGACAGGCGGGACAGCGACCGGCGCTCCCACCCGGGTCGGTCGGCGCCGGTCATCAGGCCGGCGTAGGCGAGGAGCTCGTAGCCGGTGCCGGTGGCCGCCCGCGAGATGCCGCGGAGCAGCTCGGTTGAGAACGGCTCGAACTCGGGCACCAGGATGCCGACGACCCCGGTCCGCGAACTCCGCAGGCTCCGGGCGACCAGCGAGGTCTCGTACCCCAGGTCGTCGACCACCTGCTGCACGCGGAGCATCGTGGCGGGTGCGACCCCGTCGCGCTGGTTGATCACCTTGGACACCGTCGGGATCGAGACCCCGGCCACCCGCGCCACGTCGCCGATCGTCACCCGGCCGGCACCGGGACGCGCGCCGAGTGCCGAGTCCATGTGCACACCGTACCGCTGCGGCACCATGCCATCGGTAAAGAAAACGTTATCGATATCGATTGACATCGACCTGGAGCAGCAGGCATGCTCTCCGCAGCGGCAGTCGATGTCGCGCATGTCAACGACGACACTTCAGGAGTTCCACGATGACGAGGAAGATCCGTGCCGCGGCAGCCATCGCGCTGATCGGGGCCACAGCACTGGTGGCCAGTGGGTGCTCGGCGGGCAGCGATGCCTCCGAGGACGGCGGGAAGGTCACGATGACCTTCTGGCACAACTCGACCACCGGACCGGGCAAGGCCTACTGGGCCTCGACGGTCAAGGCGTTCGAGGAGAAGTACCCGAACGTCACCATCAAGACCCAGGCGATCCAGAACGAGGACCTGGACGGCAAGCTCCAGACCGCCCTCAACTCCGGCGACGCCCCCGACGTGTTCCTGCAGCGCGGCGGCGGCAAGATGGACGCGATGATCGCTGCCGGGCAGCTCATGGACATCTCCGACTCCATCAGCGCCGACGCGAAGAAGTCCATCAGCGCGGGCACGTTCGCCGGGTACGAGAAGGACGGCAAGACCTACGCCATGCCGGGCGCGGTGCTCCCCGAGGGCATCTGGTACTCGAAGGACCTGTTCAAGGAAGCCGGCATCGAGGGCACGCCCACGACCATGGACGAGCTGAACGACGCGATCACGAAGCTCAAGGCCAAGGACATCGACCCGGTCGCCGTCGGCGCGAAGGACGCCTGGCCGGCCGCCCACTGGTACTACAACTTCGCGCTCCGCGAGTGCAGCCAGAAGACCCTCGAGGACACGGCGAAGTCGCTGAAGTTCGACAACGCCTGCTGGACGAAGGCCGGCGAGCAGCTCGAGGACTTCAACGCCACCAAGCCCTTCAACAACGGCTTCCTGACCACCGCCGCACAGCAGGGCGCCGGCAGCTCCGCCGGTCTCCTCGCCAACCACAAGGCGGCCATGGAGCTCATGGGCGCGTGGGACCCGGGCGTGATCGCGTCGCTGACGCCGGACGCCAAGCCGCTGCCCGACCTCGGCTGGTTCCCGTTCCCCGCGATCGACGGTGGCAAGGGTGACCCGAAGTCGATGATGGGTGGTGTCGACGGCAACTCCTGCTCGGCGCAGGCCCCGAAGAAGGCGTGCACCGACTTCCTGAACTTCATCGTGCAGAAGGACAACCAGGAGGGCTACTACAAGGCCTTCAACGCCATCCCGGTGAACAAGGAAGCCCAGTCGGTCGTCGACTCGGACTACCTGAAGACGGCCCTGGCCGCCTACCAGGAGGCCCCGTTCGTCTCGCAGTACCTCGACACCCTGTACGGCCAGAACGTCGGCAACGCGCTGAACACCAGCGTCGTCGACCTGCTCGCCGACAAGGGCAGCGCGAAGGACATCGTCGAGACCACCAACCAGGCTGCGGCCAAGGGCTGAGCATGACCCTCGACACCTCGCTCGGTACGACTCCGACCATCGGGTCGGACACGGCCGCGGGGACGTCCCCGGCGGGGAGCGGTTCGCCGCTCCCCGCCGGTCGGCGGACCAAGCGCCGCATCGCGGACTGGCGGAAGCGCGTCGAGATCGCGGTCCTCGCCGGACCCGCGGTCATCGTCTTCGTCACGTTCGTGATCCTGCCCGTGGCGCTCGCCGCCTACTACGGGTTCTTCAAGTGGCAGGGCTACGGCCCGCCCACCGACTTCGTCGGGCTGCAGAACTACCTGATCATCTTCCAGGACAAGGCGTTCCACGCGGTCCTGATGCACAACGGCTTCATCGTCGTGCTCTCCCTGGTGCTGCAGGGGCCGATCGCGATCGTGCTCGCACTGCTGCTCAACCAGAAGATGCACGGCCGAGGACTCGTCCGCGTGCTCGTCTTCGTGCCGTACGTCATCTCCGAGGTGATCGTCGGCACCGGGTGGAGCCTGATGCTCCAGTCGAACGGCGCCGTGAACGACCTGTTCCAGAGCATCGGCCTCGGCGGACTCCGTGCGGACTGGCTGTCGAACCCCGACATCGCCATCTGGACGCTGCTCGTGATCATCTCGTGGAAGTACATCGGCTTCGCGGTGATCCTGTTCCTCGCCGGCCTGCAGAGCATCCCCGAGGAACTGTTCGAGGCCGCCGCCATCGACGGCGCCGGCTACTGGCAGATCCAGCGGCGCATCACGCTGCCGCTGCTCGGTCCGACCATCCGCATCTGGGCGTTCCTGTCGATCATCGGCTCGCTGCAGCTGTTCGACCTCGTCTACATCATCTGGGGGCAGTACATCGCGTCGACCGCGGGCACCTCGACGATGGCGACGTACATGGTCGCCAACGGCCGGACCTCGGGCAACTTCGGCTTCGGCAGCGCCGTCGCGGTCGTGATGTTCGTCATCTCGCTCGTGGTCGCCCTGATCTACCAGCGCTTCGTGCTCCGCCGCGACACCGCGGGTGCACTCACCGAGAGGAAGAACTGATGGCCACCACGAGCATCGTCGCCCCCGGGCGCCGGGCCGTGCGGGAGCGCCGGTCCAGCGCCGCGATCGGACGCGCGAACCCGCTGACCTACGTCGTCGCGATCCTGTTCGTCGCCGCCAACCTGGCACCCGTGCTCTACATCGTGCTGGGCGGCTTCCGGACCAACTCGCAGATCACCACGAGCCCCGCCGGACTGCCGGCACCGTTCGAGTTCGGCAACTACGGGTCCGTGCTGTCCAGCGGCATCTTCTGGCAGCAGCTCGGCAACTCCACGATCAGCGCCGTCACGACCACCCTCGGGGTCGTCGTGCTCGGGCTGATGGTGAGCTTCGTGCTCGCCCGCTACCGGTTCGCCGGCCGCGGGGCGCTCTACGCCCTGTTCGCCGCTGGTCTGATGTTCCCGATCACCGTGGCGATCACCCCGCTGTACCTGCTCGTCAAGGACCTCGGTCTGACGAACAGCCTGGCCGGCGTGATCCTGCCGCAGATCGCGTTCGCGCTGCCGACCACCGTCATCATCCTGGTGCCGTTCCTGCGGGCGATCCCCGACGAGCTCGAGGAGGCCGCGTCGATCGACGGAGCGAGCCGTCTCGGGTTCTTCTTCCGGATGGTCGTGCCGCTGTCGCTGCCCGGCGTCGTCACTGTCGGCATCCTGGCGTTCATCGCCAGCTGGAACAGCTACATCCTGCCGCTGTTCATCCTGAACAACGAGGCCGCGTACACCCTGCCGCTCGGGGTCCAGTCGTTCTCGTCGCAGTACTCCGTCGACACCGCCAAGGTGCTCGCGTTCACCTCGATGTCGATGATCCCGGCGCTCGTGTTCTTCACGATCTTCCAGCGCCGCATCGTCGGTGGCCTGACCGGGGCGGTGAAGGGGTGACCGCGACGGACGCGACGCAGACGGCGACCACCGCCGGACCGCGCGCCGACGCCCTGCTCGCCGTGATGACCCTCGACGAGAAGGTCGCCCAGCTCGTCGGTTACTGGCTCGACCAGAACGGCGTCGTCGCGCCCATGCAGGGCGAGATGGCGGCCGTGCAGCAGGGCAGCACCCTGGCGGACATCACCCGCGACGGCATCGGGCAGTTCACCCGCGTCTACGGCACCCGTCCCGTCGAACCCGACGAGCGTGCTGCCTGGCTCTGGGCCGAACAGCGCCGCCTGCAGCGCGAGACCCGGCTCGGGATCCCGGCGCTCGTCCACGAGGAGTGCCTGACGGGGCTCGCCGCGTGGAAGGCCGCGACGTTCCCGACCCCGCTGGCGTGGGGCGCGTCGTTCGACCCGGAGCTCGTCGAGCAGGTCGGCGCCGCGATCGGTGCGTCCATGCGCCAGCTCGGCGTCCACCAGGGGCTCGCACCCGTGCTCGACGTGATCCGCGACCCCCGCTGGGGCCGGGTCGACGAGTGCATCGCCGAGGACCCGTACCTGGTCGGCACCGTCGGCACCGCGTACGTGCGCGGGTTGCAGTCCGCCGGGGTCGACGCGACCCTGAAGCACTTCCTCGGGTACTCGGCGTCGCAGGCGGGGCGGAACCACGCCCCCGTGCACGCCGGGGCCCGCGAGGTGGCCGACGTGTACCTGCCGCCGTTCGAGATGGCGCTGCGCGACGGCGGCGCCCGGAGCGTCATGAACTCGTACGCCGAGATCGACGGCGTGCCCGTCGCGGCGAACGGCGAACTGCTCACCGACCTGCTCCGCGACCGGCTCGGCTTCGACGGCACGGTCGTCGCGGACTACTTCTCGGTGGCGTTCCTCGAGGTCATGCACGGCATCGCCGCCGACCGTGGCGAGGCCGCGGCGCTGGCGCTCGAGGCCGGCATCGACGTCGAGCTCCCGACCGGTGACGCGTACCTCGCGCCGCTGGTCGAGCGGGTCCGCAGCGGGCAGGTGGACGAGGCGCTCGTCGACCGCGCCGTGCTCCGGGTGCTCCGGCAGAAGGAGCGGCTCGGCCTGCTCGAACCGGACGCGTTCGCCGAGGACGCCCCCACCGGGATCGACCTCGACACCCCGCTGCACCAGGCGCTCGCACGGCAGCTGGCGGCGAAGTCGCTCGTGCTGCTGTCGAACGACAGCGGCACCGCCGACAGCGGCAGCGCTGACGGCGGCAGCGCTCGCGCCACCCCCGTCCTCCCGCTCGCACCGGGGGCCTCGGTCGCGGTCATCGGCCCGAACGCCGACCGAGCCGAGGCCCTGCAGGGCTGCTACTCGTTCGCCAACCACGTGCTCGCCTCGCACCCCGACCTGCCGCTCGGCTTCGCGATCCCGACCGTCCGCGAAGCCGTCGCCCGGGCCCTCGGCCCGTCGGCGGTCCGCTTCGCAGCGGGCTGCGCCGTCACGGGCGACGACCGGGCCGGCTTCGCCGACGCGGTCGCCGTGGCCTCCGCCTCGGACGTCGCTGTGGTCGTCGTCGGTGACCAGGCCGGACTCTTCGGCCGCGGCACGGTCGGCGAGGGCAACGACACCGAGTCGCTCGACCTGCCCGGTGTGCAGCGCGAGCTGGTCGAGGCCGTCGTCGCGACCGGGACCCCCACCGTGATGGTGCTGCTCACCGGCCGGCCGTACGCGATCGGCTGGGCGCTCGACGGCGACCAGCCGCGTCCGGCCGCGGTCGTGCAGGCGTTCTTCCCGGGGGAGGGCGGGGGGCTGGCGATCGCCGACCTGCTCACCGGCGAGGCCTCGCCCTCGGGCCGCCTGCCGCTGTCCCTGCCCCGGTCCGCCGGCGCGCAGCCGTTCACGTACCTGCACCCGCGGCTCGGCGGTCCGTCGGACGTCACCGCCGCCGACTCCACGCCGGTGCGACCGTTCGGCTTCGGCCTCGGCTACACCGACTTCGCCTACGACGAGCTCGTCGTCGACCAGGACGTCCGCTCCGACGGCGTCTTCACCGCGTCGGTGACGGTCCGGAACACCGGGTCCCGTGACGGCGAGGACGTCGTGCAGCTCTACGGGCACGACGTGCACGGCAGCGTCACCAGGCCCGAGGTGCAGCTCCTCGGGTACGCGCGGGTCGCGCTCGCCGCGGGGGAGTCCGCGCGGGTCCGCTTCCGCGTCCCGGTGCAGCGCTTCGCGTTCACCGACCGTCGGATGCGCAAGGTGGTCGAGCCCGGCGACGTGCAGGTCTGGGTCGCGTCGCACGCGGCGGCGTCACGGCCGGGAGGCCCGGTGGCAGCCGGTGGGATCGTCGCCTCGGGCGACGGTCCGGTCCGACACCCCGTGCCCGGCACCGCCACGGAGCGCGCCACCGTCGCGGTCACCGGCACGGTCCACGAGGTCACCCCGGGCGACCCCCGCCTGGTGGAGTGGTCGCTCGTCTGACCGGGTGACGGACGGGAGGCCCGTGGCGGCGTCGCCACGGGCCTCCCGTCCGTCAGCGGGTCGCGGTCACCCGACCGGTTCGATCCCGTCGGACAGGTCCAGTGACCAGACGGCGACGCCCGTCAGGCCGAGCCGCTCCGCCAGCGCGACCCGCTCGCGCAGCGAGCGTGCGTCGGACCACCAGAGCACCTCACCGCTCGGCAGGGTCGCGGTCCACTCGCCGGCTGTCGCGTCCCACCGGGCGGTCGCGCCCGCCTTCCGGACCCGGAGCCGGGCCTGGGCGTCGGAGAGCTGATCGGCCGGACGTTTCCCCTTCCAGTGGTAGCCGTACCCGGCGACACCGAGCACGATCTGGTCGCGGGGGGCGAGGGTCGCGAGTGCGCGGGCGGCCTTGGACGACCACGCGAGCGACCCGACCGGGCCGGGCGCGTCCGGTTCCCAGGGGCCGTGCTGGTCGTAGGCCATGAGCGTCAGGTGGTCGAGCGGGCGCGGAGGGCGCGCACGTCGTAGCCCATGCGGGCGTACCCGGCGGCGGTGGTCGACGCGGACAGGGCGATGTCGAGCCGGACGTCGTCGCCGACGGCGGCCCGGAGCTCACGGGCGAAGGCGGTGAGACCGGGCTTCTCGGCCGAGGTCAGCGCCTCGAGGTCGATCATGATCGAGTCCCAGCCGCCCGAGGCCACGTCGGCGGCGAGTGATCGGACGACCCGGGCGCGGTTCGCGGGCGAGGTCAGGAGCTTCCGCGCGATCGGCTCGCTGAAGTCGCCGTCGGCCTCGGAGTAGTTGCTGACGAGCAGCTGCGCGGTGAGCCCGTCGGCGTGTGCCCGGTTGCGCTGGGCCTCGGCAGCGCGCGACGGGGCGGTGACCTTCGAGCCAGTGCGGTCGAGCAGCAGCCCGTCGACGCCGACCACGTCCATCGCGGCGGCGTTCGCGTCCACCAGGGTGGTGTCGGCGTTCTCGGGCTGGAAGCCGGTCACGTCGAACCCGTCGGCCCGGGCAGCGGTCGGGGTCGTACAGCCGGCGAGTGCGAGTCCTGCGGAGAGGACGGCGGCGAGCAGCGCGGAGCGGCGTCGACGCGGCGCTCCGGTCAGGAGGCGCTGATGGTCGTGGTGGGGCGTGCCGGCGGGGCCCCGGCGACGTCGTCGGCGGAGACCGGGCCCTCGGCGTCCGTCGGCTCCGGGCTCAGGACGAGGCCGGAACCGCTCGCCGCGCTGGCGTAGAGCTCGTCGAGCCAGGAGCGGTTCACGCTCGGGGACTTGCCGCCGGCGAACTTGAAGTGCAGTCCGCAGTACGGGTGGATCCAGATGCTGCTGCGGCCGCCGCCGACGGCGGGGTCGTCCTTCCACGAGAACACGAAGCTCTCCCCGCGGCGGATGAGGTTCACGATGACGATCTGCAGGTGCGTGAGCGCACGGTCGTCGAGGCGGAGCTCGAGGGGTTGCGAGTCGTAGATGAGCTGGCCCATGGCGCTGCCTTCCGTCGGATGGGGCCCGCCGCACGTGCCGGACCCGCGTCCATCCTCCCTCGGTTCCTCGGCCCTTGGCGCTTTTCGTCCATCGACGGCGCGATCAGTCCCGTCCCGTGCCGGTGGCCGACGGCGGGACGGCCGGTGCCGACCACGGCGGGAGCTCGGCCGACGGGTACCCGCCGTGCTCGTCGGGCGCCCGCAGCATCGGGTTGACCGCGCGCAGCCGGATGCCGGAGGTGTCCCCGGCGGCCCCGCGGACGGCGCTCGCCAGCAGGAACGCGACGACGTCGGCCGTGCTGCCGTCGGGGTCGTAGCCGTGCCAGGGGCGGTCGTCGCCCTGGGCACGGCGCAGGGCGCTGGCGAACGTCGCGTCGGCGTCGTCGACCTCCACCTCGCAGTCGAGCACGATCCGGAAGCGTGATCCCTCACCCGGGGACCCGGCGAGGTCCGACGTGGCGCGGGGGTCCGGGTCCTCCGGGTCGAACGACCGGAGCGCCGCGGACGGTGCGGTGCCGAAGGCGGCACGGTACTCGGCCGCCATCCGGCCGGCGTTGCTGAAGTGCCAGTGCTTCGCGACGTCCGCGATGGTGCGGCGGTCGGCAGGTGTCATCGACAGCAGGTCGCGGCGGACGCCCTCGAGTCGTACCCCGCGCAGGTACGACGCGGGCGAGGTCTGCAGCTCCCGCCGGAACGCGCTCTGCAGGCCGCGGGTCGACAGGTGTGCGGCGGCGGCGATGTCCGGTACGGAGATCGCGTCGCGGGCGTGGGCGTGCACGAACCGCAGCGCCTCGTGCACGGTGCGGGACAGCCGTGCTCCGCCGTGCTCGGGACCACTTGCCGTGGTCGGTGCCTGGTCCATACGTGGAGGGTACGAGTCGGTCGGGTGGATCGGCCTCCGACGCCACGACGCCGCCGTTATCCGGGGTGCGCGGATGTGGATCGCACCCGTTCGGGGGCCATTGTGGACCCCGGTGAGGGCGCTTATCGTCCAAGAGGTACTCAAACTGTCCCCCTCCGAACAGGGTCGGAGGCACGGGGGCAGATCGGAGGATCTGATGAGTGGTTACGAGCGTGCACCGGGGGTCGCCCCGGTGCACATCACCTCCTACCGGGCTCGGGCACGCGCTGCCCGACGCGGGTGGATCGTGCAGTCCGAGGACGACGTCGACCGCGAGCGGTTCACCTTCGCGGACCTCCGCGCCCGGCGAGGATCGGGCCAGTGAGCAGCGACACCGTCCCGCGGGTCGCCGTCGGCCACGCGCCCCGGACGGCCGAGCGGTGCGGCCGGACCCCCGCGGACGCCGTCCTGACGGTGCGTGCCGTGTACGACGGTCGCGATGTCCGGTTCGCACCCACCGACCGGTTCGCGTTCCGCCACCGGACGGTGCGCCACCACAACGTCGCACTGCTGTCGTCGGCGGTGTCGACGGCCGCCGCCGCTTCGTTCACGCCGGACGGCACGCCGGTGCTGGCGTGGTCGACCGCGGGGTGCCTGCGGGTCGACGACGACGCGCCCACCCGGCCCGGCGTGCCGGTGCTCCTGCCGACGGACCGACCGTTCACGCTGATCGTGCCGGCGGGGACCGTCCAGGTGCTGCGGGTGGACGGTGGCTTCCTCGACGCCGTGAACGGGGTCGTGTTCGACCACCGCTTCGCCGGCCGACTGCGATCCCGCCCGACCGAGGCCGAGGTGTCCCAGCTGCTCGCCCGCATCGACGCGGTCGCGGTCAACGCGCTGCACCCCGACCGCAACCCGGGCGGCCACCTGTCCGCACAGGTGCTGCTGGCCGAGGCCGTCCTGCGGGCCTTCGGCGGGACGGACGCCGGACTTGACGCACGGCCGGTGCCCCGGACGGTGAACACCGTGCAGCTCGCGCAGGCCTGGCTCGCGGAGCACTGCGACCGGCCGCTCCAGCTCGCGGACGTCTGCGGGGCCGTCGGGGTCAGCTCCCGCACGCTCCAGGAGAACTTCGTGCAGCACGTCGGCGTGAGCCCCATGACCTACCTGCTGCAGGTCCGCCTCGACCGGGTCCGGATCGCGCTCCAGCTCGCCGACTGCGCGCAGACGACGGTGGCCGAGGTCGCGCACCGGTGGGGCTTCCGCCACATGGGGCGGTTCTCGAGCACGTACTTCCAGCGCTTCGACGAGTACCCGAAGAAGACGCTCCAGACGGCCACCTGACCCGCCCGTGCGTACCCGACAACAACAGCGGCTGATCGGTCTGGCGGAGCGGATCCTGCTCCACCAGCCGGACGTCGTGCCGGACAGCATCCTGTTCGAGTGGGGCGACCACCGCGGACGCGACTGGGAGCAGACCCTCACCGTGCACTACGACGTCGGTGGCGGGAGCGCCGGCCCCCACCACCGGCACCACTACTTCATCTGACGGGGCGCTGCAGCCGGTCCGCCAGGAACGCCGCCTGACGCTCCCAGTGCCGGAAGCCGCCACCCTCGTGCCCGTTGTACGGGTACACGACGATCTCGCGGTCGGAGGAGCCGAGGGCGTTGAACGCGGCGAAGGTCGTGCGGGGCGGAACGACGTCGTCCATCAGCGCGACCGAGAAGAGCGCCGGGGCGGTGATGCCGGCGGCGTGGTTCACCCCGTCCAGGTACGCGGCGGTCTCCCACACGCGCTCGGCCGCATCGCGGTGGACGGCGAGGTACTGCGCGAGCTCCAGGTACGGACCGCCGACCGCGACGTCGGTGCCGTTCCGCCAGTCGGCCAGGAACGCCACGTCGGGCAGCACCGCTGCGACCGGCCCGACGTGTGCCTCGACCAGGGCCGCCGCGGCGATCGTGATGCCGCCGCCCTGGCTGCCGCCGGTCAGGGCGATGCGCTCGGGGTCGATCCCGGGCAGCGTCCGCACCGCCTCGACGAGCCGCACGGCGTCGGTGTAGACGCGGCGGTAGTAGTGGTCGGCCGGTGAGCCGATGCCGCTCGTCATCCAGCCGCTGGCGTGCGGTGCGGAGCCGTGCGGGTCCGGGGTGTCACCGCCGGCCCAGCCGGAGCCCTGGCCGCGGGTGTCCATCACGACGTGCACGTACCCGGCGAGGGCCCAGTGCACGCGCTCGCCCGGGCGACCACGGCCACCGCCGTAGCCGAGGAACTCGACGACGACCGGCAGTGCGCCCCCGTCGTCGACCACCGGGCGGTTGACCCAGGCGCGCACCGGGTCGCCGGCGAACCCGGGGAACGTCAGGTCCTCGACGACGAGACCGGTCACCGGGGTCTCGGCGGGCACGAGGGTCGTCTCGACCCCCTCGCCCGCGGTCCGGGCGGCGTTGATCGTGTCCGCCCAGAAGGCGTCGAAGTCGGCGGGACGACGGACGTCCGAGCGGTGGGCACGGAGCGCGTCGAGGGGCAGGTCGGTCAGTGGCATGGGGGTCCTCCGGGGACGATGATGCCCCCGGCGCCCTGGTGGAGGGCGCCGGGGGCGGGGAGTGTCGAATCTGGTGCGTCGGTCAGCGCGCCGCGGCGCGGTACTGCTCGAGCACCTCGGGGTGCGGGTCGGACGGCACGGTGGTCGTCGCGGTGTCCCACGTCGGCAGTGCGCCGGTGAGCGCCCACGCGGCCTGCTTCGCAGCACCCGCGGCGACGTACTCGCCGGGCTCCGGCACCAGGACGTCACGGCCGAACACCTGTGCGGCGACGGTGCGGACCGCCGGGTTCCGCGCAGCGCCGCCGATGAGCAGCAGCCGCTCGACCGTCACCCCGGTGTCCTGCACCGCGGCCAGTCCGTCGGCGAGGGCGCAGAGCATCCCCTCGACGGCCGCCCGGGCCAGGTGAGCCCGGTCCGTGGTCGTCGGCGTCATGCCGAGCAGCGACGCGGTCGCGTCCGGCCGGTTGGGCGTGCGCTCGCCGACGAAGTACGGCACCAGGACGAGGCCGTCGGCCCCGGCCGGCGCCTGCAGCGCCAGTTCGCCGAGTGCGTCGTGGTCGACGCCGAGCAGGCCGCCGATCACCTCGAGCACGCGGGCCGCGTTGAGTGTCGTGACGATCGGGAGGCGCGACCCGGTCCCGTCGGCGAAGCCCGCCACGGTCCCGCTCGGGTCACGCACCTCGGCGTCGCTGACCCCGAAGACCGTGCCGCTGGTGCCGAGGGACACCGCGACGTCACCCGGGCCGAGACCCAGGCCGAGCGCTGCCCCGGCGTTGTCACCGAGTCCGGCGCCGACGACGAGGCCGGTCCGCGCGATCGCGCCGCCGGGCAGCTCGACGTCGGTGGACAGGGTGCCCATGGCCTCGTCGGGAGCGACCACGCGGGGCACGACCACGGCGTCGTCGTCACCCATCGACGCCGGACGCATCGGTCGCCCGAGCGCGAGCTCGAACAGCTCCGGGTCGTACTCGCGGCGCACCGGGTCCCAGTACCCCGTACCGCTGGCGTCGGATGCGTCCGTCGCCAGGGCGTCGAGGTCGGGGCCGAGCGGGCTCTCGTCCGCCGGGCCGTGGCCGCGGAGCCGCCACGACAGCCAGTCGTGGGGGAGCGCCACGGCCGCGACGCGGGCCGCGTTCTCGGGCTCCGCGTCGCGGAGCCACCGCAGCTTGGTACCCGTGAACGACGCGACCGGCACCAGCCCCGTCCGGGCGACCCACGCCTCCTGGCCGAGTTCGTCGACCATCTGCGCGGCCGCGTCCGCACTGCGCACGTCGTTCCAGAGCAGGGCGTCGCGGACCACGCGGCCGTCGGCGTCGAGCGCGACCATGCCGTGCTGCTGCCCGGCGATGGCGACGGCACCGACGTCGTCGAGGCCGCCGGCGTCCGCGACGGCGGCACCGAGGGCGTCCCACCAGTGGCGGGGGTCGACGGAGGTGCCGTCCGGGTGGGACGCGCGTCCCTCGCGGACGACCGCACCGGTCGCGGCGTCACGGATGGTGACCTTGCAGGACTGGGTCGACGAGTCGACGCCGGCGACGAGCTGGCGCTCGTCCGTGTTCTCAGCCCCCTCGGCGGCAGGCCGCTTCAGCGCGCGGAATGCAGCCGCTGGCGCGTCTGCCTTCAATTCCGCGCGCCCATGAGGTGCTCGATGGCGAGCTGCTGCAGGCCGACGAAGCCGAAGCCCTTGCCGCCGAAGTAGGCGTCGGCGTCGAAGTCCTCGTAGGCGGAGCGGTCGGCGAGGAACGTGTCGTACGACTCGCCGTCGTTGAGCGTCGGCGTCGACAGCTCGCCGACCTTGGAGGCCTCGAGCGCCGCCTGCACCTCGGGGTCGGCGCGGAACGCCTGCGCACGCTCCTTCAGGAGCAGGTACATGCGCATGTTGGCCGACGCGGAGTCCCAGACGCCGGTGATGTCCTCGGTGCGGCTCGGCTTGTAGTCGAAGTGGCGCGGGCCGTCGTACGCCGGGCCGCCCTGCGGGGCGCCGTGCTCGAGCAGGTCGACCAGCGAGAACGCGTTCTGCAGGTCGCCGTGACCGAACACCAGGTCCTGGTCGTACTTGATGCCGCGCTGACCGTTGAGGTCGATGTGGAAGAGCTTGCCCTGGTAGAGCGCCTGGGCGATGCCGGCCGTGAAGTTCAGGCCCGCCATCTGCTCGTGGCCGACCTCGGGGTTGATGCCGAACAGCTCCGGACGCTCGAGCGTCTCGGTGAAGGCGATCGCGTGGCCGAGGGTCGGCAGGAGGATGTCGCCGCGGGGCTCGTTCGGCTTCGGCTCGATGGCGAACCGGATGCCGTAGCCCTTGTCGGTGACGTACTGGGCGAGCAGGTTGACGGCCTCGCGGTACCGCTCGAGCGCGGCCTGCACGTCCTTGGCGCTGTCGTACTCGGAGCCTTCGCGGCCACCCCACATCACGAACGTCGACGCGCCGAGCTCGGCGGCGAGGTCGATGTTGCGGAGCACCTTGCGGAGCGCGAAGCGGCGGACCTGCCGGTCGTTCGAGGTGAAGCCGCCGTCCTTGAAGACCGGGGCGGAGAACAGGTTCGTCGTGACCATCGGCACGACGAGCCCGGTCGACTCGAGCGCACCCTTGAGCCGGTCGATCTGGGTCTGGCGTTCGGCGTCGGTCGAACCGAACGCGAACAGGTCGTCGTCGTGGAAGGTCAGGCCGTAGGCCCCGAGCTCGTCGAGCTTCTCGACCGCCTCGACCACGTCGAGGGCGGGTCGGGTCGGCCCGCCGAAGGGGTCGGAGCCGTTGTAGCCGATGGTCCAGAGACCGAAGGAGAACTTGTCTGCACGGGTGGGCGTCGTTGCCATGGTGGTCACCGTTCGTCGTCGAAACAAAATGTTGCCGCGCCCAACATAAGCGGTAGTGTTGGCTGTGGCAAGCACGTGATCGCAAAGGAGCGAGCGGATGGCAAGTGAGTCGACGGTGCAGCAACGACTGCGGGTCGCGATGGTGGGGCACGGCTTCATGGGAGCCGCACACTCACAGGCGTGGCGGACCGCCCCCAGGTTCTTCGACCTCGGAGCCGAGCCGGAGATGGCGGTGATCGTCGGGCGTGATCCCGAACGCACCGAGGCCGCCCGGCAGCAGTACGGCTGGCAGGCGGCGTCCACCGACTGGCGCGCCGTCGTGGCCGATCCGGACATCGACGTGGTCGACGTCGTGTCCCCGGGGTCCTCGCACGTCGAGATCGCGATCGCCGCGCTCCAGGCCGGCAAGCACGTCCTGTGTGAGAAGCCGCTCGCGAACACCGTCGCCGAGGCCGAGGCGATGACCGCCGCCGCCGACGCTGCCCGTGCACAGGGTGTCCGGGCGATGGTCGGGTTCAGCTACCGCCGGGTGCCGGCCATCGCGTTCGCCCGGCAGCTGGTGCAGGACGGCCGGATCGGCACCGTGCGCCAGGTCCGTGCGCTCTACCTGCAGGACTGGCTCGCCGACGCCGACGGCCCGATGACCTGGCGCCTCGACAAGTCGCTCGCGGGCTCTGGGGCGCTCGGGGACATCGGCGCGCACGCGATCGACCTGGTCGAGCACGTCACGGGCGCGTCGCTCGCCACCGTGTCCGGCACCCTCGAGACCTTCGTGACCGAGCGTCCGCTGATGGCCGAGGGGGTCGGGCTCTCCGGCACCGCGTCGAGCGAGCGCGGGCAGGTCACCGTCGACGACGCCGCGTTCTTCACCGCGCGGCTCGAAGGCGGCGCGGCCGACGGTGCGATCGGCACGTTCGAGGCGACGCGCTACGCGACCGGGCGGAAGAACGGTCTGACGCTCGAGATCAGCGGTTCCGAGGGCGCGATCCAGTTCGACCTCGAGTCGATGAACGAGCTCCGGCTGTACGAGTCGAACGCCCCGGCGGGGGAGCAGGGGTTCCGCCGCATCCTCGTCACCGAGCCCGCGCACCCCTACATGGCCGCGTGGTGGCCGACCGGGCACCTCATCGGCTACGAGCACACATTCAGCCACCAGGTGAAGGACTTCGTCGACGCCATCGTCGCCGGCACCGACCCGTCGCCGTCGTTCGCCGACGGCCTGCACGTGCAGCGGGTCCTCGACGCGGTCGAACGCAGCGCGGCCGCCGGCAGCACCTGGACGGCGACCTCGTGAGCGCCGCCGGGCAGACCCGCCAGGCGCTCGTCGTCCGCGGCGGGTGGGACGGCCACCAGCCCGTCGAGACCACCGACCTGTTCATCCCGTTCCTGCAGGACCACGGCTTCGCGGTCCGGGTCGAGGGCTCGCCCGCCGTGTACGCCGACCAGGAGTACATGGACACGGTCGACCTGATCGTCCAGGTGAACACCATGACGACCATCGCCGCCGACGAGTTCGCCGGTCTGCAGCGGGCCGTCCTGAACGGCACCGGCCTGGCCGGCTGGCACGGCGGCATCGCGGACTCGTACCGCGACAACGCCGACTACCTGCACATGATCGGCGGGCAGTTCGCGCACCACGCGGGCAAGCACCCCGACGAACGGGTCGGGGAGCAGTCGGACAACTACATCCCCTACACGGTGCACATCACCGACCTCGGGCACGAGCACCCCATCACCCAGGGCATCGAGGACTTCGACCTCGTCACCGAGCAGTATTGGGTGCTGAGCGACGAGTACGACGACGTCCTCGCCACCACCACGCAGGAGGCCCGCTCGTGGGACCCCTGGAACCGGCCGGTCACCGCACCGGCGATCTGGACCCGGCAGTGGGGGAAGGGACGCATCTTCGTCTCGGCCCCCGGACACCGGATCGAGATCGTCGAGTCGCAGCCGGTCCGCACCATCATCGAACGGGGACTCCTGTGGGCAGCACGGTGAACGAAGGGGTGCTCCGCGGCGCTGCTGCCAAGCCGCTCCGCGTCGGCATCGTCGGCGTCGGGGTCATCAGCCAGCAGTACTTCGAGCACTTCCCGGCCCTGCCCGGCCTCGAGCTCGCCGCGGTCGCCGACCTCGACGTCGCCCGTGCCCAGCAGGTCGGTGCGGCCCAGGGCGTGCGCGGGACCACCGTGGACGACCTGCTCGCCGCCGACGACGTCGACGTGGTGCTCAACCTGACGATCCCGGCCGCGCACGCCGACATCGCCACCCGGGCGCTCGCCGCGGGCAAGCACGTCTACGGCGAGAAGCCGCTCGCGATGTCCACCGCCGAGGCCGCACCGGTGCTCGAGGCCGCCCGCGCCGCCGGCCTGCGCGTCGGCAGCGCCCCGGACACCGTCCTCGGCACGGGCATCCAGACCGCACGGGCCGCCCTCGACGACGGCGCGATCGGCACCCCGGTCGGTGCCGCCGTCGCCTGGAGCGCACCCGGGCACGAGCTCTGGCACCCCGCGCCGGCGTTCTACTACCAGCCGGGCGGCGGACCGCTCCTCGACATGGGGCCGTACTACCTGACCAGCCTCGTCACGTTCTTCGGGCCGGTCGTCCGGGTCAGCGGCAGCGCCACCCGCTCCACCCGCGAACGGACGATCGCCACCGGGCCGAACGCCGGCACGTCGATCCCGGTCGACATCGACACCCATGTCGTCGCGATCCTCGAGCACGAGGGCGGGGTGGTCTCCACCGTGACCGTCTCGTTCGAGGTGTGGGCCACCCGCGCCCCGCTGTTCGAGGTGTACGGCACCGCCGGCACCCTGGGCGTCCCGGACCCGAACCGGTTCTCGGACACCGTCTCGATCGCTACCGCCGACGACCGCTCGTGGCGCGACCTGCCCGTCGCCGCCGGGTACGCCGACGCCGGCCGCGGTTACGGCCTCGCCGACATGGCGCACGCGATCGCGACGGACCGGCCGCACCGAGCCTCCGGCGACCTCGCGTTCCACGTGCTCGAGGTCATGGAGGCGGTCTCCGCCGCCGCCCGAGACCACTCGGTCGTCGACGTGCACTCGCGCGTCGAGCGACCCGCCACCGTCCCCGCCGGGTCCGCACCCGGATCCTGGTGACGGAACCCGACCACCGCGAAGAAGGACGACGACGATGACGACGACGGACGCGAGCGACACGACGGAGACGACCCGGGCCTCCAGGCCGGTCACCCTGTTCACCGGACAGTGGGCCGACCTGCCCTTCGAAGAGGTCGCCCGGCTCGCCGGCGAGTGGGGCTACGACGGGCTGGAGATCGCCTGCTGGGGCGACCACCTGGACGTCCGGCGCGCCGCGACGGACCCCTCGTACGTCGCCGAGCGCAAGGCGATCCTGGAACGCCACGGCCTGCGGGTCTGGACGATCGCGAACCACCTGGTCGGCCAGGCCGTGTGCGACGACCCGATCGACCAGCGGCACGAGGACATCGTCCCGCCGCACGTGTGGGGCGACGGCGACCCCGAGGGCGTGCGGCAGCGTGCGGCCGAGGAACTGCAGTGGACCGCCCGTGCCGCCGCGGCGCTCGGTGTCGACACCGTCACCGGCTTCTCCGGCTCGTCGATCTGGAAGACCGTCGCCGGGTTCCCGCCCGTGCCCCCGGGGATGATCGACGCCGGGTACCAGGACTTCCACGACCGCTGGTCACCGATCCTCGACGTCTTCGAGGAGGTCGGGGTCCGGTTCGCACTCGAGGTGCACCCGTCCGAGATCGCCTACGACTACTGGACCGCCAAGCGCACACTCGAGGTGTTCCAGGACCGGCCGGCGTTCGGGTTCAACTTCGACCCGTCGCACTTCGTCTGGCAGGACCTCGACCCCGCCGCGTTCCTGCTCGACTTCGCCGACCGGGTGTACCACGTGCACTGCAAGGAGTCGGTGAAGCAGCTCGACGGGCGCAACGGGCGGCTGTCCTCGCACCTGCCGTGGGGCGACCCCCGGCGCGGGTGGGACTTCGTCACCGCCGGCCACGGGGACGTGCCGTGGGAGCGGGTGTTCCGCGTGCTGAACCACATCGGGTACGCCGGCCCGACCAGCGTCGAGTGGGAGGACGCCGGCATGGACCGGCTCGTCGGCGGGCCCGAGGCGCTGGCGTTCGTCCGGCAGCTCGGCACCATCGCGCCGCCGGACGCCGCGTTCGACGCCGCGTTCTCGCAGTCGCGCTGACCGGGCCGTCGCGGTCGGTCGCCGACGCGGCCGGTCGCGGTCGCGGTCGCGGAGGTTTCGCGCTGCGCGACAGTTCACGGGCCCGCCGGTGCGAAACTCGTCGCTCAGCCCGAAACCCCACCCACGACCGCACCCACCAACGAGGAGGACCCATGGCACGGCAGCCCACGGCGACGCCGGGCAACGCCGCGCGCGTCCTCCGGCTCGTCCACGAGGACGGCCCCGTCACCCGCGCCGAGCTCACCCGGCGCACCGGCCTGAACCGCTCGACCATCCTCGCGCTCGTCGGGGAACTCGTCGACGCCGGTCTCGTGCACGAGGAGACCCCCGCCGCGGGGACCCCCGGTACCGGTGTCGGACGGCCGAGCGGGGTCGTCCGGGCGTCCGGCGACGTCCTCGCGGCCGCGGTCACGGTCGAGATCGACGCCGTCGGAGTAGCCCTCGTCGGCCTCGACGGCACCGTCCTCGACCGGCTGGTCGAGCCGCAGACCACCGTGCCCACCGCGGCGCAGGCGATCGACGCCGTCGCCCGGGTCCTCGCAGCACTCCTCGCCCGCACCGGACCCGCGGCCCGGATCGTCGGGGTCGGCGTCGCCGTGCCCGGCATCGTCCGGGTCGAGGACGGCACCGTGCGCGACGCCCCGCACCTCGGATGGCGTGACGAACCCCTCGCCGCACCGCTCGCGGAACGCCTGGGGCTGCCGGTCCGGGCCGCGAACGACGCCAACCTCGGCGCCTGGGCGGAACGGCTGTACGGCAGCGCCCGCGGCGTCGACGACCTCGTGTACCTGAACGGCGGCGCGAGCGGCATCGGCGGCGGGATCGTCAGCGCCGGCCGGCCCTTCAGCGGCGCCGACGGGTACGCGGGCGAGCTCGGGCACACCTTCGTCGCGGCGAACGGGATCCGCTGTCACTGCGGTGCGGTCGGCTGCCTGGAGACCGAGGCCTCGCGCTCTGCACTCACCGCGGTCACCGGGACCCCGCCGGACGACCTCGACGCGCTCGCCGCGGCGCTCGCCGAGGGCCGGCCCGAGCTGGAGCGGGTCGTCGACCGACAGGTCACCGCACTCGCGACCGCACTGCGGAACGCCATCCACACCGTCGACCCCGAGGTCGTCGTGCTCGGCGGGTTCCTCGGTGCGCTGCTCGGACACGTCGGCGACCGGATCGACACCGACGTCCGGGCGCAGACGATGGCCGCCATGACCGACCGGCTCCGCATCGTCCCGGCGGCACTCGGCCGCGACGTCCTGGTCCGTGGCGCCGCCGAGATCGGCTTCGCGGAGCTGCTGCGCGACGCCACCATGCCCGCGGCGCTGGCGCCGGCGACCACGCCCGCAGCGTCCGCCGCCGACCCCTCCACCACCCACACGTCCGGCCGCGACGACGCGGCCGAGGAAGCGAGAACCGCATGACCTCCACCCAGCGAACCAGCGTCCTGCTCGGCACCCAGGACCTCACCGTCGAGGACCGCCCCGTCCCCGCCGTCGACCCGGGCGACGTGCTCGTCCGGGTCGCCGCCGTGGGGGTCTGCGGCTCCGACGTGCACTACTTCCGCCACGGCCGCATCGGCGACTTCGTCGTCGAGGAGCCCCTCGTCCTCGGGCACGAGCTGTCCGGCATGATCGAGACCGTCGGCGCGGGCGTCGACCCGTCCCGCGTGGGGGAGCGCGTGGCCATCGAGCCGCAGCGCCCCTGCCACCGCTGCGCGCAGTGCCTGGCCGGCCGCTACAACCTCTGCCCGCACATGCGCTTCTACGCGACGCCGCCGGTCGACGGGGCCTTCACCGAGTTCGTCACCATCGAGGCCGAGTTCGCGCACGTCCTGCCCGACGCCGTCTCGTTCGAGGCCGGCGCGCTCCTCGAGCCCCTGTCCGTCGGCATCGCCGCCGTCCGCAAGGCGGGCATCGTGCCCGGTTCGTCGGTGCTCATCGCCGGCGCCGGTCCGATCGGCATCATCTGCGCCCAGGTCGCGAAGGCCTTCGGCGCGTCGCGCATCGTCGTCAGCGACCTGGTGCCGGAGCGCCGTGCGCGGGCCCTGGAGTACGGCGCCACCGAGGTCGTCGACCCCACCGCCGTGTCCGTCGCGTCCGACATCGTCCCCGTCGACGCGTTCATCGACGCCAGCGGTGCACCCCGAGCGGTGTCGGACGGCATCAAGGCGGTCGGTCCGGCGGGTGCCGCGGTGCTGGTCGGGCTCGGCAACTCCGAGATGACACTGCCGGTCGAGCACATCCAGAACCTCGAGGTCACGGTCACCGGGATCTTCCGGTACACGAACACGTGGCCGGTCGCCATCGAGCTGGTCGCGTCCGGGCAGGTCGACCTCGACTCGCTCGTCACCGGTCGCTTCGGGCTCGACGACGTCCGCGAGGCCCTCGAGAGCGACACCGACCCGGAGTCGCTCAAGTCCGTCGTCTACCCCGGCGGCGTCCCGGCCTGAGCGACCTGCGCGTCGTCCGGTGCGAGGTTCCGTACTCCGTGACGGCGCGCAGACCTCGCACGGAGTGCGGGACCTCGCACCAGAGCGGGCGACCACGCGGAAGCGCACGCGGGGTGCGGGCGCGCGGACAAGGCGGACGGGAGGCTCGGGGCCAGGCCGCCCCGCGCCTCCCGTCCGGCACGTGACCCGGAACGGGGCCACCGGCGCGTCACCGGGACGCGCTACGGTTCGCGCATGACCGCTTCACCGGCCGCCGTCGTGCCGCAGCGCACCGACCGGCGCGCGCTCGTCTCCTGGGCGCTCTGGGACTGGGGTTCCGCCGCGTTCAACGCGGTCGTCACCACCTTCGTGTTCAGCACGTACCTGGCCAGCCGGGCGTTCGTGGACCCGGCGCTCGTCGCCGACACGTCCGCGGCAGGCAAGGCCATCGTGGAGCGGGAGCTCGCGCACAACGCGGCCGTCGTGTCCACCGCACTGACCATCGCGGGCATCGTCGTGGCCCTGGTGGCACCCGCCATGGGGCGGCTCGCGGACTCGTCCGGACACCGCCGCCGGTCGGTCCTCATCGCCACGATCGGCGTCGCGCTGTCGATCGGCGGCATGGTCTTCGTCGCGCCGAGCCAGCCGTACCTGCTGCTCGGCGCCGCCCTGCTCGGCATCGGCACCGTCGCCTACGAGATCGCGAGCGTGGGCTACAACGCCATGATCGGGCAGGTCGCCTCCGGGGAACGCACCGGCCGGGTCTCCGCCATCGGGTGGGCGGCCGGGTACTTCGGCGGGATCGTGCTGCTCGTGGTGCTGCTCGTGCTCTGCATCCAGGACTTCCGGGGCGACGGGGTCGTCGGCGGGCTCCTGCAGCTGCCGGCCACCGTCGCCACGGGGCAGTGGGACGTCCGCGTCGCGATCGGCATCGCCGCCGTCTGGCTGGCCGTCAGCTCGATCCCGCTGTTCCTCACCGTGCCCGAAGCGGTGCCCGACCGCACCCGCGGCGGCGGCGTGTTCAGTGCCTACGCGGACCTCGGCCGGGACATCGCGCGGCTGTGGCGCGAGCGGCGCAACGTCCTCGCCTTCCTGCTCGCCAGCGCCGTGTTCCGCGACGGCGTCGGGGCCGTCTTCACGTTCGGCGGGATCGTCGCCGCGCAGGTGTTCGGGTTCACGCCGTCGCAGGTCATCCTGTTCGCCATCGCCGCGAACGTCGTGGCCGGCATCGCGACGTTCGTCTCCGGACGCCTCGACGACCGGTTCGGGTCGCGTGCGCTCATCATGGTCTCGCTCGTCGGCCTCGCCGTGTGCGGGGTCGGGGTCTTCGCCGCCGGCAACGAGACGCAGTGGTTCTGGGTGCTCGGGCTGACCCTCGCCGTGTTCGTCGGCCCGGTGCAGTCGTCGTCCCGCGCCTACCTGGCGCGGCTGGCGACCCCCGGCCGCGAGGGCGAGCTCTTCGGCCTCTACGCCACCACCGGCCGGGCCGCGTCGTTCCTCGCGCCGGCGCTGTTCGGCGTGGCGGTGACCGTCGGTGGATCGACCCGGTTCGGGATCCTCGGCGTGGTCGTCGTGCTCATCGCCGGGCTGGTGCTGATGGCGTTCGTCAAGCGGGAACCGCAGGGCGCGCGGGCCTGATCCACGGCGGGCCGTCGGCGCGGCCTGGAGGCGCGGTGCCGGTCCGTCCACAGGCTGCGGTTCAACGCACGGTTCCGCACAGTGCCGTGGTCGCGTCGGACGGCCCGGGCTGCGGTGCGCCAGGATGGGTGCATGACCGACCAGCGCATCGCCGTCGTCGTCCTCGCCGCCGGGCAGGGCACGCGCATGAAGTCGTCCACGCCCAAGGTGCTGCACCGGCTCGCCGGACTGCCGCTCATCGGGCACGTCCTGCGCACGGCGTCGTCGCTCAGCCCCGAGCACGTCGCCGTCGTCGTGCGGCACGAGCGTGACCTCGTCGCGGCCGAGGTCGTCGAGCGCGCCCCCGACGCGATCGTCGTCGACCAGGACGACGTCCCCGGCACCGGCCGCGCGGTCGAGGTGGCGGTCGAGGCACTGCCCGCCGACTTCGACGGCGCCGTCGTGGTGCTGTCCGGCGACGTCCCGCTGCTCGACGCCGCATCGCTCCGGCTCCTCGTCGACGCCCACGTCGGCGGCGGCAACGGGGCGACCTTCGTGAGCGCGATCGCCCCGGACCCGACCGGCCTCGGACGGATCGTGCGGGATGCCTCCGGCGCCTTCGTCAGCGTCGTCGAGCACAAGGACGCGACGGCCGAACAGCTGACCATCACCGAGGCGAACGCGGGCATCTACGCGTTCGACGTGGCACACCTCCGCGCGGCCCTGCCGTCGCTCACCACGGCGAACGCCCAGGGCGAGAAGTACATCACCGACGCCCCCGCGCTGATCAGCGAGCGGGGCGGGCGCATCGACGTGGTCACCCTGACCGATCCGTGGCTCGTCGCCGGCATCAACGACCGTGCGCAGCTCTCCGACGCCGCGCGCGAACTCAACGCCCGCATCGTCCGCCGCCACCAGCTCGCCGGCGTCACCGTGCAGGACCCGGCGACCACCTGGATCGACCTCGACGTCACCATCGAGCCCGACACCGAGGTCCTGCCGGGCACCCAGCTCATCGGCGCCACCGCGATCGCCGCCGGCGCCGTCGTCGGGCCGGACACCACACTCCGCGACACCGAGGTCGGGGCCCGCGCCACCGTGAACCGCGTCGACGCCACCCTCGCCGTGATCGGGGACGGCGCCTCGGTCGGCCCGTTCGCCTACCTGCGGCCGGGCACGATCCTCGGAGACGACGGCAAGATCGGCACCTTCGTCGAGACGAAGAACGCCCGGGTCGGCCGCGGCAGCAAGGTCCCGCACCTGTCCTACATCGGCGACGCCGAGGTGGGCGAGGACTCCAACATCGGCGCGAACACCATCACCGCGAACTACGACGGCGTGCACAAGCACCGCACCGAGGTCGGCTCGAACGTCCGGACAGGCTCGCACAACGTGTTCGTCGCCCCCGTTAGGATTGGTGACGGTGCGTACACCGGCGCCGGGACCACCGTCCGCAAGGACGTTCCGGCAGGATCGCTCGCGATCAGCTACGCCCCACAGCGCAACACCGACGGATGGGTCGAGGAACACCGACCCGGCACACCGGCGGCCGAGGCTGCTCGGCTCGCGAACGGCGAATAGATCCCGGCGACCACCCGTCGCCGACATCGACCCCTCGTGGGTCAGGGAGTGAGCACCGCACTTGTCCGGAATCAAGACAACCGGCCAGAAACGACTCGTCCTCGTCTCGGGGCGAGCACACCCGGCGCTCTCTGCCGAGATCGCGGAGGAGCTCGGAGTCGACCTCGTGCCGACCGATGCCCGGACCTTCGCGAACGGTGAGCTCTACGCCCGCTTCGACGAGTCGGTCCGTGGCTGCGACGCCTTCGTCATCCAGTCGCACACCGCGCCGATCAACGAGTGGCTCATGGAGCAGCTCATCATGGTCGACGCGCTGAAGCGTGCCTCGGCGAAGCGCATCACGGTCGTGGCGCCGTTCTACCCGTACGCCCGTCAGGACAAGAAGGGCCGCGGCCGCGAGCCGATCTCGGCCCGCCTCGTCGCCGACCTGTTCAAGGCCGCCGGCGCGCACCGCATCATGAGCGTCGACCTGCACGCCGCGCAGATCCAGGGCTTCTTCGACGGCCCCGTCGACCACCTGTTCGCCATGCCGGTGCTGCTCGAGCGCTTCCGTCAGATCCTCGACCCGAAGACGCTCACCGTCGTGTCGCCCGACATGGGCCGCGTCCGTGTCGCCGACATCTGGTCCGAGAAGCTCGGCGCCCCGCTCGCCATCATCCACAAGCGCCGCGACCCGCTCGTGCCGAACCAGGTCTCGGTGCACGAGATCGTCGGTGACGTCAGCGGCCGCGTGTGCCTGCTCGTCGACGACCTCATCGACACCGGCCGCACGATCGCCAAGGCTGCCGAGGCGCTCAAGAACGCCGGCGCCACCGGTGTCGTCGTCGCCGCGACCCACGCCGTCTTCTCCGACCCGGCGACCGAGCTGCTGCAGAGCGAGTTCATCGACCGCGTGGTCGTGACGGACACCCTGCCCCTGCCGATGGACAAGCGCTGGGACCGCCTCGAGGTCCTGCCGATCGCCCCGCTCATCGCCCGTGCCATCCACGAGGTCTTCGACGACGGCTCCGTGACGTCGATGTTCGACGGCGCCGCTTGACACATCCCGCCCGTGACGCCCTCGCGGCCCGGCTCCGGGCCGCGGGGAGCGTCTTCGCCGAGGACGAAGCCGACCTGTTGCTCGAGGCCGGTGACGGTGAGCCGGTGCGACTCCGAACCCTCGTGCAGCGTCGGCTGGCCGGTGAGCCGCTGGAGTACGTGCTCGGCTGGGCCGCCTTCGACGGGCACCGCATCCGGGTGACCGCCGGCGTCTTCGTGCCGCGAGCCCGCACCACCGTCGTCGTCGAGCAGGCTGCGCGTCGGCTGCAGCGCTACGACCGCGTGGTCGACCTGTGCTGCGGCGCCGGCGCGATCTCGGTGGCCCTGTTCGGTCGGGTCGGCGCGCTCGACCTCGTCGCCACCGACATCGACCCGGACGCCGTCGACGTCGCAGCCGAGAACATCGGCGACCGCGGCATCGTCGTCGCGGGTGACCTGTTCGCGCCGTTGCCCGATCGGTTCCGCGGCGCCGTGGCGGTCATCGCGGTGAACGCCCCCTACGTGCCGACGGCCGCGATCGAACTCATGCCGACCGAGGCCCGCGAGCACGAACACCGCGTCGCCCTCGACGGAGGTGTGGACGGCCTCGACCTGCACCGCCGGATCGCCGCGGGTGCGGGGGAGTGGCTCCGCCCCGGTGGTGCCGTGGTCATCGAGGTGTCCGAGGCCCAGGCCGAGACGTCCGCCGCTGCCTTCACGGCCGCGGGCTTCTCCACCGTGGTCGAGCGGGACACCGAGGTCGACGGCACCTGCGTCGTCGCGACCCTGCCTGCCTGACCAGGTCTGCCTGCCGAACACCAGCGGCGGGCGGTCACGACATGCCGCTCAGGTTCGCCGAGGCGGCACGAAGTGTCGCCTGCGCGTCCGCGAACCGACGCTTTCTGCACCCCCGACGCGACGCATGCGGCGTGTCGCGCGACCAGGGCCAGGGACGGGGCGGGCCGGCACCGGGCCTCCAGGCCATCGGGCGACCGGAGCGCGCCAGCAGCGGGCGGTCACGACATGCCGCTCAGATTCGCCGTGGCGGCACGAAGTGTCGCCTGCGCGTCCGCGAACCGACGCTTTCTGCACCCCCGACGCGACGCACGTGGCGTGTCGCGCGACCAGGGCGAGGGGCGGGGCGGGCCGGCACCGGGCCTCCAGGCCGTCGGGTGACCGGAGCGCGCCGGCGGTGGGCGGTCACGACATGCCGCTCAGGTTCGCAGAGGCGGCACGAAGTGTCGCCTGCGCGCCCACGAACCGACGCTTTCTGCCACCTCGACGGCAGTCAGCGGGCGTGTCGCAGACCCACTCCCGGACGGTCAGCGCGCGTCGACCGTGACCGTGTGCCAGCCCGTCGCACCGTTGGGTGCCGGCGGCCGGTCCACGCTCGTCTGCACCTCGCCGTCCGCACTGGTCGCGCGCACCTCGATGCGGTGCGAGCCGGCGACCGGCGTCCACCGCACCACCCACTGTCGCCAGGTGTCCGCGGAGACCGAGTCGGCGAGTTCGGCGCGCTGCCAGTCGCCGCCTCCGACGCGGACCTCGACGGCCTTCACGCCCTTGTGCGGCTGCCACGCGACCCCGGCGATCGCGACCGGCTTGCCGGCGGTCACCGTCGACCCGTTCCGCGGGGTGTCGATGCGGGACTCGAGCTTGACCGGGCCACGCTCCGACCAGCCACGCGGTGTCCAGTAGCCCTGCGCGTCGGCGAACCGGGTGACCTCGAGCTCGGTGACCCACTTCGTCGCCGAGACGTACCCGAACAGGCCCGGCACGACCATCCGCACCGGGAACCCGTGCTCGGTCGGCAGGGGCTCGCCGTTCATCCCGACCGCGAGCAGCGCCGCGGTGCCGTCGTCCTGCAGCACGTCGAGCGGGGTGCCGGCGGAGAACCCGTCGATGCTCCGTGAGAGCACCATGTCGGCGTCGCCCGTCGGACGTGCCCGGGCGAGGAGCTTCCGGATGGGGTAGCCCAGCCAGCGGGCCGTGCCGATGAGGTCACCGCCGACCTCGTTCGACACGCAGCTCAGGGTGGCCACGTGCTCCTCGAGCGGCAGCGCGAGCAGCTCGTCCCACGTCAGCGTGATCTCCTGCTCGACCGCACCGTGGATGCGGAGCGACCAGTCGGCGGGATCGACCTGCGGCACGCGCAGCGCCGTGTCGATCCGGTAGAAGTCGGCGTTGGGCGTGATGTAGGGGGTGATGCCGTCGACGTCGAGCGACGCACCCGCGGGGACCGCCGGTGCAGCGGTCGCCGCGGCGGGCAGCCGGATGGCCCGCCTGGCAGCAGCGGCCGCCTGCATCGCGGACGACCCCAGCCGGGAGGCGGTGCCCACGACGACCGCGACGGTCGCCGTCGCGACGCCCCAGACCAGGAACGTCCGGCGCTCCGTCGACGCGGGTCGCGGTGCCGCCGTCGGCACGGTCGCCGCGGCCTCCCACCGACGCAGCCGCTGGAGCAGTAGGCGCAGGACGACCACCGCTGCCGCGATGCCGAGGACCGTCGGGGCACCGTCGAGCGTCCCGCTGCCCGAGCGGGTGCTGACGGCCAGCAGCGCCAGCACACCTCCGGCGGCGAACACGAGGGCGCCGAAGGGTGGGCGCGCGCGTTCGAGGACACCGGCACCGGCACTGATCGCGATGACGATCACCGTCATGAGCACGAACAGGGCGACCTTGTCCCCGGTGCCGAACACGGCGACCATGAAGTCCTTCGCACCCGGGGGAGCGAGGTCGATGACGGCGGACCCGACGGCGACCAGGGGGCTGCCCGCTCCGCCGAGCAGCAGCGCGCCGAACTCGGCGACACCGAGGAACGCGGCGGCGGCCACGACGCCGACGATCGCGGCGATCAGCGTCCAACGTCGGGTCGCAGGGCCGTCGGGCCCGCTCGGGCCGTCCGACGGACCCGCCGTCGATCGCCCGATCGGTTCGTCCGTCGTCTCGGTGGTCACCGCCCGAGCGTAGGTCGCCCGGCCGCTCGTGGGCTGTGTGTGCGGGCTTCCCCGCGCGTTCATCGGGCTCGGCCAGCAGATGGCGCGCGGCTCGTGGGAGGATCGGACCGTGCTGCAGCGTCCGGATGGTGTCCCGCGGTCCGGTCGTGCCCGCGGTGCACGGCGGACACCGATGTCTCCGGCACGTCGACTCGCCACCCTGCGCTGGGTGATCGTCGCCGTCTGGCTGGTCCTCCTGATCACCCGGATCGTCGTCGTCTCGACGGCGCCGGGCGTCGACCTCTCCTGGTACGGCATCGTCGAGTTCGGCGCGATCGCCCTCGGCGTCGTGGTCATCGTGGTCGCCGTCGTGCGGACCGCGACGGCACGGCGGCGGCAGGCGGACGAGGCCCTCGCGCTCGCCATCCGGCGGATCGACCCGACGGTGTGGCTCGTGCCGGCGGCGCCGACACCGGAACTCCGTGGCATCGTCGACGAGGTCCGTCCGGACACCCACCTCGGTTCGCGCGTGACCTGGGCCTTCGGCGCCACCGAGGCCTCCCTGTGGGAACTCGACGAACGACGGGCGACCCGGCTGCTCGTGATCCGGTGGAGCCGTGTCGTGCACGTCGGACTCGAGGACGTGGCGGAGGGCTTGGACGGCTCGGGACGACTCGGCGGTGCAGCGGAGATCGGCGTCGCGGGGCGACCCGGCGGCTCGCCGCGACCTGGCGGTTCCGGTGGTGCTCGCCGCGCGTGTGCGGTGGCGATCCACCACGTGCGACCGGACGACACCCCCGCCGTGGCGACCTTCTTCGTCCGGAGCGCCCCGGGTTCGCGTCGGCTGCTCGGACGCGGTCCGCGGCTGGACCGACTCGTCGCCGACCTGGCACGGGAACGCATCGTCGCCTGACGCGGCGGAGGGCCCCGGGTTCAGCGAGGCCCTCCTCGCGAGGCCCCGCACCGACCACGGTGGTGGGCAGCGAGCGCGGCAGCGGGTGCGGCAGCGGGCGCGGCAGCGGGCGCGGTCGTCAGTGCGTGGACGGCTCCTGTTCGACCTCGCGGCGGTCGTCGTCCGACCACAGCGTGTGGAAGGTGCCGCCCTTGTCGATGCGCTGGTAGGTGTGTGCGCCGAAGAAGTCGCGCTGGCCCTGGATCAGCGACGCCGGCAGACGGTCGGACGCGAGCGAGTCGAAGTACGACAGCGCGGACGAGAAGCCCGGCGCGGGGACGCCCGACGCTGCCGCGATGCCGACGATGCGGCGCCAGGCGGCTTCGCCCTCGGCCACCGCGTTCGCGAAGTACGGGTCGACCAGCAGCGACTCGAGCTTCGGGTTCTCGGCGTACGCCTCGACGATGCGGTTCAGGAACTGGGCACGGATGATGCAGCCGCCCCGCCAGATCTTCGCGACGTTGCCGAGGTCGATGTCCCAGCCGTACTCCTTCGCCCCGGCGATGATGAGGTCGAACCCCTGTGCGTACGCGACGACCTTCGAGGCGTAGAGCGCGGCACGGACGTCGTCGGCGAAGGTGTCCGGCACCTCGGCGATCTGCGGACGGTTCTTGACCGACTGCTGCACGGCGGCACGCTGCGTCGGCTTCGACGACACCGCACGGGCGAACACGGCTTCACCGATGCCCGACACCGGGATGCCCAGACCCACGGCGTTCTGCACGGTCCAGACGCCGGTGCCCTTCGAGCCGGCCGCGTCACGGATGACGTCGACGAGCGGCTTGCCGGTGTCGGCGTCGCGCTGCTTGAGGACCTCGCCGGTGATCTCGATCAGGTAGGACTCGAGGTCGCCCTTGTTCCACTCGTCGAAGACCTGCACCAGGTCCTCCACCGAGAGTCCGCCGACGCGACGGAGCAGGTCGTACGACTCGGCGATGAGCTGCATGTCGGCGTACTCGATGCCGTTGTGCACCATCTTGACGAAGTGCCCGGCGCCGTCGGTGCCGATGTGGGTCACGCACGGTTCGCCTTCGGCCACCGCGGCGATCGACTTGAGGATCGGCCCGAGCGTCTCCCAGGCCTCCTTCGAGCCGCCCGGCATGATCGACGGGCCCTTGAGCGCGCCCTCTTCACCACCGGAGATGCCGGTGCCGACGAAGTTCAGCCCCTTCTCGCGCAGGTCGTGCTCACGTCGGATGGTGTCGTGGAAGTTCGCGTTGCCGCCGTCGACGATGATGTCGCCCGGTTCGAACCGTTCGGCGAGCTGCCCGATCACGGCGTCGGTGCCCTTGCCGGCCTGCACCATGATGATGGCGGTCCGGGGCTTCGACAGCGAGGCGACGAACCCGTCGATGTCCTCGGACGCGATGAACCCGGCGTCGCCGTGCTCCTGGAGCAGCTCCTCGGTGCGGGCGTACGTGCGGTTGTAGACCGCGACCGTGTTGCCTTCGCGCGATGCGAGGTTGCGGGCGAGGTTCGAGCCCATCACTGCGAGTCCGACGACTCCGATGTTCGCCTGACCGTTGTTGTCTGCCACGGGGGCCTCCTTTGTCCTGACGTTGGCGCCCAACCTACGACCGGTGGTCTGGGACCGCACAGGTGTTCCGGGAACTGGGGACCAGAGTTCACCGGATCAATACTGTGGAGGGATGAGCGAGTTCGCTGTCCACCCGCCCGTCCTCGTGATGGGGGTCTCCGGCTCCGGCAAGTCCACCATCGGCCAGGCGCTCACCGACGCCCTGGTCGCGCAGGGTGAACCGTGCGTCTTCGTCGACGCCGATGACCTGCACCCGGCCGCCAACAAGGAGAAGATGCGGCAGGGCATCCCGCTCACCGACGAGGACCGCTGGCCGTGGCTCGACGCCTGCGCCGAGCGGATCGCCGCGGTCGAATCGGGCGGCTCCCGGTGCGTGATGGCGAACTCGGCGCTCAAGCGCGCCTACCGGGACCGTCTGCGCGAGTCGGCGCCGGGTCTCGTCATCGCCTTCCTCGACGGGTCGCGCGACCTGATCGCCGAACGGCAGTCCCACCGCCAGCACGAGTACATGCCGACGACGCTGCTCGACTCGCAGTTCGCGACCCTCGAGCGGCCGCAGCACGACGAGGCCGCCGTCGCGGTGTCGGTCGACGGATCGGTCGACGACACCGTGCGGGAGATCCTCGCCGCGCTCGCGGTCACTTCCGGCTGAGCTCGGACAGCCGGGCGCGGTACTCCTCGGCGTCGATGTCGCCGCGAGCGAACCGGTCGGCCAGCACACCGCGGGCGTCTGAGCGGGCGCGCCAGCTCCCTCGTCGGAGCACCCCGAACACCAGGAACACGACGAGGAACGCGAAGAAGAAGAACGCGGGGAACAGGAAGAACGGGAACCCGCCGCCCTGCCAGTACGGGCCGTGGGCTGCTGCCGTCGTGAGTGCGGATGCGGTGATGGACGTGAACACGGTGATCTCCTGTGGTCGGTTTCGGGGCCGCTGTCGCGACACGTCGACTCTCCGGCCTGGAGGCCCGCCACGCGTCCGCCGCGCAGCCCCACTTCCGTCTGCTCCCGCGGTCGTACTGCGGTCGTTCCTCACCAGGGCCGTACTCCCCGGGGAGTAGTCCACAGGCACCCCTGCGGTCGATGCCGGGGCGGACCGACGTCCCTAGGCTCGACCCATGACGACAGGGCCACGCGAAGACGACCGCGACTCGGCTGGCGACCGCTGGCCGGGGCGCCAGCGATTCGCCCGGTCCGGTCGGGTCCTGCCGGTGGCCGTCGTGCAGATCGTCGGCACGATCCTCGCGTCCCGCATCACGGTCGCAGGGCCGGGCGGTCCGCCGTGGGCACGACACGGTGCGGTCGGCGGCGTCGATCCCGTCGTGCTCGGCCCACTCGCCGGCCTGCTCCTCGTGGCCGGCGTCGTCGTCCTGCCGTGGCGGTGGAGGTGGCCACGGTCGGTGCTGCTCGTCACGTTGGCGACGACCGTCGGGTACGCCCTGGTCGTCAGCCCCCGCGGGCCCTTCGTGGCGGCGCTCACGATGGCGATCGCGAACGCATGGCTGCGTGGCCACCGACGGACCGTGGCGGTGGCCGCTGTCGTCGCCGTCCTGGTGCTCCCGTCGGCCGACGTGCTGCTCGGCCGGGCTCCGGGGCTCGACCTCGGGGCTGTGCTGCTGTGCGCGGCGTGGCTGACGGTGACGATCGCCGTGTCCGAACTCGTCCGGGTGCGGGTCGAGCGGGTCGCCGAACGCCGTCGACAGCGTGCCGAAGCCGAACGGGTGCGGGCGGGCGAGGAACGTGTACGCATCGCCCGCGAACTGCACGACTCGGTGGCGCACAGCATGTCCCTCATCAACCTGCAGGCGGGCGTCGCTCTGCACCTCGGTGACGGACTCCCCGCGCAGACCCACGACGCCCTGCTGAACATCCGTGACTCGAGCCGCGATGCGCTCGTCGAGCTCCGGACGATCCTCGGGGTGCTGCGCTCGGTGGACGGTGGCCCCGCGAGCAACGGTGGACCCGATCGGAGTCCCGTTCCCGGCCTCGATCGGGTCGCGGAGCTCGTCGATCGAGCGCGTGCCGCCGGCGTCGCGGTCGAGCTCCGGATCCACGGCGACCCGTCGAGCGTCACCGGGACCACCGGCCGGAGCGCTTTCCGCATCGTGCAGGAATCCGTCACGAACGTCATGAAGCACGCCCCCGGTCACGACACGTCGGTCGTGGTCACCGTCGGGGCCGACGCCGTCGACCTGGTCGTCGAGGACCACCCGTCGGCTGTCCCGGACCGCTCCGCGCGACGAGTCGGCCTCGGCGCGACCGGCAACGGCATCATCGGCATGCGGGAGCGCGCCGCCGCGGTCGGCGGAGAGCTGTCCGTGGGTCCGACGACGGACGGTGGTTGGCGCGTCGTGGCACGCCTGCCGATCAGTACCGGCGGTTCGACGGACGACGCCGGTTCGATCGACGTCGCGGACGGAGCCGGATCATGACCCCGATCACCGTCCTGCTCGTCGACGACCAGGTCCTCATCCGTGCCGGCCTCCGCGCGCTCCTCGACGCCGAACCCGGCATGGCCGTCGTCGGCGAGGCCGGCGACGGGGACGCTGCGGTCGAAGCTGCCCGGGCGCTGCGACCCGACGTGGTGCTCATGGACATCCGCATGCCCGGCACCGACGGGCTCGCCGCCACCCGCAGCATCAACGACGACCCGGACCTCGACGGCGTGCACGTCGTCATCCTCACGACGTTCGAGCAGGACGATTACGTCTTCGAGGCGATCCGGTCCGGGGCGGCCGGGTTCCTGGTGAAGGACACGGAACCCGCCGAGCTCCTCCGCGCCGTCCGCACCGTGGTGGCCGGCGACTCGTTGCTCTCACCCGGTGCGACCCGTTCCCTGGTCGAGGCGTACGCCACCCACGCGAAGCCGTCATCCCTCGCGCCGGGCCTCTCGGTGCTCACCGATCGCGAGCGCGAGGTCATGCAGCTCGTGGCGGTCGGGCTCACCAACGCCGAGATCGCCGCGCGGCTGTTCGTCAGTCCGCTCACCACGAAGACCCACGTCTCCCGAGCGATGATCAAGCTCGGTGCCCGCGACCGCGCGCAGCTCGTCGTGTTCGCCTACGAGACCGGACTCGTCACTCCGGGCTGGCAGCCCTGACACCGCGGCCGATCAGCGGCGCACCGCACTGATCGCCCCGTGCGGCCGGTGCCCCGGGTCCGTGCGGGTGTGGACGTCCACGACGTCGAAGCCCGCTTCGTCCAGCAGCGCCGCCAGGGACACGACCGGCCAGCGGTAGGCGGTGACGACCGCGTGGTCGAAGGCTTCGACCGCGGCGCCCTCGAAGAACCCGAGCAGCAGCCCACCGCCGGGGGTGAGCACCCGACGGAACTCGTCGAGTGGCCCACCGATCCGCGACGGTTCGTGGTGGATCACCGAGTACCAGGCCAGGACCCCGTCGACGCTGCCGTCCGCGAGCGGGAGCGCGTCGAGCGACCCGACCCGGAAGTCGACCGAGGCGCCCTGCGTCCGTCGTGCGTGCTCGACGAACTCCGGCGCCGCGTCGATGCCGCTGACACGGTGCCCCTGCCGTGCGAGGTGCGCCGTCCAGTGACCGGGGCCGCACCCGGCGTCGACCAGGGCACCGCTCTGACCGACTGCCCAGGCGTCGACGAGGGCTCGGTCGTCGGGGTGGACGGCGTCCATCGAGCCGAGCAGCGCCGCGTACTCGTCGGCCCGAGCGCTGTACGCCGCCGTCACCCGCTCCGTCATGCGCCCGACCGTACCGCCGCAGCGCCGAACCGTGCGAGGTTCCGTGTTCCGTGCGACCCGGCAACCCTCGCACCGAGAACGGAACCTCGCACCACACGGCAGCGCCGCGCCGCACCACCCGCCCGCGTCAGAGCTTGAACGTCGCCCGCGGGATGTCGGACACGATCCGCCGGGCGGTGCGGACGGCGTCCTCCTCGGAGACCTGGTGCGTGACCACGAGCGACGCCAGGTACGCCGCGTCCGCCCGCCGCGCCATGTCGTGCCGCGCGGGGATGGAGCAGTACGCGCGGGTGTCGTCGATGAACCCGGAGGTCTTGGTGAACGACGCGGAGTCGGTGACGGCCGACCGGTAGCGCCCGATGGCCGCCGGGGTGTCGATGAACCACCACGGCGCGCCCGCGTACACGGCGGGGTAGAAGCCCGCGAGCGGCCCGATCTCGCGCGAGAAGACCGTCTCGTCGACGGTGAAGAGCACCAGGTGGAACCCGGGAGCGGTGCCGAAGGACTCGAGCAGCGGTCGGAGCGGCTCGGTGAAGGACCCGACGGCCGGCAGGTCGTGCCCGGTGTCCGGCCCGAAGCGCTCGAGCGTCGGGGTGTGGTGGTTCCGGATCACCCCGGGGTGCAGCTGCATGACGAGACCGTCCTCGACGCTCATCTCCGCCCAGCGGTAGAGCATGTCGTGCCGGTACGCCGTCGCCTCGGCCTCGGTGACCGACGACGCATCGCGCAGCGCCGCCGCGTGGATGCGTTCCCGCTCGCTCGACGGCAGGGGAGCGGAGCCCGCGTCGAGCACCCCGGTGTCCGTGGCGGTCGCGCCGTGCTCGATGAAGTAGTGGCGACGTGCGCGGAGAGCCGCCAGCAGCCCTGCGTGGGTGCCCGTGTCGATGCCGGCGGCCTCGCCGATCGACGCGACCACGGGCCTCCAGTCCGACCGCGTCGGGTCGAACACGGCGTCCGCGCGGAACGTGGGGAGCACCCGGCCGGAGAAGCCGGGGTCCGCCGCGAGCTGCGCGTGCGCAGCGAGGTCGTCCGCCGGCCCGTCCGTGGTGGCGAGGACCTCGATGCCGAAGGCGTCGAAGAGCGCGCGTGGCCGGAAGGCGGGGGACGCCAGCAGGCCGGCGATGTGGTCGTACTGGTCGTCCGCGTTCGCGGCGGACGGCGCCTGGTCGAGCCCGAACACGTCGTGCAGCTCCGTCTCGAACCAGTAGCGCACGGGGGTTCCGAGGAAGTCGTCCCAGTGCTCCGCCAGCTGCCGCCAGACGGCGCGGCCTGGAGGCACGGGGGCGGTTCCCGACAGGTCCGCGCGTCCCAGCGCGGCCAGGTCCACCCCGTTCGCGTGCAGCAGGCGGAGCACGTAGTGGTCGGGCGTGATGAGCAGCGATGCGGGGTCGCTGAACGGCTGGTCCGAGGCGATCAGCGCCGCGTCGACGTGCCCGTGCGGCGAGATGATCGGGGCGTCCTTGACCGCCTCGTACACGGTGCGTGCCACGGCTCGTGCTCCGGGGTCGGCGGGGAACAGCCGGTCGGGGTGCGGTGCGAGCCGGGTGGGGGTGCTGGTGCGGGTCATCATCGACTCCTTCGAGTGGCGGCGAGTGCGGGAGTGGCGAGTTCGGGAGTACTCGTGCGCGATCAGTCGGTGCCGGCGCGCGGCGCCGGCCCGGTCGACTCGCGCACGGTCAGGTGGGTGGGCAGGGCGACGGCACCGGACATGTGCTCCCCGGGCAGTTCGTCGGCGGGCAGGGCGCCGAGCCGTCCGAGCAGCATCCGGATCGCGACCCGGCCGGCACGTTCGATCGGCGAGGTCATCGTGGTGAGCGGCGGGTTGCAGAAGTCGGCGCCGAAGATGTCGTCGCAGCCCACGATGCTCATGTCCTCGGGGACGCGGACCCCGCGCTCCCGTAGCCGGGCGAGCATCCCGATGGCGATCAGGTCGTTGAAGGCGATGCACGCGGTCGCACCGGCGTGCACGGCGGCGTCGGCGGCCGCCGCGCCGGAGTCGACGAAGGGTGCGTGCGGCCCGACCCGGGCGACGCGGATCCCCAGGCGCTTGGCGACCTGCACGAGGGCGCGCCACCGACGCTCGTTCGACCACGAGCTGTCCGGCCCGGCGACGTACAGGATCTCCCGGTGTCCCAGCGACACCAGGTGCTGCACCGCCTGCTCCACCCCGCCGGGGGTGTCGATGAGCACCGAGGGCACGCCGGTGGGCCGACGGTTCACGACGACCAGGGGGATCCGTTCGGCGAACCGTGCGATCTGCGCGTCGGACAGTCGTGACGCCGTGAGCACGACCCCGTCGGCCTTCGCCCCCACGGCGGTGAGTGCGGCCATCTCGGCGTCGGCGGACTCCTCGGTGTCGACGAGCAGCTGCGTCCAGCCGGCCCCGGCGAGCTGGTGCTGGGTGCCCCGGATGACGTCGAAGTAGAACGGGTTCGTGATGTCGGACACGAGCACGGCGACGGCGCGGGTGCGGCCCGAGGTCAGCGCCCGGGCCTGCGAGTTGGCGACGTAGCCGAGCTCGCGGGCTGCCCGCTGGATGCGCTCCTGGGTGACGGGGTTGACCCGGTCGGGCAGGGACAGGGCGCGGGAGACGGTGGACGCGGCGACCCCGGTGGCGTCGGCGATGTCGCGTATGGTGACGCGACGCGCGGCACCAGCGGCGGGGCCGGCAGCACCGCCCGTGCGCCCGCCACCGTCCGTCGAGAGGTCCTTCACGAGGCCGAACGTATTCGCGTCTGGCAACAAGTGGCAACCGGTTGCCGCATGTTGCCAACGGCGGAACAGTGGTGCCACCGAGCAGCGCCGCTCGGAGGAGGTCTCGAGGAGGAAACCCCCGTGAAGACGCGAAGACTGCAAGTCCGCACCCTCGTCGGTGCCGTCGCCGTGGTCGCCCTCGCCGCACTGTCCCTGCAGGGATGTGCCGTGGTGAACGGCAGCGGCGACGACCCGAACACCCTCCGCGTGATGATGGGCGCGGACACCACCTACCCCAAGGAACGCAAGCAGTGGCAGCGGGAGACCGCCGCCGAGTTCAAGCGCACGACCGGTGCCGACATCCAGTGGGAGACCTACTCGTCCGCGCAGGAGGAGTTGACCGCGATCCAGACGAGCGTCATCTCGGGGCAGGGCCCCGACGTCTACGCGATCGGCACCACCTTCACCCCGACCGCGTACGCCACCGGTGCCTTCGTCGAGATGGGCGCGAAGGAGTGGGACGCGATCGGCGGCAAGGACCAGTTCGACCCCGCGTCGTTCGGCATCTCCGGTCCGAGTGCGTCGAAGCAGATCGGGATCCCGTTCGCCAGCCGTCCGTTCGTGATGGCGGTGAACAAGGACCTGCTCGCGAAGGCCGGCATCACCGACATGCCCACGACGTGGGACGAGCTGACCGCCGACGCGAAGGCCACCACGGGTGACGGACGCCACGGCATGGCGATCGCCTACGCCGACGGCTTCGACCCCTGGAAGTTCGTGTGGGGGATGGCCCAGAACGCCGGCAACACGATCGTCGACGGCTCGAAGGCCGAGATCGACAGCGAGGCCGTCGAGAACGCCTACCGCACCTACTTCGACTGGGTGACGAAGGACGGTGTCGTCGACCCGGCCGCGATCGGCTGGAACAACGCCCAGGCCCTCGCGCAGTTCACCGAGGGCAAGGCGGCGTTCTTCCCGATGACGACCACCACCGCCATCAACTCGTTCCAGGACACCAAGGTCGACGGCAAGTACGAGTTCGCGCTGCTGCCGACCGTCCCGCCGGGTGCGACGGAACGTCCGTCCGACGGCATCGAGGCCGCCAGCATCCTGTCCGGCGACAACTGGGTCGTCGCCGACTACGGCACCAAGCAGGAGCTGTCGTTCGCGTTCGTCAAGCAGCTCAGCGCGCCGAAGGCCCAGCTCGAGTACTACGACCTGTTCGGCAACCTGCCGACCAACGCGTCCGCCGCCGCCGACCTGGCGGCCGACAACCCGCAGCTCAAGCCGATCATCGACGCCGGCCGCCTGTCCAAGCCGACCGCGTTCACCGGTGCCTGGTCCGACATCCAGCTCGCCCTGGTCGACGTGGTCGTGCAGTCGATCCCGTCGCTGAAGTCCGGCGAGGTCACCGATGACCAGCTCCGCAAGCGACTGCAGGACGCCCAGAAGGACGCCCAGGCCACCCTCGACCGTCAGAAGAACGGAGGTCTGTGATGACCAGCACGCAGACCAGGCCCCGCACCGACGCGGCGCCGCCCCGGCCGGTCCGCCCCGCCGGCAAGACGCCCCTCTACAAACGGGAGCGTCCACTGTGGATGCTCCTGCCCGGCGGGGTCCTCATGCTCGCCGTCATCGTGGTGCCGCTCCTGGTGGGCTTCTGGATCGCGATGCTCGACCTCGACCAGTACACGCTCCGCCAGTGGTTCAGCGCCCCGTTCGTCGGGTTCGCCAACTTCACCGAGGCGTTCACGAACTCGCCGCTGCTGCACTCAATCTGGATCTCGGTGTCGCTGTCGGTGCTCGTCACGGCCGTGACCGTGCCGATCGGGGTCGCCGCCGCGATCTCGACCCAGAACCGGTTCCCCGGTCGCGGGCTCGTCCGCTCGATCTACCTGATCCCGTACGTGCTCCCCGCGTTCGTCGTCGGCACGTTCTTCCGCACGATGCTCCAGCCGCAGGGGGTCGTGAACTCGATCCTGCACACCGACGTGCTGTGGCTGAACGGCTCGGCGTCGTACTGGGCGCTCGCCGGGGTGATGATCTGGACGAGCTGGCCCTTCGTCTACCTGCTGTCCCTGGCCGGGCTGCAGGCCGTGGACAACGAGGTGCACGAGGCCGCCGCGCTCGACGGGGTGACCTGGTGGGCGAAGCTGCGGTACATCATCTTCCCGTACCTGCGCGGACCCCTCAGCCTCGCGGTGATCATCTCGATCCTGCACAACATCAACAACTTCACGCTGCCGTTCGTGCTGTTCGGCATCCCGCTGCCGTCCAGCGTCGAGGTGATGCCCGTCCTGACGTACATCGCGAGCTTCCAGTCGTTCCGCTTCGGCCTGTCCGCGGCGATGGCGATCTGCTCGCTCGTGATCGTCGCGATCCCGCTGTTCGTCTACCTGCGGGCGGTCAAGCTCGACACCGGCGACGACGCCGGCCCCAACCGGAAGCAGCGTCGCGCCGACCGCGCCACGCTCGCCGCCGCCCCGACCGCCGCCGACATCGACGGAGCACGCGCATGACCACCCCGAGCACGTCCTTCAGCACCCGCACCCGCCCCACCGCGACGCTCACCGAGAGCATCACGACCGGCAACGGCGGGCGACGGAACAAGCGCCCGTACGACACCGACGTCACCCGGCTGCTGCCGCGCTGGCTGCTCGTCACCGTCATCGCGGTGATCATCGCGTTCATCGCCGTCCCCGTGCTCTACATCCTGTTCGGCTCGGTGAACTCCGACGTCGCCGTGGCCCGTGGCGAGTACTTCCCATCCGAGTTCACGCTGTCGAACTACGTCGAGATCTGGTCCACCGTCGCCCTCGGCGAGGGACTGGTGAACTCGATGCTCACCGCCGGTGCCGTCGCCGTCGCGAGTGCCGCGCTCGCCGTGTCCACGGCCTACGTGCTCGTCCGGTTCCGGTTCCTCGGGCGGCTCACCATCCTGCGTGGGCTCCTCGCCCTGCAGTCGATCCCGGGCACGCTCCTGCTCCTGCCGGTCTTCGTGGTGTTCTCGAACATCGCCAGCGCCACCGGTGTGCAGATCATCGGCACCCGCTGGGGCCTGTTCGTGACCTACCTGACGTTCGCCCTGCCGTTCTCGACGTGGGTGATGGTCACGTACCTGCGCGGCCTGCCGAAGGAACTCGAGGAAGCGGCGCGCATCGACGGCGCCAGCTCGACGAAGATCCTGACGAAGATCGTGCTCCCGCTGTCGTGGCCGGGCATCGTCGTGTCCGCGATCTTCGCCTTCCTGCTCGGCTGGAACGACGTCCTGTTCTCCACGATCATGACGACCCCGAACACCCGGACGGTCGCCGTGGTCCTGCAGGTGCTCGGCACCACCCAAGAGGGCGGCGCGGTCCCGATCTACGGCCAGATGATGGCCGCCTCGATCGTCTGTGCGGTCCCCGTCGTCGCCCTGTACCTGATCTTCCAGCGCTACCTCGTCGGCGGTCTGACCGCCGGCTCGGTGAAGTAGCACGCAACCCAGAACCGGACTGGAGGCCCGTGGCGGCCCCGCCACGCGCCTCCAGTCCGACACGAAAGGAACGCAATGACCCAGCCCAGTTGGGAACTCTCCGGTTTCGGTGACGAGATCGACGCCGACCCCGCGATCCAGGTCGCGGTCCTCCAGGCGCTGGGGGCCAGCGCCATCGAGGTGCGCAGCGCCTGGGGGGTGAACGTCGTCGACCTCGAGGAGGACCAGCTCGCCGGACTCCACCGCCTGTTCGAGGAGCGCGGGCAGACCGTGTCCGCCATCGCCTCGCCGATCGGCAAGGTCTCCGTCGACGAGCCCGTCGAGCACGAGGTCGGACGGCTGGGCCGTGCGATCGCCGCCGCGCACGCCCTCGGCACCACGAACATCCGGATCTTCTCGTTCTACTTCGAGGGCCGCCGCCCCGAGGACGTCCGCGACGACGTCCTCGTCCGGATGCGGGCGCTGGCCGACCTCGCCGAGCGCGAAGGCGTGACCCTGCTGCACGAGAACGAGAAGGACATCTACGGCGATGTCCCCGCGCGCGTGCTCGACATCGTCGAGAGCGTCGGTTCGTCCGCGCTCCGCCTGGCCTGGGACAACGCGAACTACGTGCAGTGCGGCGTCCGGCCCTTCTCCGACGGCTGGGAGCAGCTCGCCCCGTACGTCGACTACCTGCAGGTCAAGGACGCCCTCGCCGCCGACTCGTCGGTGGTCCCGGCGGGCGAGGGCGACGGTGAACTCGTCGAGACCCTGACCGCCCTCCGAGACGCCGGGTACTCCGGGTACGCCTCGCTCGAGCCGCACCTCAGCGACTTCACCTCCCTCGGCGGGTTCTCCGGCCCCGCGGCCTTCGGTCGTGCCGGCCGGGCCTTCCGCACCCTCACCGACCAGATCGGAGTCACCCTGCGATGACCGAACCCACCAACCCGCTCCGCCTGGCCGTCGTCGGCGCCGGTGTCATCGGACGCCACCACGCCACCGTCGCGGTGCACCACCCCGACCTGCAGGTCGTCGCCCTCGTCGACGCCGTGCCCGAAGCCGCCACGAGCGCGGCGGACGCGGTACAGGAGCTGGGTGCCGCCCGCCCGATCACGACCTCCACCATCGAGGAAGCGATCGAACAGACCGACATCGACGTCGTCGCGATCTGCTCGCCGTCCGGCATGCACGTGCAGCTCGCCGAGGCCGCCCTGGCGGCCGGCAAGCACGTCGTCATCGAGAAGCCGCTCGACACCACGATGCCCCGAGCACGGCAGATCGCGGCGCTCGCCGCAGCCGCTCGCGACCGCGGACTCGTCACCAGCGTCATCAGCCAGCACCGCTTCGACCCGGCGTCGGCAGCCGTCGCCCGGGCCGCGCACGACGGCGGGTTCGGCACCGTGACCTCGGGGCTCGCGAGCGTCGCGTGGTACCGGTCGCAGGGGTACTACGACTCCGGTGACTGGCGCGGCACCTGGGCGCTCGACGGCGGCGGCGCGGTGATGAACCAAGGCGTGCACACCGTCGACCTGCTCGTCTGGGCACTCGGTCGTCCGGTCGAGATCTCGGCCCAGACGGGGCTCCTCGCCCACGACCGCATCGAGGTTGAAGACACCGCCGTCGCCACCGTCCGGTTCGACGGCGGGGCGCTCGGGGTCGTCCACTGCACGACCGCGGCGTACCCGGGGCTCTCCGCCCGGTACGCCGTGTACGGCACGCACGGTTCCGCCATCGTCGACGACGACCGGCTCGCGTACTTCCACATCGCCCCGGACACCGCCACGCTCGAGTCCGCGTCCACCACGTCGAACGCCACCGCGGTCGCCGGCGCGGTCGACCAGAAGGACCAGATCGTCCCGCCCGAGCACGTCGTCGGCGGCCCGGCTGAACCCGACCACTTCGCCGCGGGCCACGCTCGGCAGTACACGGACATCGTCGACGCGATCCGGCAGGGACGCGAACCGGGTGTCACCGTCGACGCGGCCCTCGTGTCGCTCGCCACCGTCCGCGGGCTCTACGTCAGCGCGACGCTCGGGCACCCCGTGCGCATCGACGACGTGATCGACGGGAAGTACGACGACGTGGTGCCGGTCGTCGGCACGCCCGCCACCGCCAGCGCGACCGAAGGAGCCACCCGATGAAGTTCTCCGTGTTCACCGCCTCCACCCCCGACTGGACCCCGTCCGAAGCCGCCGAGACCCTGGCCGCACAGGGCTGGGACGGCATCGAGTGGCGCATCGTCGACGACCGCCCGGCCGACGGCGCCGAGGTCCCTGCCGAACGGTCGTTCTGGGCGGGCAACAACTCGACGTGGCAGTACACCGGCATCCGCGACCGGGTCGGTGAGATCGCCCGGGTCACCGACGCCGCCGGGCTCGAGTACTCGGGCATCGGCGGCTACCAGCCGGCCGCCGACCACGACGGCGTCGAGACGATGCTGCGCGTGACCAGCGAACTGGGTGCCCGGCAGGTCCGCGTCACGATGCCGAACTACCGGGCCGAGAAGGAACGCACCGGCGAGACCTACCCGCAGCTCTTCGACCGCACCCGCACCGACCTCGAGTGGGCGGCGGACCGCGCGGCCGAACTCGGCGTCAAGGTGTTGGTCGAGCTGCACCACATGACGATCACACCGTCGGCCTCCGCAGCACTGCGGCTGATCGACGGTCTCGACCCCGCACACGTCGGCGTCATCCACGACCTCGGCAACCTCGTGATCGAGGGTGACGAGGACCACCTCGCCGCGTTCGAACTGCTCGGGCCGTACCTGGCACACGCCCACGTGAAGAACGCCCGCTGGGTCGACACCGGCGACACCCGGGCCGACGGCAGTTCGATCTGGCAGCACGAGTGGGCACCCCTGCGCACCGGCCAGGCGTCGGTGTCCGAGTACCTCGACGCGCTCCGCCAGGTCGGGTACGACGGGTGGGTCACCATCGAGGACTTCTCCACCGACCTCCCGCTCGAGACCCGCACCGCCGACAACCTGGCGTACCTCCGCTCCCTCGTACCGGTGTCGGCATGACCGACCGGCGTCCGGGCATCGTCCATCTGGGGGTCGGTGCGTTCGCTCGTGCCCACCTCGCCTGGTACACCGCCCACACCACGGGGGAGCCGTGGGGCATCACCGCCTTCACCGGCCGCTCGCCCGCGGCCGCGGACGCGTTGGCCGCGCAGGACTGCCGGTACACGCTGGTCACGCGAGCCGCGTCCGGCGACGGAGCCGAGGTGGTCGACACGATCGTGGCCGCCCACCCGGGCAGCGACGACACGGCCTGGAGGCACGTGGTCGCGTCCCCCGAGACGACCATCGTCACGCTGACGGTCACCGAGCAGGGCTACCGGCGCGGTTCCGACGTGCCGGCGCGGCTGGTCGCGGGGCTCGACGCCCGCCGTGCCGCCGGCTCCGGGCGCATCGCGCTGGTCAGTCTCGACAACCTGACGCACAACGGGGTGGTCCTCCGCGGCGCCGTGCTCGACGCCGTCACCGACGACGACCTGCGCGACTGGATCGAGGCGAACGTCGCGTTCCCGAGCTCGATGGTCGACCGGATCACCCCCGCGACCACCGACGCCGACGTCGCGCACCTGTCGGAACTGCCGGGTGCGCTCGCCGGAGACCGGGTCCCCGTCGTCACCGAACCGTTCGCCGAATGGGTGCTCGAGGACGCCTTCGCGGGCATCGACCGGCCCGCGTGGCAGACGGCCGGCGTCCGGATCGTCGACGACGTCACCCCGTACGAGCAGCGGAAGCTCTGGCTGCTGAACGGCTCGCACTCGCTCCTCGCCTACCTGGGGTTGCAGCTCGGCCACGACACCGTGGCCGAGGCGATGGACGACCCGGTCTGCCGCACCGCCGTCGAGCAGCTCTGGGACGAAGCCGCGCTCGAGCTCCCGCTGCCCGAGGCCGAGGTCACCGACGCCCGCGCAGCCCTGGTCGAGCGGTTCGCCAACCCGCGCATCCGGCACACGCTTCGGCAGATCGCGTCCGGCGGCTCGCAGAAGCTGCCCGTCCGTGTCGTCGACGTCGTGCGGCACCGGCTCGCCCGCGACCCCTCGGCCGGCATCGGCACCGGAGCGGCCACTGCCCTCGCCGCATGGTGGTTGCACGTCACCGAGCAGACCGACCCGGTGGACGACCCCGGTGCCCCCGGGCCAGACTCGGACGTGCACGACGTCCTGGCCGTCGTCGCACCCGAACTCGACACCACCCCCGTGGTCGCCGCCGTGACGGCGGCGGCCGACCGCATCCGCACCGCCGCGGCACGCGCCCGCGAACGCTCCAACGGAGGAGTCCACGCATGACCGACACGACCACCACGAACCCCGCGGCCCCGGTCCCCGGCGCCGCCGACAGCGGGCCGGCCGAGACCACCGCCGGCCGTCCGGACACCTGGGCCTCGGCGGACCGCGGCCAGCTGATCGATCGGGCCGAGGTCATCGTGACCAGCCCGAACCGGAACTTCGTGACGCTCAAGCTCACCACGGCCGACGGCGTCACCGGACTCGGCGACGCCACCCTGAACGGCCGTGAGCTCGCGGTCTCCGCCTACCTGTCCGAGCACGTCGTCCCGCTGCTCGTCGGCCGTGACGCCAGCCGCATCGAGGACGCCTGGCAGTTCCTGTACCGGTCGTCGTACTGGCGCCGTGGTCCGGTCACCATGGCCGCGATCGCCGCCGTCGACATGGCCCTCTGGGACATCAAGGCGAAGGTCGCCGGGATGCCGCTGTACCAGCTGCTCGGCGGGGCATCGCGCACCGGGCTCATGGCGTACGGCCACGCCTCGGGCAAGGAGCTGCCCGAGCTGTTCGACTCCATCCGCGAACACCAGGAAGAGGGCTACCGCTCGATCCGGGTGCAGACCGGTGTCCCCGGCCTCGAGTCCATCTACGGCATCGCGTCGAACAGGACCACCGAGGGCAACGCCGGCGTCCGCTACGACTTCGAGCCCGCCCAGCGCGGTGCGTACCCGGCGATGGAGGACTGGGACACCCGCGCCTACCTGCGCCACGTGCCCACCGTGTTCGAGGCCGTCCGCAACGAGTTCGGTCCCGAACTGCCGCTGCTGCACGACGGCCACCACCGGATGACCCCGCTGCAGGCCGCCAAGCTCGGCAAGTCGCTCGAGCCCTACGACCTGTTCTGGCTCGAGGACTGCACCCCCGCCGAGAACCAGGAGGCCCTGAAGCTCGTCCGGCAGCACACCACGACGCCGCTGGCGATCGGCGAGGTCTTCAACACCATCTGGGACTTCAAGGACATCATCCGCGACCAGCTCATCGACTACGTCCGCGGTGCCGTCACGCACATGGGCGGCGTCACGCCGCTCAAGAAGACGATGGAGTACGCGGCGCTGTACCAGGTCAGGTCCGGGTTCCACGGACCGACCGACATCTCCCCGGTGGGGCTCGCCGCGCAGATGCACCTCGGGCTCGCGATCCACAACTTCGGCATCCAGGAGTACATGCAGCACGGGCCGCAGACCAACCAGGTGTTCCACCAGACCTTCACGTTCACCGACGGCTACCTGCACCCGGGTGACGAGCCGGGCCTCGGGGTCAGTCTCGACGTCGACGAAGCCGGCAAGTACCCCTACGAGCAGGCGTACCTGCCGTTCAACCGCCTGGCCGACGGCACCGTCCACGACTGGTAGTCCCCGGCGCCGTGGCGGGCACGGTGTCGAGCAGGCACGGTGTCGAGCGGGCACGGTGTTGAGCAGGCACAGTGGTGGCATGGAGTTCGTCGACGTCGCCAGGGAGCTGCTGCTCGTCGCGCCGCAGGACTTCGTCGCCGAGCGCACCGCACGACAACGCTCGGCGCGGAAGGACGACCGCGCCCTCGCCACGGCGATCGGGAAGCTCCGGAAGCCCGCCCCGGCGGCCTGGGTGATCGACCTGCTCGCCCACGACGGTGCCCTCGACGACGCCGTCGACCTCGGACCGGCGCTCCGCAAGGCGCAGGCGGACGCCGACCCCGACGCGATCCGGACCCTCCGTCGGCAGCGCGCCGAGGTCGTCGACGCCCTCGCGCAGGCCGGTGCGGACCTGGCGTCCGACGCCGGACACCCCGTCACCCCGGCGGTGCTCGGGCAGGTCCGGTCGACGATCGAGGCGGCGATGGCGGACCCGCACGCCGGCGCGGCCGTCCGGTCGGGGCTGCTCGTGACGGGGCTCGAGAGCGTGGGGTTCGACGCGGTCGACCTCGACGGGGCGCTCGCGGATCCGGACGCGGTCCCCGATGCCTGGTCCGGCAGCGATGCCCCACCCATCCCCATCTCCCAGGCGAGGGGTGCGCGGAAGGCGAGCCGTGCCTCCAGGCCCGCGCAGCGCGACGCTCCGGAACCGGACGCCGATCCCGAACCCGAGCCGAAGCGCGACCCGGCCGCGGACCGGAAGGCCGCGCGCCAGGCCGAGACCGCAGCGCGCACGGAGTCCCGCGACGCCGACGCAGCACTCGACACCGCCGAGGCCGATCTCGAACAGGCAGAGGAGCGCCGCGCGGAGCTCCAGCGTGCCCTCGAGCAGGCCGAGGCCGAGATCACCCGGCTCAAGGCAGTCCGCGACGAGGCCGAGGCGGCGAGCGACCGGGCGCGCGACGTCCTCCGCGCTGCGCAGGAGCACCGCCGGACGGTCGGCCGCTGAGCCGTCCGGTCGGACCTCATCACCTCGGATGAAAAGCGGCCGAACGGCTCGGTCCCCGTCCGGCGCGGCCCATACGCTCGCGTCATGACCTCCCTCCTCCGCCGGTACCGGCACCTGCTGGCCCCCGCCGCCGGCGCCGTGTACCTCGTGCTCTGGATCGTCGCCGAGGCCGGACGCGCGGGGCTCGCCGACCACGTCGTCGTGGTGTCGGCCTTCGCCGTCGCCATTGGCCTCGCCGCGTGGATGCCCGCGACCGCGCTCGGACTGGTCGTCGGCATCCCGCTCCTGCAGGCGGCCCGACTGCTCACCCGGCCGACCGACACGACCTGGCCGGAGTACCTGGCGATCGCGATCGTCGTCGGCGTCGTCGGCGCCGGTCGGTCCGATCTGCTCCGCTACCTGGCGGTCCCCGTGCTCCTGCTCGCGAGCGCGGCGGCCGCCTGGGCGATGGCGGTCCCGACCGCTGCCGACCAGGACGTCTGGGGCAGCTGGGTGGGGAACTCCGGCGGGACCCGGTCCGACCTCGTCACGATCACCTTCGCGTTCGTCGGGGTCAGCGGTGTCACCTGGGCGGTCGGCGTGGCCATCGGTGCCGCGTGGCGGATCGGCCTCGCCCGGGTCCGGGTGGTCGAGGCGCAACGCCGCACCGAGGTGACCACGACCGAGCTCCGGGCCGAGCAGGAGCGCGCACGGATCGCTCGCGACGTGCACGACTCGCTCGCCCACTCCCTGGCGGTCGTCGTGTCCCAGGCCCAGGGTGCCGCGGCCATCGCCGTGCGGGACGAACACGCCGCCCGGGCGCTGCAGGACATCGCCGACGTGAGCCGCTCGGCGCTGGGCGACGTCCGGGCCCTGGTGGAACGCATCCAGGCGAGTGACGACGCCGACCGCCACGGGCTGCCCGACGTCCCCGACCTGGTCGAGGACATGCGGGAGCTCGGGATGACCGCGACGTTCGAGGAGCACGGCGCCGGGGTCCTGCCCGCGGGCAGCGCCAGCGCGGTGCACCGGATCGTGCAGGAGAGCCTGACGAACGTGCTGAAGCACCAGGGGCGGACAGCGACGGCCCGGGTGGCGCTCGACTGGCGCGGCCCGGGGCTCGGCGTCGTCGTGACGTCACGGGGGAGCGAACCCCTCGTCGAGCTCGACGGCGCGGGGTCCGGTGTCGCCGGGATGCAGGAGCGTGCCCGGCTGGCCGGCGGCTGGCTGCGTGCCGGTGTCGGCGACACCCCGGACGAGTGGGTCGTCACCGCGTGGCTGCCGACGACCGCCGCCGTGCCGAACACGGCGACGGCCGACACCGACACCGACACCGACACCGACACCGACACCGAGGCCGTCCTGTCGGAGCACGTCCGATGAGCGCCGTCCGCGTCGCCGTCGTCGACGACCAGCGACTGTTCGCCACCGGGATGCAGATGCTCGTCGACGCCCAGGACGACATGACCTGTGTCGGGACCGCCGGTGACGGTGCCGCCGCCCTCGAGCTCTGCGCCGCCGAGCACCCCGACGTGCTGCTGCTCGACCTGCGGATGCCGGTCATGAACGGCATCGAGACCCTGACGCGTCTCGTCGCCTCGACCCAGGACCGCCCGCGGGTCGTCGCGCTCACGACCATCCGCCGCGACGATGCCGTGCTCGCCGCACTCCGCGCCGGCGCCGCCGCGTTCCTGACGAAGGACGCCCTGCCCGACGTCGTCACCGCGACCATCCGCGACGTGCACGCCGGTCGACCGGCACCGACCGAAGCCGAGGCACTCGACCTGCTGCGCGCGCAGGGCACCCCGGCCGTGACCGACCGACGCGACGAGGTCCTCGACGCGCTGACGGCCCGCGAGCGCGAAGTCTTCCTGCTCGTCGCGAAGGGGCTCAGCAACGCCGAGATCGCCGAGTCGGTCTTCCTGAGCGACGCCACCGTGAAGACCCACGTCCGCGCCGTCCTGACGAAGCTCGGACTCCGGAACCGGATCCAGGTCGTCATCACCGCACACGAACGCGGCCTCGTCCGCGCCTAGGGGGGAACCATGCAGATCACGAACCGCGTCGCGAAGACCGGCACCCTCGTCGTCGTCCTCGCCGGACTTGCCACCGCCGTCGTCCACGGGCTGCCCGAACGCGCCGACGTCGCGGTCGCCCCCACCGTCGAACAGGACAGCACGGCGTGGGCGATGCCGCTCGACGCCTTCGTCGCGCCGGCCTCGTCGAAGACCACGTACGCCGAGGACCTCGTGGCCCAGCCCTGCCTGCGGAAGGCCGGCATCGACGACCCGGCTCCCTGGGCGACCGCGGCCGGGCTGCAGGCCGACGACGACGCGGCCGACACCGCCGCTCGGGCGAACCCCTCACCCGCACTCGCGACCACCCGGCCCCTCACCGCGGCGCTCGCCGAGACCCGCGGTTACCACGGGCCGTCCGCCGCCGGTGCGAACCAGGAGGGCCTGCGGCAGTGGGGGTACGACCCGGACCGCCAGGCCGCGTTCGCCGAGCTCCCGGACGACGTGGCCGCCCGTTGCTGGAACGGAGCCCGGAAGACCCTCGGCACCACGCTGCGCGGCACCGAGCAGACCGCGTCCGAACTGGCCCAGCGCCTGACGTACCTGGCGGCGCTGGACGCACGCCAGGACGACCCGGTCCGCACGGCCGCGGCCGGGTGGCGCACCTGCATGGCGCCGTCCGGTGTGCCGGACCTGCCGGCGGGTCCGGAGGGCATGCCGACCCCCTCGATGCACGTCAGCGCCCGTGACGGCGACCAGGTCGTCCTGTTCTCGGACGATCCGGGGAGGGCCGAGGTCGCCGTCGCCGGACGGGACGTCGCGTGCCAGGAGTCATCCGGCTACCGCAGCGCGCTGTACGCGGCGGAGTGGGAACGGCTGCTGCACGTCACCGCGACCGACGCGGCCGCGCTCCGGAAGGGCTCGACGCGGCAGCCGCAGGTGGACGCCCGCCTCGACCGGGTGATCTCGCGGCTCGCCCCGGCGGCACCGGCGGACGTCGACTGACGCGGCGGTCGCGGGGAGCGGTCCTGGGGGGAGCGCCCCGCGCCCGCCGCGTGGGGACGACGGACGGGAGGCCCGTGGCGGGACCGCCACGGGCCTCCCGTCCGTCCCGCTGCCCGGGGACGTCGCGTGTCGACCCGTGTCAGCCCGGGACGGCTTCGAGGACCCCGTCGCGTTCGCGGAGCGCGCCGTGCTTCGGGACCCACACCTGCAACTCGTCGACGGTGAAGTGCTCGAGGTCGTCGCGGTGTGCCGTCAGGAACGAGGCGATCCCGGGCTTCATCGGGAACCGCGGGTCGATCCCCTGCACCACGGCGACGACGTCGTCGGCGTCCGGCTCCCAGGTGCCGCGCTCGAAGAAGTACGGCCGCCACGCGACCAGGTTGTACCCGCTGAACAGGACGGTGCCGTCGTCGACGCCACGTGCCCGCAACTCGGCGTCGAGCCGGGCGACACCAGCCGGACGCGCCTGCGCCACCGCGCTGCCGAGCCGGACCACCGGCACGACGGCGAGGGCGAGCACGAGGCAGACCGCCGTGACGCGCAGTACCCGCTGCCGACGGCTGACGGGCCTGGACGGCCAGCCGGCACGTCCGAGGCCGATGCCGGCGAGGGCGATGAGGAGCGGCATCCACGCGTAGTAGTAGTGCGCGAGTGCGACGTCCGACGCGGTCAGGAAGGCGACCTGCGCACCGAGGCCGATGCCGAGGTAGGCGACGAGCCGGTCGGGTCGGAACACGAACGCCGCGACCAGCCCGATGACCAGCACGAGGACCACCCAGCGGCTGGTGCCCTGCGTGAAGTACACGAAGTTCGCCCACCACGGGGCGAACAGGTACTCGCGACCGAGCAGCTCGATGGAGTGGCCGAGCTCCGCGTGCCCGGTCTGGAACTGCAGCATGTGCACGAAGCCGCGCTCGAAGCCCACGGGCGCGTACAGCAGCACGAACGCGACGACGAACGACCCGGCCGCGATCAGCCCGCCGGTCAACAGGTCCCACCACCGGCGGAACAGGATCGGCAACGCGATGATCGCCACGACGAGCACGGCGGAGGTCATCTTCGACGTCACGGACAGGGCGAGCAACAGGCCGGACGCAGCGGCCCAGAGCCAGCGTCGGCGGTCGGCGCCGTTCACCCACCGCCACGCGGCGTACAGCGCGGCGACCGCGAAGAACACCATGACCGGTTCGAGCAGCGCCGTGCGGTCCATCCTGGTGGCGACACCGGAGCCCGGGTCACCCCAGGCGATGCCGTTCGCCCGTGGGGTGAGCCACCAGAGGGCGGCGGCGATGAGTGCCGCCCAGTACCCGACCGGACGGCGGAACCACAGGAAGAACAGGAGCCCGGTGCCCAGCGAGGCGGTCGCCGCGACGTAGCGCGGACCGAGCGGCCCCGGAGCGCCGAGGACGACCTCCGCCAGGCCGAACAGGTACTTCGCCGTCGGCGGGTGCTCGAGGTTGCGGATGAAGACGCCGTGCAGGTACTCCCAGCCGGACACCACGTACACGTCCTCGTCGACGTCCACGCGCTGCCGGCCCACGTGCCAGTAGGCGAAGACCACCGCGGCGGCGACGACGACCAGGAACGCGACGATCCGCACGACCCGCGGACGGTCGAGCGTTCGGCGGGCACGGTGGGAGGCGATCACGGTGGACAAGTCTCACACGCGGAGGTCGGCCGCGACGTGAGCCGGTCCCGTCCTGACCGCACCTGCACCCGTGGTCCGACACGCCCGGACCGGTGCTGCTAGACTCAGTCCCTGACTTCGGCGAGGGCTGCGTACGCGCGGCCGTGATCGACGCGGTGGGATACCCGGCAAGACCCTGGGATCGTTCCTCACGCGTGCACGCGTTCGAGTTGCAACACCACAGACCCCCACGATGCCGGCACCCCGGCGTCGTCCCCGACACCAGGAGGCACCATGGCCGACTACACCAAGCTCGCAGCGGAAGTCCGCACCAAGTTCGGCAAGGGCGCTGCTCGCAAGCTCCGCGCGGCCGACAAGATCCCCGCGGTCGTCTACGGCCACGGCACCGAGCCGATGCACATCTCGCTGCCCGGCCACGAGACCATGCTGCTCGTCCGTACCGCCAACGCGGTCGTCGACCTCGACATCGATGGCGCTGCGCAGCTCGCCCTCGTCAAGGACGTCCAGCGTGACCCGGTGCGCCAGATCATCGAGCACATCGACCTCGTGGTCCTCCGCCGCGGCGAGAAGGTCACGGTCGACGTGCCCGTCGTCGTCGAGGGCGAGTCCTTCTCCGGCACCATCCACGTGCAGGACCTCAACACGATCTCGCTGCTCGTGCTCGCCACCGACATCCCGGAGCACGTCTCCGTGAACGTCGAGGGCCTCGAGGACGGCGTGCAGATCCACGCCTCGCAGCTCGAGCTCCCCGAGGGCGCCGAGCTCGAGACCGACCCCGAGGCGCTCGTCGTCGCGATCGTCACCCCGCGTGGCACCGCTGACGACGACGCCGCGGACGAGGCCTCGGCCGAGGCCGGCGCCGAGTCGGGTGCCGAGGGCGCCGCGGACTCCGAGTAACACCCCTTCGAAGACATCTGGTCGACGCTGTGACGGATCAAGTCCTCGTGGTGGTCGGGCTCGGGAACCCCGGGCCCGACTACGCCGGCAACCGCCACAACGTCGGCCAGATGGTCCTCGACGAACTCGCTTCCCGCATGGGAGCCACGTTCAAGAAGCACAAGACGCCGAACCAGGTCGCCGAGGGGCGCCTGGTGCCCGGCGGCACACGACTCGTGCTGGCGAAGCCCGGGTCGTTCATGAACACCTCGGGCGGGCCGGTCTCCTCGGTGCTCGGGTTCTACAGCGCCACCCCGGCCGACCTCGTCGTCGTGCACGACGAGCTCGACCTGCCGTTCGACACCGTCCGCCTGAAGGGCAACGGCGGGCACGGCGGGCACAACGGGCTGCGCGACATCATCAAGGCCACCGGCACGAACGAGTTCATGCGCGTCCGGGTCGGCATCGGACGTCCGCCCGGTCGGCAGGACCCGGCCGACTACGTGCTGCGTGACTTCTCCGCAGCCGAGAAGAAGACGCTGCCGATCCTGCTGGCCGACGCGGCCGACGCGGTAGAAGCGATCGCCGAGGTCGGGCTGCTCGCCGCACAGCAGCGCGTGCACGCTCCGTCCTGAGCGCTCGGCGCTGTTCGCCCGTCGCGCACGCAGCGGCCGGTGTCGGTGGCGGCCGGTACCATCTCCTGAGTGACGATCTCGGGCATCATCCCTGCGCTCTCGCGCGCCTCCGCCTTCGATCGCGTGCTGCGCGCCGCACCGCGCGACGCCGACTTCTCCGTCGTGGACGGCCTGCGCGTGCCGCTGCTCGGCGCGCTGCTCGCCGAGCGCAACGGTCCGCAGTGCGTCCTCGTCGTCACGGCGACCGGGCGTGAAGCCGAAGCGGTCCGCGAAGCGTTCGGCAGCTACGTCCCCGACGCCGACGTGCTCGAGTTCCCGGCGTGGGAGACCCTGCCGCACGAACGCCTCAGCCCGAGTGCGCAGACCGTCGGCACGCGCATCGCGACGCTCCGGAAGCTCGCGGCGTGGCAGGCGGCGGACCCCGCCGAGCGTCGCCAGACCATCGTCGTCGCGAGCGTCCGCGCCGCGCTGCAGCCGATCGCGAGCAACCTGACGTCCCTGGCGCCGGTGGTGCTGCGGACCGACTCGCGGGGCAACGACCTGGCGGCGATCGCGTCCCAGCTGGTGGACCTCGCCTACTCCCGCGTCGACCTCGTCACCCGCCGTGGTGAGTTCGCGGTGCGCGGTGGCATCCTCGACGTCTTCCCACCGACGGCCGACCACCCGGCACGCGTCGACTTCTTCGGCGACGAGATCGAGGCGATCAAGGCGTTCTCCGTCGCCGACCAGCGCACGACAGAGGACGACCTCGGCTCGGTCGAGCTCACCGCCTCGCGCGAACTCCTGCTCAGCGACGACGTCCGGCAGCGGGCGCGCGAGATGCTGCACGAGTTCCCGAACCTGTCCCAGATGCTCGCGAAGATCGCCGAGGGCATCCCGGTCGAGGGCATGGAGTCCCTCGCTCCGGCGCTCGTGCAGGACCTCGTGCCGATGACCTCCTACCTGCCGGACGACGCCACCATCGCGGTGTTCTCGCCCGAGCGGGTGAACGGCCGCGCGAACAGCCTGGCCGAGACGAACACCGAGTTCCTGCAGGCTGCCTGGAGCGCAGCGGTCGCGGGTGCCCAGGCCCCGATCGACCTCGACGCCGGCAACTTCCTGACCGTGCAGCAGCTCAAGAACACCCGCGGCCAGCGCACCTGGTGGACGGTGTCGCCGTTCGACTCCGGCCTCGACGAAGGGGACACCGAGCGCGTCCTCACCGACGCCGAGGCCGCTGCCGAGGCCGGTGAGTACATCCGCGTCCGGGCCGAGGCCGTCCCGAGCTTCGCCGGCAGCGCCGACGGGGCGATCGCGCACGTCAAGTCGCTGACCGACGACGGGTGGGCCGTCGTGGTGACCGCGCAGGGCCAGGGCCTCGTCGAGCGTGCGGTGCAGGTGCTCGCCGACGCCGGGGTCGCCGCCCGTGCCGATGCCGTGACCGCGCCGCCCGAGCCGGGGTTCGCCGTCGTGACGACCGCGACCGTCGAGCACGGCTTCGCGATCCCCGCCCCCCGCATCGCGGTCCTGAGCGAAGCCGAGTTCTACGGCCGCAGCGTCCAGCAGGGCGCCCGCACCGTCAAGAAGCTCGCGAGCCGGCGCAAGAACGTCGTCGACCCGCTGCAGCTCAAGCCGGGCGACGTCGTCGTGCACGCGACCCACGGCATCGGCAAGTTCGTCGAGCTCGTCAGCCGCGAGGTCTCCAGCGGTGGCCGCAACGCCGTGAAGACGCAGCGCGAGTACCTCGTGCTCGAGTACGCGCCGTCGAAGCGCAACTACCCGGGCGACAAGCTCTTCGTGCCGACAGACCAGCTCGACCAGCTGTCGCGCTACGTCGGTGGTGAGTCCCCGACCCTGTCGAAGATGGGCGGCTCGGACTGGTCCGCAGCCAAGTCGAAGGCCCGCAAGGCCGTCCGCGACATCGCTGTCGACCTGGTCAAGCTGTACTCGGCGCGGATGGCGTCGAAGGGGCACGCGTTCGGCCCGGACACCCCGTGGCAGCGCGAGCTGGAAGAGGCGTTCCCGTTCGCCGAGACCGCCGACCAGCTCACCACGATCGACGAGATCAAGCGCGACATGGAACGCCCGATCCCGATGGACCGCCTGCTGTCCGGCGACGTCGGCTACGGCAAGACCGAGGTCGCGATCCGGGCGGCGTTCAAGGCCGTGCAGGACGGCAAGCAGGTCGTCATGCTCGTCCCGACGACCCTGCTCGTCCGCCAGCACATGGAGACGTTCCAGGAGCGCTTCGCCGGGTTCCCCGTGCACCTGCGTGCCCTGAGCCGGTTCCAGACCGAGAAGGAGTCGAAGGAGACCATCGCCGGGCTCGCCGACGGCACGGTCGACATCGTCATCGCGACCCACCGGATCCTGTCGCAGGGCATCACCTTCAAGGACGTCGGGCTCGTCATCATCGACGAGGAACAGCGGTTCGGCGTCGAGCACAAGGACCAGCTCAAGAAGTTCAAGACGAACGTCGACGTCCTGGCGATGTCGGCGACCCCGATCCCGCGCTCGCTCGAGATGGCGGTCACGGGCATCCGCGAGATGTCGACCCTGGCGACCCCGCCCGAGGACCGCCACCCCATCCTGACCTTCGTCGGGCCGCAGTCCGACCTGCAGGTGGCGGCGGCGATCCGCCGCGAGCTGCTGCGCGAGGGCCAGGTGTTCTACGTGCACAACCGCGTGAAGGACATCCAGTCGGTCGCCGCACACCTGGCCGAGATCGTGCCGGACGCCCGTATCGCCGTGGCGCACGGGCAGATGTCGGAGACCACCCTCGAGCAGGTCATGGTCGACTTCTGGGAGCGCCGCTTCGACGTCCTCGTCTCGACGACGATCATCGAGACGGGCCTCGACATCGCGAACGCGAACACGCTCATCATCGACAAGGCGGACAAGTACGGCCTGTCGCAGCTGCACCAGCTGCGCGGTCGTGTCGGCCGTGGGCGGGAGCGCGGGTACGCGTACTTCCTCTACGACTCCGACAAGCCGCTGTCCGAGACCGCGCAGGACCGCCTCGAGACCATCGCCGCGAACAACGAGCTCGGCGCGGGCATGCAGGTCGCCATGAAGGACCTCGAGATCCGCGGGGCCGGCAACCTGCTGGGCGGGGAGCAGTCCGGCCACATCGCGGGCGTCGGGTTCGACCTGTACCTGCGGATGATCGGCGAGGCCGTGTCGCAGTTCCGTGGCGACGTCGCCGAGGGGCAGACCGAACTCCGGCTCGAGATCCCCGTCGACGCGCACATCCCCGAGGACTACGTCGAGTCCGAGCGACTCCGGCTCGAGGCGTACCAGAAGCTCTCGGCGGCCTCGGCCCCGACGGCCCAGCCGAACGCGATCGACATGGTGCTCGACGAGCTCACCGACCGCTACGGGCAGCCGCCTCAGGCCGTGCAGACCCTGGTCGAGGTCTCCCGTCTCCGTCGCATGGCGCAGCAGGTCGGCCTGTCCGACGTCGTGGTGATGGGCTCGAACCTGCGGGTCGCCGGCAAGGAGCTCGCCGACTCGTCGCAGGTGCGGCTCAAGCGCATGTTCCCGGGGGCGCGCTGGTTCCCGCAGCAGAACGCGACGAGCATCCCGATGCCGCGTCCGCACGACCAGGCGCTGCCGGACGATGCCCTCATCCAGTGGGTGGAGAGCATCCTCACCGCCGTGTACGGGGCGACGACCCCGGCCGAGGCGCCGGCCGCGTAGACGCGAGGGGAGACGGCCTGGAGGCACGGTGCGGGCCCGCACCGTACCTCCAGGCCGTCATCGGCCACGTCCACGGCGCGCGCCGTTCGCGACGATCCACGCGTCGAACGACGCGTGCTCTGTCTCGGAACGGGTGCGAACCGCGAACCGCCGGCCGCAATCCGCTACTCGGTGTCCTCGGCCTCGGACAGCTCGCGGCGCGCGCGGTACGCCCGCGCCCGCAGGGTGACGACGACGGCCGACGCGACGATGGCGATGCCCGAGCCGACGAGCACGGCGAGGACGCCCTCGTCGAGGATCTCCTCGTTGCGGGCGAACGCCAGCTCGTTCATGAGCAGCGACACCGTGAACCCGATGCCGCCGAGCACGCCGACGGTGATGATCGAGAAGAACGACAGCGACGAGCGGCCGGGCGAGCGGAAGATCCGCGTGGCGATCGTGCCGAACAGCGTGATGCCGATGACCTTGCCGACCGGCAGTGCGAGGACGACCGCCCAGAACGTGGGGGAGAGCTCGCTGATGCCGACCGAGGGGATGATGACGGCGGCCGACGCGAACGCGAACACCGGCAGCACGATGGCGTTCGACCACGGTTCGACGTTCTCGTGCAGGGTGTGGCCCGGGCGTCGGGGCAGCACGAGCCCGAGGGCGACGCCGGCGATCGTGGCGTGCACGCCGGAGTGGTAGACGAGCCACCAGGTCAGGAGCCCGACCACGACCATCGACACGATGACGAGCGTCTGCCCGCTGCGCCCCGGGCGGAGCATCCGGCCGAGCAGCCAGAACGCCGCGAGGGTGACGACAGCGCCCGCGAGGGCCAGGAAGTCCGTGTCGTGGGCGAACACCACGGCGATGATGATGATCGCGATGAGGTCGTCGAGGACGGCCAGCGCGAGCAGGAACACCCGGATGCCGCTCGGCAGCCCGCGACCGAACATGGCGAGCACCCCGAGCGCGAACGCGATGTCCGTCGCCGTCGGGATCGGCCAACCGTGCGTGTACTGCGTGCCCGCGGTGACGAGCAGGAAGATGCCGGCCGGAACGAGCACGCCGCCGACCGCCGCGATGGCGGGGATGATCGCGGTCTTGGGGTTCGACAGCTCGCCGTCGACGAGTTCCTGCTTCAGCTCGATCGCGACGAGCAGGAAGAAGACCGCGAGCAGGCCGTCGCTGATCCAGTGCGCGATCGACAGGTCGAGGCCGAGGGCACCGAGCGGCAGGTGCGCGTCGAGCAAGCGTTCGAGGCCGGGGCCGATCGGGGAGTTCGCCACGACCAGGCCGAGCACGGCGGCGGTGAGGAGCGCGATGGCGCTGAAGCGGGGGGAGCGGACGAGGGACGACATGGATCTCCGTCTCGAAGGGTCGGGTGAGTGTCCGTCGACCAGACTTCCCGACACACCACCTGCAGTCTACGCGGGTGGCACGATGACCAGATGACCGCCGTACCGGACCTCGTGACCGTCGTCGACCGCCTGCTCGCCGAGGACGGCGGGTGCGTCTGGAACCGGGCGCAGACCCACGCCTCGCTCGCGCGCTACGCCGTCGAGGAGTCGTACGAACTCGTCGACGCCATCGACGACGGCGACCCGGACGACGTCCGCGAGGAACTCGGTGACCTGCTCTACCAGGTGGTCCTGCACGCGGGGATCGCCGCCCGCGCGGGGGACTTCACCCTCGAGGACGTCGCCGCCGGGGTGCGGGACAAGATGACCAGGCGGCACCCGCACGTGTTCGGCGACGAGACGGCGGACACCGTCGAGGACGTCGTGCGGGTCTGGCGTGCGGCCAAGGCTGCCGAGAAGGCGACCCGGCGGAGTGCGTTCGACGGGGTGCCGCGGGCGATGCCGCCGCTGGAGCGTGCGGTGAAGCTGCTGGAACGCCTGGAGGAACGTGGGGACGCCGACGCGGTCGTCGCGTCCGTCGTCGGGGCCGGTTCCGGCGTCGGCCTGGAGGCCAGTGGTGCGTCCGCCGCGTCCGACGCGCCCGCGGACGACGGGGTGGGGCCGGTCGACGCCGAGTGGGGGCGAGCGGTCCTCGGGGAGGTCGCGGCTGCGGCACGACGCGGGGTGGACCCGGTCGCGAGTCTGCGGGCCGCGGTGTCGGCGCTGGAGGAGGCCGGTCGGGCTGTGGAGTGATCACCGGTCGGGAGATCGCTCCGGGCAAGGGAGAACGGGCGCCCTCCCAACCCGAAAAAGAGAGGGCGCCCGTGAGCGGGCGTCGGCTCCACCAGGGAGAGGGGCCGACAGGGAAACCCGCTCGAACCGCGGGACGCACTGCAGCACGTCGCCCCGCGAATCGGTCCGGAGCGTGGATCAGGCACGATCCGGACCGAGGTTCTGCATGCAGTATGCCAGTGGGTCGGCGGGCGCGCAAGCCGGAGACGCCCGTCTGCCAGAATTGACCGCATGGCAACGACCGTGACGGCACCCCGTGGCATGCGTGACTTCCTCCCGGCGGACAAGGCCCGGCGCGAGCACGTGCTCGGTGTCGTGCGGGACGTCTACTCGCGGCACGGTTTCGACGAGATCGAGACCCCGGTGGTGGAGGACGCTGCGCGGCTGCACTCCGGGCTCGGCGGTGACAACGAGAAGCTGGCGTTCGCGGTGATGAAGCGCGGGCTCACCACCGAGGACCTGCAGGCAGCCGAAGCGCCGCTGGACCTCGCTGACCTCGGTCTCCGGTTCGACCTGACGGTCCCGCTGGCCCGGTTCTACGCCTCGCACCGCGCGGAGCTGCCGTCGGTGTTCCGATCCGTGCAGATCGCGCCGGTCTGGCGTGCCGAGCGCCCGCAGAAGGGTCGCTACCGCCAGTTCGTGCAGTGCGACATCGACATCCTGGGGGAGCCCGGGCAGCTCGCCGAGATCGAGCTCATCCGCGCGACGACCGCGGCCCTCGACGCCCTCGGGGTCAGCGGCACGACGATCCGGATCAACGACCGCCGGATCCTGCTGGCGCTCCTCGCGTCGTGGGGGATCACCGAGCCCGCCGCCGCCGACCGCGCGCTCATCACGATCGACAAGCTCGACAAGATCGGTGCGGACGGCGTCGCGGCGGAGCTCCGCAGCACCGTGGGCGCCGACCTGCCCGGGCTCGAGGACACCATCCGCGCGCTCGAGGCCGCCGACTGGACGTCGGTCGAGGGGGAGCCGTGGCTCGACGCCGAGGCCTTCGCCGACCTGCTCCGCCTGCGCGAGGCGCTGCCCGGGGTGGACCTGCGCTTCGACCCGACGCTCGTGCGCGGCATGGGGTACTACACGGGCACGATCTTCGAGGTCGCGCACCCCGACTTCGGCTACAGCCTCGGTGGCGGCGGCCGGTACGACGGGATGATCGGCCGGTTCCTCGGGCAGGACGTCCCCGCGGTCGGGTTCTCGCTCGGGTTCGAGCGGCTCGTCGACCTCGTGACCCTCCCGGAGTCCGCCGAGGCCGACGCCGTCGTGCTCGTGTACGACAAGCACGTCGACCCGGTCCGGCTCGCCGCGCTGAAGACCGAGGCGCTGGCGTCCCACCGACGCGTCCGGCTCGAGCGCCGCACGAAGAACACGAAGAACCTGCTCGCCGGCCTCGCCGCCCAGGGCTTCACGGCGTTCGCCACCGTCTCGGCGGACACCGCGTCGCTCGAGGGCGTCGCGTTCCGCCCGCTCGACTGAGCACCCAGTCCTCGTTCCAGCACGGACTCGTCCACAGCGGGGCGTCACGGCCGACGTCGTGTTCACCTCCGCTCGCTAGGATCGACACCGCAATCACCACAACCAATGTGTAGGGAGTACCCCGTGGCCCTGATCGATGCCGTAGGCGCACGCGAAGTCCTCGATTCCCGAGGCAACCCGACGGTCGAGGTCGAGGTCCTCCTCGACGACGGCGTCGTGTCCCGCGCGCTCGTCCCGTCCGGTGCATCCACCGGCGCGTTCGAGGCGTACGAGCTGCGCGACGGCGACGCCTCGCGCTACGGCGGCAAGGGCGTGCTCAAGGCCGTCGACGCCGTCCTCGACGAGATCGGCCCGGCGCTCGAGGGCTTCGACGCCACCGACCAGCGCCTCGTCGACGCCGCGCTCATCGAGCTCGACGGCACCGAGAACAAGTCCCGCCTCGGCGCGAACGCGATCCTCGGTGCCTCGCTCGCCGTGGCCCGTGCCGCAGCCGACTCGGTCGATCTGCCGCTCTTCCGCTACCTCGGCGGCCCGAACGCGCACACGCTGCCCGTCCCGCTGATGAACGTCGTCAACGGTGGTGCCCACGCGGACACCAACGTCGACATCCAGGAGTTCTTCCTGGTGCCCTACGGCGCCGAGTCCTTCTCCGAGGCACTCCGCTGGGGCGTCGAGACCTACCACGCCCTCAAGGGCGAGCTGAAGAAGCAGGGCCTGGCCACCGGCCTCGGCGACGAGGGCGGCTTCGCGCCGGAGCTCGCGTCGAACCGCGCGGCGCTCGACTTCCTGCTCACCGCGATCGAGAAGGCCGGCTACACGCCCGGCAAGGACATCGCCGTCGGCCTCGACGTCGCGTCCACCGAGTTCTTCTCGGACGGCAAGTACCAGTTCGAGGGCAAGCAGCTCTCGAGCCAGGAGTTCACCTCCTACTTCGCCGAGCTCGTCGCGAACTACCCCCTCGTCACCATCGAGGACCCGCTGGCCGAGGACGACTGGGAAGGCTGGTCGCACCTGACCGCCGAGCTCGGCGACAAGGTCCAGATCGTCGGCGACGACCTGTTCGTCACCAACCCGAAGCGTCTGCAGCGGGGCATCGACGAGAAGGCCGCGAACTCGATCCTCGTCAAGGTCAACCAGATCGGCACGCTCACCGAGACCCTCGACGCGGTCTCGCTCGCGCACCGTCACGGCCTGACCTCGATCCTGTCGCACCGCTCCGGCGAGACCGAGGACACCACGATCGCGGACATCGCGGTCGCGGTCGACGGTGGCCAGATCAAGACCGGCGCCCCGGCCCGCTCGGACCGCGTCGCGAAGTACAACCAGCTGCTCCGCATCGAGGAAGAGCTCGGCGACGCCGCGGTGTACGCCGGTCGCTCGGCCTTCCCGCGCGCCGCGTCGCTGTAACCAGCCCGGCCAGCAGTACCCGCACCACCGAGACGCCGTCCTCCTCCGGGAGGACGGCGTCTCGTCGTGTGTGCCGCCCGGAGTGCCGAGCGGTCAGGACGTGCCGCGCGCCCTGCGTCGAGTGGTCGTGAGTCGTCGGTTGGCCCGGGCCTGGCCGACAGGACGTGACCACCGGACGTGCGCCGGGCGGTGTGTGGTGACCACTCCAGGTGCGGGACTGCAGGGGCGGGCCGGAGCCGAGCCTCCCGGCTGCCTCGACGTGACGACGCGAGACGCTGAGAGGGCGCCGAACGGCCGCGTGCCGGGCGGCCAGACCGACCGTGCCGGGTTATCGTCGGAGCGTGCCCAGCCAGAAGCCCCGCGTCCGCCGCGTCCCCGTGGCGATGCCCGACGGCAGCACGCCCGCGCAGCCCTGGTACCGCTCGATCCACTTCTCCGGGTTCAGCCTGCTCATGCTCGCGATCATCGTGCTCTTCGTGGTGGTGCTCGCGCCGTCGCTCCGGACGCTCATCCAGCAGCAGGAGCAGATCGCCCAGCAGCAGCACGAGGTCGCGAGTCAGAAGGCCGACGTCGCGCAGAAGAAGCAGGACGTCGCACGCTGGGACGACCCGGCGTACATCGAGGCACAGGCCCGCGACCGACTGCTCTACGTGTACCCGGGCGAGGAGAGCTACCTCGTGATGGGCGCCGAGGACGAGGCCGCCGACAAGACCCCCACCACCGACTCCGGGACCCCCGTGAGCGCGAAGGTGCAGACGCCCAAGGTCGACTGGGTGCAGGCGATGCTCTCGTCGGTGCTGCAGTCCGGGCTCACCGACGAGCGGGCAGCCGACCTCGTCGCCCCCGACGTCTCCGGGACCGGCGACAGCAAGTAGTCTGCGGACCGCAGGGCGCGGAGCCGTCCGGCCCGACGGTGCGAGGGGTTCCGCTTCTCCGGTAGGCTCACGTTCCCGTGACGACCCCTCCCTTCGACCCGCCCTCCGACCGCGACGTCCAGGTCGTGTCGGCGCAGCTCGGCCGACCGGCACGTGACGTCATCGGGATCGCGGCACGCTGCGTCTGTGGCAACCCCACCGTCGTCTCCACGAAGCCCCGGCTGTCGAACGGCACCCCGTTCCCGACGTTCTACTACCTGTGCCACCCCGCGGCCACCGCTGCGGTCAGCACCCTCGAGGCCAACCAGGTGATGCCCGAGCTGGCAGCCCTGCTCGAGGACCCCGAAGTCGCCGCGCAGTACCGCGCGGCCCACGAGTCCTACCTGGCCGATCGCGAGTCGATCGAACACGTCGACGAGATCGACGGCATCAGCGCCGGTGGCATGCCCACCCGCGTGAAGTGCCTGCACGCCCTCGTCGGCCACGCCCTCGCCGCCGGACCCGGCGTCAACCCCATCGGCGACCTCGCGCTCGAGCGCGCGGACTGGTCGCCCTCCCGGTGTGCATGCCGGGCGTATGATGACGGTGCAGACGCTGGAGTCGGGGCGGGTGGCGGCGAAGTCTGACTCGACTCCCGCACACCCCCATCCAAGGAGATCATCCCCCGTGCCCAAGATCCTCGTCGTCGGCGGCGGTTACGCCGGTTTCTACACCGCATGGAAGCTCGAGAAGCACCTTCGCCAGGGCGAAGCCGAGGTCGTCATGGTGGACCCGCTGCCGTACATGACGTACCAGCCGTTCCTGCCCGAGGTCGCCGCCGGCTCCATCGAGCCGCGTCACGCGGTCGTCGCGCACCGTCGTCACCTCAAGAAGACCCGCGTCGTCACGGCGAAGGTCACCAAGGTCGACCACGCCACCAAGACGGCGACGATCACCCCGACCGAGGGCGAGGCGTGGGAGGAGTCCTACGACCAGATCGTCATGACCGCCGGCGCGGTGTCCCGCACGTTCCCGATCCCGGGCGTCGCGGACGAGGCCATCGGCCTGAAGACCATCGAGGAAGCCGCGTCCATCCGTGACCGCATCCTCAGCAACTTCCACAAGGCGGCGAACCTGCCGGCCGGTCCCGAGCGCGACCGCCTGCTCACCGTCGTCGTCGTCGGTGGTGGCTTCGCCGGCATCGAGGTGTTCGCCGAGCTCCGCTCCTTCGTCACCGACCTGCTGAAGAGCCACCCGCAGCTGTCGTTCGACGACACGCACTTCCACCTGGTCGAGGCGATGGGCCGCATCATGCCCGAGGTCTCGCTCGAGACGTCGCACTGGGTGCTCAAGAACCTCGCCGAGCGTGGCGCGACCGTGCACCTCGAGACCCAGCTGGCCTCGGCCGTGGGTGGCGTCTGCGAGCTCAAGACGAGCGACGGCGCGATCGAGACCATCCCGTCCGACCTCATCATCTGGACCGCCGGCGTCATGGCGAACCCGATGGTCAAGGGCACCGACTTCCCGCTCGAGCAGCGTGGCCGCATCCGCGTGCAGCCCGACCTGCGCGTGGTCGACGACAACGGCGTGATCGCCGACGCATGGGCCTGCGGCGACGTCGCGGCCGTGCCGGACCTGACCGGCGGCGGTGTCGGTGGGTTCTGCGTGCCGAACGCCCAGCACGCCGTGCGTCAGGCCAAGCAGCTCGCGAAGAACCTCGTCGCGACCATCCGTGGTGAGGCGACGACCGACTACAAGCACGAGAACCTCGGTGCCGTCGCGGGTCTCGGTCTGGGCACCGGCGTGTTCCAGTCCGGCAAGTTCGCCATGAAGGGCTTCCTGGCCTGGGGTGCCCACCGCGGCTACCACGGCCTGGCCATGCCGTCGTGGGAGCGCAAGTGGCGCGTCATCGGCGACTGGGTCGGTGGCTTCTTCCTGGGCCGCGACATCGTGTCGCTCGACGACCGCGAGACCCCGCGTGCCGCGTTCGAGGCGTTCGCGTCCCGTCCGAAGCCCGCTGCCGAGGCTCCGGCCGCGCCCGCCGCAGCCCCGGCTCCGGAAGAGGGCAAGGTCGCCGGTGCCGCCGGCCCCGTGTACGGCGAGCCCGCGAAGGACGTCTCCAACGCCGCCGAGCCGGTGACGGCCCCGGCCGACGCCAAGTAGCACCACTCGTCACGAAGGCGGTCACCTGCGAAGGGTGGCCGCCTTCGTGCATCGGTAGGCTGTTGCGGCCCGCCCCCGTGGCCCAATCGGTAGAGGCATGCGACTTAAAATCGCCGAGTTGTGGGTTCGAGTCCCACCGGGGGTACTGAACACCGCACGCCCAGTAGCATCGACGATCGTGGTCGGACTCGGAAGCGCACTCGCCAACCTGCAGAACGCCCTGCGCCGACCGGAGGCCCACGTCGAGGTCGTCGACGGCGAGAGCGTCCCGGTCGGCATGCTCCTCGGCACCCTCGGAGCCCTGCTCCTGGACGCCGGCAGCTCCGTGACCGACGTCCGGTCGGCGCTCGAGAAGGCCCGGGACGCCGCCGGGGTCGGACCGACGCTCGCGATCGGGGTCCTGCCCGCCCTGGTGATGGTGAGCGAGGTCTCGACGGGCGCCGCCACGATCGTCAACGCCGAGGGCGTCGAACTGTCGTCCCGCCAGGCCGCCCGCGCCAACCGCGTCGTGCTCGGGCTCGAGAGTGGCTCCATCGCCCTCGCCGAGATCCCCGCCCGCGTCCGGGCCATCCGCGCCGGTACCGTCCCGCCGCCCGCCCTGCCGTGGATCCTCGGCAACGCCCTGACCTCGGCTGGCCTGGCCGTCGTCTTCCGCTGCCCCTGGTGGGCGATCGTCCTGGCGCTCGTCGTCGGTGGTCTGGTCGGCGTGATCGGACTGGTCCTCCGGCGGTTCCGCGAGGCCGTGGCGATCATCCCGTTCCTGGCCGCGTTCGTGTCGACGGCGATCGTCGGCCTGGTCGCCGCGGGCACCGGGTTCGAGCAGGTCCCGCTCTTCGCGGTCTGCGCCCCGGTCGCGGTGTTCGTCCCCGGCGCGCTCATCACCAACGCGTTGCTGGAACTCACCGCCGCGGACATCGTCACCGGGTCGTCGCGGCTGGTCCAGGGGCTCATCATGCTCGGCTTCATGGCCGCCGGCATCGCGTCCGGCAGCGCCCTGACCGGGTTGCACGTCGACCCGTCGTCGGCCGCGCTCGTCGGCGAGGTCGCGGGGGTCGGCACGGACCTGGCCGGCTGGGAGTCGGTGCCGGCGTACTGGGTGTCGTGGGTGGCCGTCGTGGTGCTCGCGGTCGGGCTCGGTCTGGTCTTCCGGTCCGGGTGGCGCCTGACGCTCGTGTCGGTGGCGGTCATGGTCACCGCCTACGCCGTGGTGAGCACGACGACGCCGCTCTGGGGCAGCGTCGTCGCGACCGGTGCCGCAGCGGCGCTGCTGTTCGTCGCGACCCGGTTGCTCGAGCGGCTCGTGCCGGCGATCCCGGCGACGGTGTCGTTCTTCCCGGCGTTCCTGCTGCTCGTGCCGGGGACGGTCGGGCTGGTGGCGGTGGCCACCTTCGATCCGGAGGCGCTCGCGACCCCGCTCGCGACCTTCGTCAGCCTGTGCATCGGGACGAAGATCGGCGGGCTCCTGCCCGGCCTCTTCGCCCGCAACGCGCCCCGGCGTGCGGTGGACGCGACCAGCTGACGGCCTGGAGGCCCGTGGCGGCGCCGCCACGGGCCTCCAGGCGTCACCGGCCGGGTACCGGGCGCGCTACGGCTCGATCAGTCGGCCGGCTGCCGCATCCGCCGCGGCCGTGTCCTTCGCCAGGTAGTGCACCTTCTTGCCGGTGGCGTTGTAGGGGACGTCCGTGACGAAGCGGTACCGCCGCGGACGCTTGTACCGGGCGAGGCCCGGGTGGGCGCTCGTCCACTCCTCGAGCGCGGCCGCTGCCTCGGCGTCGTCGGCCGGCAGTCGGTCGCCGGCACGGACGACGTACGCCGTGACGACCTCGCCCCACCGCGGGTCCGGCACGCCCACCACGATGGAGTCGGCGACCCCGGGGTGCTCCTGCAGCACCGCCTCGACCTGGACGGGGTGCACGTTCTCGCCGCCGGAGATGACCATGTCGTCCTTGCGGCCCACGATCGTGACCCGCTCGTGCTCGTCCCACGTGGCGAGGTCGCCGGGGTAGAACCAGCCGTTCGCGAACTTCTCGGCCTCGAGCCCGGGGTTCCGGTACGAGTAGCCGGACTTCACGGTGCGCACGGCGAACTCGCCGATCTCGGTGCCGTCCTTCGCCACCGTGTCGGTCGGGTCGGCCAGACGGTCCTCGTGCACGCGGACGACGGCGACGTCGTCGTCGGTCGATGCGCGACCGGTGGAACCGGCGCCGTCCGGGAAGTCCTCCGGGCGCAGGAACGTGTTCCAGAAGGTCTCGGTGGTGCCGTAGCCGTTGAAGATCCGCGGCGACAGCAGCTCCTGGTAGCGCAGTGCCGCGGCTCGGTCGAGCGGTGCGCCCATCGTGACGATGCCGTTGAGGCTCGACAGGTCCCGCGCCCGGCGTTCCTGCGCGTCGGCGAGCTGCACCAGGTTCGGCGGAGCGCCGATCAGGAACGTCAGGCGTTCGGACTCGACCAGGTCGAGCACCCGGTCGGCGTCGAAGTGGCGCAGCGTCGTGAGTTCCGCGCCGACGTAGAACACCGGGTTCGGGCCGCCGGAGTACAGGCCGCCGCGGTGGAACAGCGGCGACATGTTGAGCGTCTTGTCGAACGGACTGAGCGGGAAGTGCATGACCACGTCGTGCGCGCTGAGCACCTCGACCAGGCTCGGCAGCGGGACCGGCTTCGGACGACCGGTGGTGCCCGAGGTGTAGAGCCGGGTGGACTCGTCGTAGGTGCTGCGCGGACCGATCGCCGCGAGTTCCTCGGGGGAGAGGGGCTCGGACGCGAGCAGCTCGGCGAACCGGTCGTGGTCGCCGCCGACCGGGACGACCTGGTCCGGCCGGTGCGGCGACGACCCCAGCGCGGCGGTGATCGCACTCGTCCGCTCGGTGTCGTGCACCAGGACGGCGGGTGCGGAGTCCTCGATGATGAACGCGACCTCGTCCGGGGCGAGCCGGAAGTTCGTCGGCGAGAACACGGCGCCGATGCGGTGGCAGGCCAGGTAGAGCATCGCGAACTCGGGTGTGTTGAACAGCTCGACCATCACGACCGAACCCCGTCCGCCACCGTGCCGGACGAGCCACCCGGCGATCCGGTCGACGACGTCGCCGAGCTCGGCGTAGGTCCACGAGCGGTCCGTCTCCGGCTCGCGCAGCGCGGGTCGGCCGGCGAAGCGGTGGGTGTTGCGGGCGAAGCCGTTGGCGTAGGTGAAGCTGCCCTCGAACACCTCGCGGAAGCGCGTCGCGTCGTAGTCGGACCGGGTGTCCGTGTCGGGGTGGCTGTCGGGTCGGGTGTCGGTCATCATCGCTCCTGCCGCGGTCGTGCGGTGCACACCGACTGTCCTGCGCGGGCACCGGTCACGAGGCGCCGCTGCACCGCTGGTCCGGTGCGGCGTGGTCGTCCGATCGTCACACTAGCCCGCTGTCCGCGAACCGGCCCGGATGTGCGTCTTCTGTCCCGGGGCGGTGCGGAGCGCCGCTCTGGAGGCCCGGCTCGGCTCAGACGCGTGCCGCGCGCCGGTCGGTGCGCAGCCAGACCAGGGCCGCGATCGCGGCCACCACACAGGCCGAGGCGATCCCGACGAGCAGGGCCGGTGCGGCGTGCGTGCCGGTCGTCCCCGAGTAGACCGCGGTGGTCAGCGCCACGGCGACCACCGCGAGCGCGACGTACCGACCGCGGGAGGCTGCGAGCAGCGCGCTGCCGGCGGACCCCGCGACGGGCAGCAGGGTCGCGACCACGGCACCGAGGCCACCGACGCACAGGGTGATGGCGAACTCCGACCCGAGCGACACCCAGAAACCTCCGCCGGCGAGCAGGCTGTGCAGCACCCAGCCGGCCGCGGCGAGGCCGAGCAGGGCCAGCACCCGCCAGGTCGCACCCCGGGCGCTCGTGGCGATCCCGGTGCCGAGGCGGAGCGGGCCGGTCCCCAGTCCGGGGCGGCCGGACGGCACGAGGACGACACCGACGATGAGGGCGGGGGAGAGGTCGGCCGCACGGGTGACGCCGCACGCCACGAGCGCTGCGAGGACGAGCCACGGCGACACCCGGAACCCGACGGCGCGGTGATCGCTGCCGGCTGCCCACCGCGTGGCGAACACGACGGCGGCGGTCAGGACACCGGTGCCGGCGAGGACGGCGATCGCCAGACGGGCGTACCGGGCCTCGAGTTCGACGCCGACCCCGAGCAGGGTGCACAGCGCCGCGACGGACACCGCGATGGCGATGGACGCCCAGGTCGGCAGGACGTCGTCGCCCCGTGTGCGGTCCGACCGCGAGCGGTTGCGTCCGAGCAGCCCGGCGAACGGCGAGCGGAGGCGGCCGCGGGTGACCGCGGCCACGAGGGCGAGCGGCGCGGCGATGAGCAGGAGGAACCCGGCGGCGACGGCGGTGGCGACCAGGACGGTCCGCCACGAGAACGCGGCCTGGATGGTCGGGACGGTGCGGTCGTAGCTGGTCGCCGCGGTCCAGTCGCCCGCGGGGCCGGACCAGTCGGGGTGGCCTCCGGTACTGCCGACGCCGGCCGGGGTGCTGCCGGTGCCGGTGCCACTGCCAGTGCCGGTGCCGTCGCCGTTGCTGGACCCGTTGCCGGTGCCTGCTGCGCCGCCGTCGTCGTTGCCGCCGTCGCCCCCGTGGCCGGCGGCGTTCGTGCCGTTGGCGTTGCCGGTTCCGCCGTGGCCGGTCGTGCCGGGGGTGCCCGCCGTCGCGCTGGACCCCGGCGTCGACGTGCCCGGTGTCCCCGGGGTGTCCGTGGCGGCCGGCGTCGGTGCTGCGGTCGGGGTCGTGGTGGTGGTCCGCACCGTGACCCGCACGGCGGCTGACGACCGGGAGTAGTTGCCCGCGACGTCGTGCTGCGTCGCGGTGAGCTTGTGCCCGCCGGCGCGCAACGTCGACCCCGCGGTGGAGCACGACCACGAGGCGTCCGACCCCACCACCGCGCCGCACACCGGCGCACGGTCGACGTACACGGTCACGCGGGCGCCGGGTTCACCGGTCCCGGCCACCGTCGTCGAGCGGGTGCCGATGCGCTGGCCGTCGTCCGGTGTCGTGATGCGCGGGGCGGCCGGCGCCGTGCGGTCGACCGTGACCGTCACGGGAGCGGAGGCCGCGCTCCGCAGGTCGGACCGGTAGCCGTCGGCCGTGCTGGCAGTCTGCGACGCCGTGACGGTGAACCGACCGTCGGCCCGGGTCCCCAGGGCGGCGACCCAGCGGCCGTCTGCGCCGACCCGGGCGGTCTGCTGGGCCGACGACCCGGACACCGAGAGCGTCACGGTCGATCCGGGGTACCCCGTGCCGGAGACCGTCCCGCCGGTGGGCCCGGCGGACGAGAGGGTCGGCGGGACGATGACGTCCGACGCCGGTGCGCTCGCGACGGGCAGTGCGGCGGTGAGGTCGCGCACCGTGAACACCTGGTGCGGACCGGAGCGGACGGTTCCGAGGCAGGCCCACGATCCGTTCGGGTCGACCCGGGCCGTGCACCCGGACGAACCCGTCGCGCCCGGGCCCGTCACCCGGACCGCGTGCCCGGGGGTACCGGTGCCGTGGAAACGGGTCGTACCCGTCGTGACGTCACCCGGATCGGCGATGGTGGGCCGCACGGCGGGACGGGTGGGTGTGGGCGTCGGAGCGCCCGGACGGCCGGTGTTCGGCGGGGCGATCTCGCTCGTCCCGGGCGTGGCGGTGGGAGCGGCGGCTGCCGGGGCTGCCGGGGCGTCCGCAGCGGCCGCGACGACCGACGGGCCACCCGCGGCGACCGCGACGGCCGGGGCTGCCGCTGCGCCGAGCAGGGCGGCGAAGAGGACCGTCGTCGCCGCTGCGAGCAGGGCGAAGCGGGGACGACGACGAGGGCTGTCGCCCCCGACAGCCCCCTCGTCCACGTTCTCCCCGCTCGTGTTCACCGGACCCATCCCACGGGATCGGCGGCCTCCGGTCAATACACCTCGCGGATGAGGTTCGGTATCGGGCCGCAGTCCGGGAGCCCGGTGTGCGTGACTCGGGAATCGGCCGTGAACACTGCTCAAGGAACAGAGCATGCTCAGCGCGTCGATAGACTTCACGATGGCCGTTCAGGCCAACGCAGCACCGCGGATCCCGACGCGCAAAGGAGTACGCCCGCATGGACACCGGACTCGTCACGACGCTCATCGTCGTCGGAGTGGTGGTGGTCGTCCTGGTGATCATCGGGATCTACCTCTGGGTGACGTACAACTCCCTCGTCACGCTCAAGGTCCGGGTCGACGAGGCCTGGAGCGACATCTCGGTGCAGCTGAAGCGCCGCGCCGACCTCATCCCCACCATCGTGGACACGGTCAAGGGGTACGCCACGCACGAGAAGGCGGTCTTCGACGACGTGACGAAGGCCCGCGCCGAGACCCTGTCCGCCGGTGATGCCGACACGGCCTCCACGGCCGAGGGGCACATGCAGAAGGCGCTGAAGAGCGTGTTCGCGGTGGCCGAGGGGTACCCGCAGCTGCAGTCGAGCCAGAACTTCCTGCAGCTGCAGTCCGAGCTCGTCGACACCGAGGACAAGATCCAGGCCGCCCGCCGGTTCTACAACGGCGGAGTGCGTGAGCTGAACACGAAGATCCGGGTGTTCCCGAACTCCACGTTCGCGAAGAACCGCGGCTTCTCCGAGGCACCGTTCTTCGAGACGAACGAGCCGGCGGCCATCGCCGAGCCGCCGCGCGTCCAGTTCTGACCACAGCGTCGGATCCGACGTGTACAGCGCCATCGCGCGGAACAAGCGCAACACCGTGGTCATCGTCCTGGTGTTCCTGCTGATCATCGGTGCGCTCGGGTTCCTCGGCGGGTACCTCGCCGGCAACGTCTCGATCGGCTTCATCGTCCTCGTGGTCGCCCTCGGGTACGCGGTGCTGCAGTACTTCCTGGCGGCACGGCAGGCCACCGCGATCGCCGGTGGGGTCGAGATCGACCGCGTCTCCGAACCACGGCTGTGGCGGACCGTCGAGAACCTCGCCATCGCGACCGGCATGCCGATGCCCCGGGTGTTCGTCATCCCCGACCCCGCGCCGAACGCCTTCGCCACCGGGCGTGACCCCGAGCACGCGGTCGTGGCGGCGACGACGGGGCTGCTCGAGCTCATGGACGACCAGGAGCTGCAGGGCGTGATGGCGCACGAGCTCGGGCACGTCCGGAACTACGACATCCGGGTGTCGACGATGGTCTTCGGTCTCGTCGTGGCCGTCGGGCTCATCGCCGACGTCCTGCTCCGCATCTCCATCTTCAGCGGTCTGTCCGGCGGGCGGAACCGCAACTCGGACAACGGTGGCAGCGCCAACCCGGTGCTGCTCATCGCCGGGATCGTCGCCGTCATCGTGGCCCCGATCGCGGCGGCCGGCGTCCAGGCGGCGGTGTCCCGGCAGCGCGAGTACCTGGCCGACGCGACGGGCGCGATGACGACCCGTCACCCGGAGGGCCTGGCGCGGGCCCTCGAGAAGCTCGGTGCGTACGGTCGGCCGACGCAGACGCAGAACTCCTCGATGGCACACCTGTGGATCGCCGACCCGATGCGCCCGGGCGTGATGGACCGGCTGTTCTCGACACACCCGCCGCTGCCCGACCGCATCGCGCGGTTGCGGGCGAACGCCGACCGGTTCTGAGGGGTCAGCCGACGCCGTCGGCGGCCGGGTCGCCAGCCGACTCGACCGGTTCGGGGGCGTCCGCGTCGTCAGCGGACTCGTGCGGCACCAGGGGTACTCCGAGGGCTCCGGCGACGGCAGCAGCAGCGGTGCCGCGGTCGGTCACCTCGATCGCGCCGAGGCCCTGCCAGCTCGCGGTCCGTCGCAGTGTGTCGGCGAGACGCTCGGGGTCCAGGTGCTCGCCCGGCTCCTGCCACGCGGTCCGGACGCGGAGCACACCGCGCTGCCGGTCGCTCTTCAGGTCGATGCGGCCGACGAGCCGGTCGTCCTGCAGCACCGGCAGCACGTAGTAGCCGAACACCCGCTTCGGGGCGGGCGTGTAGATCTCGATCCGGTAGTGGAAGCCGTACATCCGCTCGGCCCGCCGCCGGAACCAGACGACCGGGTCGAAGGGGCTCAGCACCGCGTCCGTGGGCATCTGCCGGGGGACCCGAGCGCCCACGTGCAGCCAGGCCCGCTCGCCCCAGCCCTCGACCCGCACCGGCAGGAGCTCGCCGGCGTCGGTGAGCTCGGCGATCGCGGTGGCCGTGTCGTCGGAGCGCAGCCGGTAGTAGTCCGCGATGTCCGCTCGGGTGCCGATGCCGAGCGCCCGTGTGGCCTGGCGCACGAGTTCGAGCACGGCGTCGGCACGCGGCGGGGCGGTCTCGAGGAAGCCTGCGGGCAGCACCTGCTCCGGCAGGGCGTACACGCGCTCGAAACCGGCTCGTCCGGCACTCACGGCCTCGCCCCAGCGGAACATCTGCTCGAGCCCGAGCTTCACGTCGCTCCACCCCCACCAGGGGCCGCGCCGAACGTTCGACTCGTGCTCCACCGCGCTCGCCCGCATCGGCCCCTCGGCTCGGAGCAGCGCGTGCAGTTCGCGCCGGACGGCAGCGGTCCGGGTGACGCCGTCGACCCTGGTCGGGCCGGCGTCACGCTCCCGCAGGGCGTCCATCCGCCACCGGAACAGCCGCAGGTCGTCGCGGGGGATGAACGCCGCCTCGTGCGCCCAGTACTCGGTGTACGGACCCGAACGTCCGAGCGTCAGCCGGTCGAGCGTCGACCGGTCGTAGGCCCCGAGCCGGGCGAAGAGCGGCAGGTAGTGGCTGCGTTCGAACACGTTGACGGAGTCGATCTGCAGCAGCCCGAGCCGGCCGAAGGCTGCGTTCAGCGCACGCGTCGAGACGGGTTCGGCGGGTGGTCGTCCGAACCCCTGTGCGGCGAGTGCGACCCGGCGGGCCTCGGCGGCGGAGAGCGTCGACCTGGGCATGCCGCGACGCTACCGAAGCCCGCCGACATGAGGGTCCACGAACGTATGCCGTATCTGGCACCTGACGGGAAGCACATCGCTACACTCGGGCGCATGGCATGGGGAAGCAAGCAGACACATCCCGACCCCGTGGTCGAGGAATCCGTCCCGGTCGGCGTGCGCATCGCCGGTGCGTGGTCGTGGCGGGCGCTCGTCGTCGTGGGCGTGATCGCCGTCTTCATCTGGCTCGTCACGGTCTTCAGCGAGATCCTCATCCCGTTCCTGGTCGGCATCGTGGTCTCGGCGCTCCTCGTCCCCATCTCGAACTGGCTGCAGCGGCACCACGTGCCCAAGTGGCTCGCCGTCGTGATGAGCCTGCTCGGCGGCATCGCGGCGCTCGGTGGCCTGATCTGGCTCGTCGTCGACCAGATCATCGCGTCCTACCCGTCCCTGCGTGACCGGACGGTCGACCAGTACGCGAACATCAAGGACTTCGTCCTGAGCTCCGGGTTCGGCATCAGCCAGTCCGACGTCAACGGCTGGCTCGACGACGGCACGAAGTGGCTGCAGGACAACTCCGCGTCGATCCTGTCCGGGGTCGCCAGCGCGGGTTCGGGTGCCACACACGCCTTCGAGGCGCTCTTCATCATCCTGTTCACCACGATCTTCCTGCTGATCGACGGCAAGAACGTCTGGCGCTGGTCCGTCCGGCTGTTCCCGAAGAAGGCGCGCGCTGCGGTCGACGGTGCCGGTGTCGCCGGCTGGATCACCCTGACGAGCTTCATCCGCGTGCAGATCTTCGTCGCGTTCGTCGACGCGGTCGGCATCGGTCTGGGGTCCTTCATCGTCGGGCTCTTCTTCGGCGGCATGCCGCTGGTCATCCCGATCGCAGCCTTCGTGTTCCTCGGTGCGTTCATCCCGGTCGTCGGTGCCATCGTCACCGGCTTCCTGGCGGTGTTCGTCGCGCTGATCTTCAACGGTCCCCTCGCGGCGGTCCTGGTGCTCGGGGTCGTGCTGCTGGTCCAGCAGATCGAGGGCCACATCCTGCAGCCGCTCGTCATGGGCAACGCGGTCAAGGTCCACCCGCTGGCGGTCGTCCTGGGCGTCACCGCGGCCTCCGGTCTCGCCGGCATCGCCGGAGCGTTCTTCGCCGTCCCGCTGATCGCGACGCTGAACGCCATGGTCACCACCATCGCGAGCGGACGCTGGCGGCGGCTCGACTCCGACCACGTCCTCGAAGCGACGCCGAAGCGCGGGCAGCACGGGCAGATCCAGTTGCTCCGACGCCGTCGGCACAAGGTCGGCGACGACGTCCCGGCACCGGGCGTCGACTCGGGTCCCTCGGCCGAGGAAGACACCGCCAGCACCAACTGAGCGTCACACGAGTTCGCCGCGGGGGCCGGGAGCGACGATGATGGGGGAGTGACCGACACCAGCGCCTCCCCGCACACGCTCACCGCGATCCCGACCCTCGCGGACATCGAGGCGGCGCGCGAGACCATCAAGGGCGTCGCACGCGTCACCCCGATGGAGACGTCGCAGTTCCTCGCCGAGCTGCTCGGGTCCCCGGTGCACCTGAAGTGCGAGAACCTGCAGCGAACGGGTGCCTACAAGGTGCGCGGTGCCTACAACCGCCTCTCGACCCTGTCCGCCGAGCAGCGCGCCAAGGGCGTCGTCGCCGCCAGCGCCGGAAACCACGCGCAGGGTGTCGCCCTCGCCGCCCGCGAGCTCGGCATCCCCGCGACGATCTTCACGCCGGTCGGCGTCGCCCTGCCCAAGCTGCAGGCCACCCGCCACTACGGCGCCGACGTCGTGCTGCGGGGCCACTCCGTGGAAGAGGCGCTGAGCGCCGCGAAGGACTTCGCCGCCCACACCGGCGCCGTGTTCATCCCGCCGTTCGACCACCCGGCCGTGATCGCCGGGCAGGGCACGCTCGGCCTCGAGATCATCGACCAGGTGCCGGACGTCGACACCGTCGTCGTGCCGATCGGTGGCGGCGGCGTCATCTCCGGCATCGCGCTCGCCGTGAAGGGCATGGCCGAGCGGCTCGGACGGCAGATCCGGGTCATCGGCGTGCAGGCGGAGAACGCCGCGGCCTACCCGTCGTCGATCACCGCCGGCGAGCCCGTCACCATCACCACGAAGCCGACCATCTCGGACGGCATCGCGGTGGCGCGCCCCGGCGACCTGAACTTCCCGATCATCCGCGACCTGGTCGACGACATCGTCACCGTCTCGGACGACGACACCGCCCGCGCACTGCTCGTCCTGCTCGAGCGCGCCAAGCTCGTGGTCGAGGCAGCGGGGGCCGTCGGCGTCGCCGCGATCATGTCCGGTGCCGTCCGCGACACCGGCCGCACCGTGGTGCTGCTGAGCGGCGGCAACATCGACCCGCTCATGATGGAACGCGTGATCACCCGCGGGCTCGTGGCGGCCTCGCGCTACATCGGCATCCGCATCATGCTCCCGGACCGTCCGGGTCAGCTGGCCCGTGTCGCGCAGGTCATCTCGGACGCCGGCGCGAACGTGGTCGAGGTGCTGCACACCCGCCACGGCCAGGGCCTGGTCATCAACGAGGTCGCGCTGGACCTGTCGATCGAGGCGCGCGGCCCGGAGCACGCGCAGGAGGTCATCCAGCGCCTGCACGAGGTCGGCTTCCGCCCGGAGCTCCTGGAGCACTAGTCCGCGACGATCCACGAGTCGTTCGACGCGTGGACTGTCGGAAAGGCGGTGCGCGCTCTGGGCGCGACCGACGGACAGACAGGAGGCCCGTGGCGGTGTCGCCACGGGCCTCCTGTCTGCAGTGGGCCGGGTCTACGGCTCGTAGCGCTCGATCTTGACGACCTCGACGGCGATCTCCTTGCCGTTCGGTGCCGTGTACGTGGCCTTGTCGCCGGCCTTGAGGCCGACGATGGCCGCGCCGACGGGGCTGACGGGGCTGTAGACCGTCAGGTCCGAGCCCTCGGCGACGATCTCGCGGCTGCCGACCAGGAAGGTGGACTCGTCGCCGGCGATGACCGCCGTGACGACGGTGCCCGGCTCGACCGTCCCGTCGAACTCCGCTTCGCTGACGGTGGCGTGCTTGAGGAGCTCGGTGAGGACGCGGATGCGGGCCTCGATCTTGCCCTGCTCGTCCTTCGCGGCGTGGTAGCCGCCGTTCTCCTTGAGGTCGCCCTCTTCGCGAGCGGCCTCGATGCGGCGCGCGATCTCGGCACGGCCCTCGCCGCTCAGCTCGTCGAGCTCCGCCTTGAGACGGTCGTGCGCCTCCTGGGTCAGCCAGGTGACCTGCGTGTCGTTGCTCATGTTCTGTCCCTTCGACCATGAAAAAACGAGACCGGCCGAGTGGTCGGTCTCGAGAGGCGAATCAGGACAGTCTAGGGAATCCAGCAGTCGTGGATCAAGCCGGTCACGCCCCGCGTCGTCGTGGTGACCTGCGTGGAGATGCTCCGGCTGCGCTGTTCGGAGGCCGGGACGGTGATCTCCTTCCAGCCCACGATCGAGTAGCTCTTGTCGAGGACCTGCACGGCGCACTTCGCCTCGACGCCCGGGTCGACGGACACCTGCGAGTGGACGACGGTGCTGTGCTCGGACAGCACCTCGTACCCGATGACGTCCTGGTCGAGGCCGCGGTCGGACTGGTCGAGCCCGGCCCAGATCACCCACGCACCGAAGACCACGACGACCGCGATGGCCGCGACGATCGCGAAGAGGCGGCTGCGGCGCTTGCGGGCCGGGGTGCGGCCGTAGCGCTCGTCGAGGGTGGCGGTCTGGGTCTGTTCGGACAGTTCGGGGCTCCCGGGGTGGATATCCTGATCCCAGGGTAGTTCACGCGATGCTGTGCGCTGCCCGCGTCCGACGCCGCTCACCCGCAGTGAGGAACCCCACGTGCCCTACCGTCTGCTGGCCGTCCACGCCCACCCCGACGACGAGTCCAGCAAGGGTGCCGCGACCGCCGCGAAGTACGTGGCCGACGGGCACCAGGTGCTCGTCGTGTCCTGCACCGGCGGCGAGGCCGGCGACATCCTGAACGACCAGCTCGGCGAGCCGGCGACGAGCCGTGCCCACCGAGACATGGCCGGGTACCGCCGCACCGAGATGGCCGCGGCGCAGCAGGCGCTCGGCATCGACCACGTGTGGCTCGGGTACCACGACTCGGGGCTGCCCGACGCCGAGAAGGGCGAGACGGTCCGGCCGGGCACGTTCTCCACGGTGCCGCTCGAGTACAGCACCGAGGCCCTCGTCCGAGTGATCCGCCGGTTCCGCCCGCACGTGCTCGTCACCTACGACGAGAACGGCGGCTACCCGCACCCCGACCACATCCGCACGCACGAGGTGTCGATGGCCGCGTGGTCCGCCGCCGCCGACCCGTCGGCGTACCCGTCCGCCGGTGCCCCGTGGTCGATCGCGAAGCTCTACTACGAGCGCACGATGAACCCGCGCCGCTTCAGCACGATCTTCGACGCCCTGCAGGAGCGCGACCCGGACAGCCCCGCGATCGAGCAGCTGCGCGAGTGGGTCGAGCGGTTCGCCGACCGCCCCGACCTCGCCACCACCCACGTCGACGTGCACGAGTACTTCGACCAGCGTGACGCCGCACTCCGCGCGCACGCCAGCCAGGTCGCACCGGACAGCGCCTTCTTCTACTGGCCGAACGACCTCCTCGCGACGGTGTGGCCGACCGAGGACTACCAGCTCGTGGAGGCACGCGTGCCGACCGAGCTCCCGGAGACCGACCTGTTCGCCGGGATCCCAGCCGACAAGGAACCGACCTCGTGAGCACCATCGCGGCGGCACTCGCCGCCACCCCCAGTCCCAGCCCCTCGGTCGTCCCCGACGTCGACGTCACCCCGGGTGTCGTCGGGTTCATCGCGATCGCACTCGTCGCGATCGTGACGATCCTGCTCGTGGTGGACATGACCCGACGCATCCGCCGGACCCGCTACCGCGCCGAGGTGCGTGAGCGGCTCGAGGCCGAGGCGAACGGCACCGCGGGCGACGGCACCGCGACGGACGAGCCGGAGCGGCGGGCGGCCGAGGACGGCCGGGCCGACGTCGGCGACGACACCGAGCGCGGGTGACGCGACCGGGTACGCACTGGAGGCCCGTGGCGATCCCGCCACGGGCCTCCAGTCCGCCTCGTGCGCACTTACCGGAACCGGGCGTACCTGGTCGAATCGGGCGTACCTGGTCGAATCGGGCGTACCTGGTCGAATCGGGCGTACCTGGTCAGAACTTCCGGGTGAGTACGCCCGGAACCATCAGGCATCGCACCCGTTCTGGGAAGGAACGTGCGACGGTCAGCGCACCGGGTCCAGCGCGACGATGAGCACGCCGACCCACTGCGCACCGAAGGCCACCACGGTCAGGGCGTGGAACACCTCGTGGAACCCGAACTGCGTCGGCACCGGGTTCGGCCGCTTGAAGCCGTAGACCAGCGCGCCGATGATGTACGCGACGCCGCCGGACAGGATGAGCACGGTCATCGGCACGCTCGCCGCGAAGAACTGCGGCAGCAGCCCGAGGGCAGCGCACCCGAGCACCAGGTAGATCGGGACGTACAGCCACCGGGGCGCGTTGATCCAGAGCACCCGGAACGCGATGCCGAGCGCTGCGCCCGACCACATCACCCAGAGCACGACGACCATGAGCGTGTGCGGCAGGGCGCAGATCGCGACGGGCGTGTAGGTGCCGGCGATGAGCAGCAGGATGTTGGTGTGGTCGATGCGCTTCAGCACGGCCTTCACCTTCGGCCCCCACGGGAACCGGTGGTAGGTCGCGGAGACACCGAACATCGCCAGCGACGTCGCCATGAACACCGCGCTGCCGACCTTCGCTGCGGTGCTGTCGGCGAGGGTGATCAGGACGATCCCCATCGCGATCGCGAACGGGAACGCACCGAGGTGGATCCAGCCGCGCCACGCCGGACGGGGTTCGGCAGCGGTCGTGGTGGCGGTCGCCGACGCCTCTTCCGTGAACGGGACGTGGGGGAGTGTTCCGGTCTCGTGCTCGTCCTGCATGGTCCCGACCATAGGGCCTGACCCCGAACGACAGCCACGTGTCCGCAGAGCGGGTGCCTCAGGGAGCGTGTGTCGGTGGTGCACTACGCTCGGTGCGTGACCGGGACGGCGGGATGGACAGGGCGAGGGATCCTCTACCGCGCCTACCAACGCCGGATCCGCCGCCAGCTCGAGGGGGCAGCGAAGCCGAAGCACGTCGCCATGATCGTGGACGGCAACCGTCGCTGGGCGAAGCAGCTCGGGCTCGAGTCCGCCGCACACGGCCACCGCGCCGGCGCCGCGAAGATCCCGGAGTTCCTGACGTGGTGTGACGACCTCGGCATCGAGGTCGTGACGCTGTACCTGCTGTCGGCCGACAACCTGACGGGGCGCGGCGGCGAAGAGCTCGAAGAACTCGTGGGGATCATCGCCGACCTCGCCGGGGTCCTGGCCGACAACCGAGACTGGCGCGTGCAGCACGTCGGGTCGAACGAGGGGCTGCCGGAGAACCTGGTGACCGCGCTCGAACAGGCCGAGCAGCGCACCGCCGGCCGCACCGGGTTGCACGTCAACCTGGCCGTCGGCTACGGCGGCCGTCGTGAGATCGCGGACGCCATGCGCAGCATCGTGCAGGCGCACGGCGCGGGTGGCGGCACCATCGACACCCTGGCCGAGGTGCTGACGCCGGAGCTCATCGGCGACCACCTGTACACGCAGGGTCAGCCCGACCCCGACCTGGTGATCCGGACCTCGGGCGAGCAGCGGCTGTCCGACTTCATGCTGTGGCAGAGCGCGCACAGCGAGTTCTACTTCGTCGAGGCGTTCTACCCGGACCTGCGCGAGGTCGACTTCCTCCGGGCGGTCCGCGACTTCGGGCTCCGGTCGCGTCGCTTCGGCGGCTGAGCAGCCACCTCCCGCGCCGGGTTCGTCGGCGGAGCCGCGTCCCAGTAGGCTCTCAGGGTTCAACCCTGTGAAAGGTGCACCACCTGTGAACATCGACGAGTACGCCGCTGGCTTCTCCGAAGACCCCGGTTACCTCGACCACGCTGCGTTCGGCCCCGTGCAGACCGCCGTGCTCGAGGAGCAGCGTGTGCTCGGCACGATCCAGGCACACATGCGCTTCGGCGCCATGGAGACCCTCGACGAGCAGGATGCCCGCGTCCGCACCGTCGCCGCCCGCCTGGTCGGCCGCCGCGAGGACCAGGTCGTCTCGCAGGCCGCGACGACCCCGGGCCTGCTGCACACCGCCTTCGGCCTGACCGGCGGCGTGCTCGTGTCCGCCGACGAGTACCCGTCGCTGCCGCTCGCACTGGCCAGCGCCGCCTCGGCCACCGGTGGACGGGTACAGCCCGTCGTCATCGAGTCGGGTGCCGGCTGGGTGACCCCCGAGCTGATCCGTGAGCGCGTGACCGACGAGGTGACCGCCGTCGCGGTGTCCCTGGTCGACTGGCGGACCGGCTACCTGACCGACCTCGCCGCCATCCGCGACGTCATCGGCGACCGCCTGCTCATCGTCGACGCGATCCAGGGCTTCGGCGTCGTCGACGCCCCGTACGAGGTCGCCGACGTCGTCGCCACCGGCGGGCAGAAGTGGTTGCACGCCGGGTGGGGCACCGGGTTCGTGGCGTTCAGCGACCGTGCGCTGAACCGGATCCGTCCGGCACTGTCCGGCCCGCACGGCACGTCCGGCTGGCCCACCGAGGTCCCGGCGGTGCGTCCGGGGGCGGCGGGCTTCCAGATGTCCCGCATCGACCCGGTCGCGCAGGCCCGGCTCGCGGTGTCGCTCGAGCGCCTCACCGCGGTCGGTGTCGCCGCCGTGCAGGAGCGGGTCACCGACCGCGTCGAGCGCGTGTTCGCCATCGCTGACGAGTTCGGGCTCGAGGTCGAGTCCAGCCGCGACCCGGCCGAGCGCGCCGGCATCGTGGTGCTCCGGCCGATGCAGGGTCGCGTGACGGCCCTGTCCGCCGCGATGCACAACCACGGCGTCACCGCGACCACGCGGCTCGGGGTCGCGCGGGTGTCCGTGTTCCCGTCGACCACCGACGAGACCCTGGACATGTTCCGCGACGCCTGCGTCTCGTACGCCACCATGCAGTAGCAGCGGCGCGCCTGCTGTCCGCCGTCCGGAGCCGTTCCGGGGCCGTTCGCAGTCCGCGAGCGGTCACGACACCCGGCTCACGTCCGCCGAGTGGTCACCACCTGTCGACCGGAGCCGTCGCAGTCGACGGTTCGTGACCAGTCGACGCTGCCCGCGCGACGAGTCGCGACCAACGGACGGCCTGGAGGCGCGGTGCCAGGCCGCCACGAGCCTCCAGTTGGCAGCCGGCGAGCGGTCACGACACCCCGCTCACGTCCGCCGGGTGGTCACCACCTGTCGGCCGGAGGGGCCGCAGTCGACAGTTCCTGACCAGCCGGGGCCACCCGCGCGACGAGTCGCGACCAACCGACGGTCTGGAGGCGCGGTGCCAGGCCGCCACGGGCCTCCGGTCCGGAGCCGGCGAGCGGTCACGACGCCCCGCTCACGTGCGCCGAGTGGTCACCACCCGTCGGCCGGAGCCGTCGCAGCCGACGGTTCGTGACCAGCCGGGGCCACCCGCGCGACGAGTCGCGACCCACGGACGGCCTGGAGGCGCGGTGCCAGGCCGCCACGAGCCTCCGGTCCGGAGCCGGCGAGCGGTCACGACGCCCCGCTCACGTCCGCCGAGTGGTCACCACCTGTCGGCCGGAGTCGTCGCAGTCGACGGTTCGTGACCAGCCGGCGTCACCGCCGCGAGCGGCGTCGCGAGCCACGCTCGCGTTGTTCACGCGACCGTAACTCCGGAAACCGCGTGTCGCTGTCAGCGTGTCGGGGGCCGGACGTACGTTGTCCCCATCGGGCACCGCGCCCGATCGAAGCGGCCACAGTCGGTGCTTCGGGACCCGCTCCGTGGCCGCGTTCGAGGACAGGACCGGGCCCGTCGCGGCCCGGGGATGGAGTGGTCGTGACCTCTCAGAACGTCTCTCGCGGAGCACAGCAGCAGCACACCGCGGACTCGTCCACATCGGTCGCCCAGCGCACGTACGTGCTCGACACATCGGTGCTCCTCAGCGATCCGCGGGCCTTGTTCCGCTTCGCCGAGCACGCCGTGGTCCTGCCCGTGGTGGTCGTCAGCGAACTCGAGTCGAAGCGCAACGACCCGGAGATCGGGTACTTCGCCCGGCAGGCCCTCCGGCTGCTCGACGAACTGCGCATCGAGCACGAGCGGCTCGACTTCCCGATCGCGATCGGCGACGGCGGCTCGTTCCGCGTCGAACTGAACCACTCCAACCAGTCCGTCCTGCCGTCGGGCCTGCAGCTCGGCGACAACGACTCCCGCATCCTCGCCGTCGCGTCGAACCTGAAGAACGACGGGCTCGACGTCGTCGTCGTGTCGAAGGACCTGCCGCTCCGGGTCAAGGCGTCGTCGATCGGCATGGCGGCAGAGGAGTACCGCGCCGAGCTCGCGGTCGACTCGGGCTACACCGGCATCGCCGACCTGCAGGTCTCCGGCGAGCAGATGTCCGACCTGTACGAGAAAGAGGAGATCCGCTCCGCGAAGCTCGACGGCGTCCCGGTGAACACCGGGGTCGTCATCCACTCCGAGCGTGGATCGGCCCTCGGCCGCGTGCACGTCGCCGGAGCCGTCGCCCTGGTGCGCGGCGACCGCGAGGTCTTCGGACTCCGCGGACGCTCGGCCGAGCAGCGGCTCGCCATCGACGCCCTGCTCGACTCGGAGATCGGCATCGTCTCGCTCGGCGGCAGCGCCGGTACCGGCAAGTCGGCGCTCGCCCTGTGCGCCGGACTCGAGGCGGTGCTCGAACGGCAGCAGCACAAGAAGATCATGGTGTTCCGCCCGCTGTACGCCGTGGGCGGGCAGGACCTGGGCTTCCTGCCCGGTGACGCCGGCGAGAAGATGAACCCGTGGGCGCAGGCCGTCTACGACACCCTCGGCTCGGTGGTGTCGGACAACGTCCTCGACGAGGTGATCGAGCGCGGCCTGATCGAGGTGCTGCCCCTGACCCACATCCGCGGCCGCTCCCTGCACGACGCCTTCGTGATCGTCGACGAGGCGCAGTCGCTCGAACGGAACGTGCTGCTCACGATGCTCTCGCGCATCGGCCAGAACTCGCGGGTCGTGCTCACCCACGACGTCGCGCAGCGCGACAACCTGCGGGTCGGCCGGCACGACGGGATCGCGTCGGTCATCGAGCGGCTCAAGGGGCACCCGCTGTTCGCGCACGTCACGTTGACGCGGTCCGAGCGTTCCGCGATCGCCGCGCTGGTCACGGACCTGCTGGACTCGCCCGACCTGGTGTAGCGGCAGGCGCTGACGGGGTTTCGCGCTGAGCGACAGGTCACGCGTGTCCGGGCGCGTGACCCGTCGCTCAGCGCGTGAGCCGGGTCGAGCCGCCATCGGACGGACGGGAGGCCCGGTGCCAGCTGGCACCGGGCCTCCCGTCCGTCCTGGGGGTGCGTCAGGAGCGTCGCACTACTTCGGGTGGGTCATGCTGAGGACGTCGAGCGCCTCGTCGAGCTGCGCCTCGGTGACCTCGCCGCGCTCGACGTGGCCGAGGGCCACGACGGCTTCGCGCACGGTGAGGCCCTCGGCGACGGCGTACTTCGCGACCTTCGCCGCCGCCTCGTAGCCGATGACCCGGTTGAGCGGGGTGACGATCGACGGCGAGGACTCCGCGAAGGCACGGGCACGCTCGAGGTTCGCCTGCAGCCCGTCGATGGTCTTGTCGGCGAGCACGCGCGAGCTGTTCGCCAGCAGCCGGATCGACTCGAGCAGCGCCGTGCCCATCACCGGGATGGCGACGTTGAGCTCGAACGCACCCGAGGCCCCGGCCCAGGCGATGGTGGCGTCGTTGCCGATGACCCGGGCACCGACCATCAGGGTGGCCTCGGGGATCACCGGGTTCACCTTGCCGGGCATGATCGAGGAGCCGGGCTGCAGGTCGGGGATGTGCAGCTCGCCCAGGCCGGTGTTCGGACCCGAGCCCATCCAGCGCAGGTCGTTGTTGATCTTCGTCAGGCTGACGGCGAGCACCTTGAGCGCTCCGGAGGCCTCGACCAGGGCGTCACGCGCACCCTGCGCCTCGAAGTGGTCGACGGCCTCGGTGATCGGCAGGTCGGTGTCGCTCGCGAGCTGGGCGATGACCCGCTGCGGGAATCCCTTGGGGGTGTTGATGCCGGTGCCGACCGCGGTGCCGCCGAGCGGGACCTCGGCGACGCGGGGGAGCGTCGCCTGCACCCGCTCGATGCCCAGGCGGATCTGGCGTGCGTAGCCGCCGAACTCCTGCCCGAGGGTGACGGGCGTGGCATCCATCAGGTGCGTCCGGCCGGACTTCACGGCGTCGGCCCAGAGCGTGGCCTTCGCTTCGAGGGACTCGGCGAGGTGCTCGAGAGCGGGCACGAGGGTGCGGAGGAGCGCCTCGGTCACGGCGACGTGCACGGAGGTGGGGAAGACGTCGTTCGACGACTGCGAGGCGTTGACGTGGTCGTTCGGGTGCACCGCCGAACCCGCGATGTCGGACGCCAGTGTCGCGAGCACCTCGTTCATGTTCATGTTCGACGACGTGCCGCTGCCGGTCTGGTAGACGTCGACCGGGAACTGGTCGTGGTGCTGGCCGCCGATGATCAGGTCGGCCGCACCGGCGATGGCGTCGGCGACGGCGGGCTCGACGATGCCGAGTTCACCGTTCACGATGGCCGCCGCCCGCTTGATCCGCGCGAGCGCCACGATCTGTGCCGACTCGAGCCCGGTGCCCGAGATGGGGAAGTTCTCGACGGCGCGCTGGGTCTGGGCACGGTAGAGCGCCGACTTCGGCACCCGTACCTCGCCCATGGTGTCGTGCTCGATGCGGAACTCGGTCGGGGTGGTGTCGGTCACGTCGTCGTGGTCCTTCCTGGGGTGCTCGCCGGTCGCGGTCGCGCCGGCCCGTGCCTGCGCCCCGGGGTCGCCGGGGCGGTCGTCGTCGGGCTGGGTCTTGTCTGGCTGGGTCTTCGTCGGGTTGGTCAGACCTGGCCGACGACGGTGTCGATGGTGACTTCCCCGGTGGCGAGGTCGTAGGTCGCCCCGACGACGGCCAATCTACCCTCGGCCACGGCATCGGAGACCGCGCCGGAGCGCTCGATCACCTGGCGGAGGGTGGCTTCGAGGTGTGCGGCGCCGACGGCTTCCTGCGGGAGCTCGGCGTCGGTGAGCCGGACCTTCTCGACACTCGGGGCGATCGCGTCCACGAGGGCCTGCAGGTGCGGGGCGGGGACGGGCTCACCGGAGCGGGCTGCCGCGACGGCACCGCACCGGGTGTGCCGGAGCACGACGACCAGCGGTGTGCCCAGGGCGACGACCGCGAACTCGATTGAGCCGAGCACGACGTCGTCGACGATCTGCCCGGCGTTGCGGATGGCGAACAGGTCGCCGATGCCGGCGTCGAAGACGTGCTCGAACGGCACCCGCGAGTCCGAGCAGCCGAGGACGGTCGCGAACGGCGACTGCGATCCTTCGAGCTCGGTGCGGCGATCCGGGTCCACGCGGCCCATCCGGCGCTTGTCGGCGGCGAAGCGGGCGTTGCCGTCGACGAGCAGGCGCAGGGCGTCGGACGGGGTGGAGGCGGCGCGGTCGGGCATGGGGCTCCTCGGTTCGGGTGGGACGGGGTGGTGACTGGCGGGGCGGTGCCCGTCGTCTACTCGGTCAGTTCTCGGGAGACGGCGGTCGCGACGGTCCGGAAGGCCTTGTCGTCGGCGGTGCCGGAGAGCACGATCGTGTTCTTGCCGAACGTCGAGACGAGCGAGTACGCGTGGTTGCCGGCGTCGGTGCCCTCGGCGCGGCGGTCGTAGACGGTCCACTCCGTGTCACCGATCGTGCGGTCACCGGTGGACGGCCGCTGGTCGAGCTGGTTCGACACCCACGAGGCGTTGGCGTCGATGCCCTGCTGCAGGCCGAGGTACTGCTTGTCCGGCGTCACGAAACCGACGGTCCAGACGTCCACGCCGTCGGTGGTCTTGCTCGCGAAGTCCGCGCGGTTGGCGCTGTAGCCGTCCGGAAGCGGCGGCGCCACCAGGGTGACGTCGTCGACGTTCGCCTTCGCCGCGATCTGCTGGTAGTCGACGGTGCGGTCGACCGTGGTGTCCGGACGGACGACGACCGCCACCAGGAACAGCACGATGCCGAGCGAGGCGATGAGCGCGATGACCAGGTTGAACGCGGTCTGGTGCTGCCGGCGGGCGGTCCGGGCAGCGTCCTTGCGGGCCCAGGTCTCCTCTGCCGTCTCGGGGCGACCGAGCTCGGCGACGATCGGGCGGCCGTCGGGGTCGGTCATCGGCCGGAGCCGTCCTGGGCGTCGCTGGCGGCACGGGCCGCGTCGAGCCGTGCACGAGCGCCGACGAGCCACTCTTCGCACCGGGCGGCGAGGGCTTCGCCCCGCTCCCACAGCGCCAGCGAACGCTCGAGGGTCGCGGAGCCCTGTTCGAGTTCGCTCACGACGCGCACGAGTTCGTCACGGGCCGCTTCGTAGCTCAGCGACTGGACGTCGGTCTGCTCGGGTTCCTGCTGGGATGGCACGGGTCGATCCTACCGAGCGTCCACCGACGATCCGTCGCCCGGTCCCAGGCTGTGGAGAACGCCGTGGTGGTCAGGAGCCGTCCGGGCCGGGGCCGTCCGGTTCGAGCGTGCCCGTGGCCGTGCCGGCACCGAGCGTGACGTGCACCGGCGTCGCTCCGGACAGGTCGTCGGTGCCGCGGACGACACCCCCGTCGGCACGCTGCACGATGGCGTACCCGCGGCGCAGGGTGTCACGGGGCGAGAGCGCGCGGAGGCGGGCGGTCAGGTGGCCGACCTCGGAGTGCCCGCGTTCGAGCCGGCGGTCGAGCAGTTCTCGGGCGCGGGACAGGTCGCGCGCGACCTCTTCCGCACGGGTGTCGACGAGCCACGCGGTCGACGCCAGGGCCGGCCGCGACCGCAGCGCGGCGAGCCGGTCGGCCTCGACCGACAGCGTGTGCGAGAGCCGCAGCCCGAGCCGGGCGCGGGCCGCCCGGACGTTGGCGAGTTCCTCGGCGACGTCGGGCACGACGCGCTTGGCGGCGTCCGTCGGGGTCGAGGCGCGCAGGTCGGCGACCTCGTCGAGGATCGGGCGGTCGGCCTCGTGCCCGATCGCCGAGACGATCGGGGTCGACGCCGAGGCCGCGGCACGGACGAGTCCTTCGTCGCTGAAGCCGAGCAGGTTCTGGAAGTCACCGCCGCCGCGGGCGATGATGATGACGTCGACCTCGGGGTCGGCGTCGAGCTCGAGGATCGCCGCCGTGACCTCGCCCACGGTCCGTTCGCCCTGCACGGCCGTGTGCACGGTGCGGAACTCCACCTGGGGCCACCGCAGCTGCGCGTTCCGCTTGACGTCCTTCTCGGCGTCGGAGTCCTTGCCGGTGATCAGACCGATGCGGTGCGGCAGGAACGGCAGACGGCGCTTGCGGGACGGGTCGAACAGCCCTTCCTCGGCGAGGGTGCGACGGAGGCGCTCGAGGCGTTCGAGCAGGTCACCGAGGCCGACGTGCTTCATCTCGACGACCTGCATGGTCAGCGAGCCGCCCTTGACCCAGTAGTTCGGCTTGAGTGCGGCGACGACACGGTCGCCCTGCTTGATGTCCGCCGGCACCCGGGAGCGCACGCTCGACCAGATGGAGAAAGACACGGTGGCGTCGACCTCGACGTCCTTGAGCTTGCCGTACACGTTGCCGCCGGCGACGTTCCACTGCGTGATCTCGCCCTCCACCCACGCGGTGCCGAGCCGGTCGATCCAGTCGCGCAGCTTCGCGCCGAGGAGCGCGACCGGCCACGGGTTGTCGGCCGTCGGCGGGCCCTGTTCGATCGCCATGTCGCTCCTTGTCCTGCTGGGACGTCCATCGTGCCCGAGACCGGTGACAGGGGACGGCCGTCGTGTTCTCCACAGGCGCCCCGCGCGCCCAGGTCGCGTGCGTGCTGCTCACCTATCATCGGGGACGTGACGATCACCAACGGCCACACGGTCCCGCTCGCCCCGCCGCGTGTGCACGCGGCACGGGGCCGACTGCGTGACGAACCGGTCGCCGGCCCCAAGAAGGTGCTGCTCGCGGCACCCCGTGGCTACTGCGCCGGGGTGGACCGCGCGGTCGTCGCGGTCGAGAAGGCCCTGGAGCAGTACGGCGAGCCCGTCTACGTCCGCAAGCAGATCGTCCACAACGTGCACGTGGTGTCGACGCTCGAGCAGCGCGGTGCCGTCTTCGTCGACGACGTGGCCGAGGTCCCCCGGGGTTCACACGTCGTCTTCAGCGCCCACGGTGTGTCGCCGGCCGTCGTCGCGGGTGCCGCCGAGCGCGACCTGCACGCCATCGATGCCACCTGTCCCCTCGTCACCAAGGTCCACCGCGAAGCCACCCGGTTCGCCAAGGCCGAGCGCACCATCATCCTGATCGGGCACGCCGGCCACGAAGAGGTCGAGGGAACGATGGGGCACGCCCCGGACCGCACGATCCTGGTGAACGGCCCCGACGACGTCGCCGCCCTGTCGGTCCCCGACCCGGACAACCTCGTCTGGCTGTCGCAGACCACGCTCAGCGTCGACGAGACGATGGAGACCGTGCGGCTGCTGCGCGAGAAGTTCCCGGCCATCCAGGACCCCCCGTCGGACGACATCTGCTACGCCACCCAGAACCGCCAGGTCGCGATCAAGAAGGTCGCGCCCGGTGCCGACCTGGTGATCGTGGTCGGCTCCGCGAACTCGTCGAACAGCGTCCGTCTGGTCGAGGTCGCGCTCGAGCACGGTGCGCGGGCCGCCCACCGTGTCGACTACGCGGAAGAGATCCAGCAGGAGTGGCTCGACGGTGTCGAGACGGTCGGCGTGACCAGCGGTGCGTCCGTGCCGGAAGAACTCGTGGCCGAGGTGCTCGAGCAGCTCGCCGACGCCGGGTACGCCGCCGTCGAAGAGGTCGTCACCGCGCACGAAGACCTGATGTTCTCGCTCCCCAAGGAGCTCCGCACCGACGCCTCGGGCAACCCGACGCGCGCGCTCGGCGGGCGTCGGGCATGAGCGGCGCGGACGGCTGGTCCTCGGTCCCGCGTCGCGACCCGGCGAACCAGGTCGACGCCGGTTCCGGTGCCGGCCAGGAGGCCCGGGGTGCGTCCCCGACGTCGGCCGCCGGTTCCGTGGACGGCCGGCCCCAGGGCCGTCCCGCACCCGGGTACGGCGAGTACGCGCCAGAGGGGTGGGTCAACCCGGTCCTCGTCGAGCAGGAACGCCAGGAGCGTGAGCGTCAGGCACGGGAACGGCAGGACCAGGCCTCCGCCGCCGGCGCGCGTGACGCTGCTCCGAGCGACGGCGTCCACGGCGACCGCGCCGGCACGGATGTCCGCTCCGGGGCGGTCCCTGCCGGGGCACAGGGGTCGATGGCCCGCAGCCGGTTCGGCCGCACGCCCGCCGACTTCGTGCTCACCGTCGGGCTGCTCGCCTTCGGGCTCGTCTCCGTCGTGCAGTCGCTGTCGGTCGGCAAGGTCGCCTCGACCGTGCGGCGCACCCTCGAGGCCCAGTACACGGCCCTGAACGACCCGAGTGCCCTCAGCACGGCCGCCACCATCGCCGCGATCACCAACGTGTTGGTCTTCGCCCTGGTCGCCTGGTGGTCCATCCGTCGGCTCCGAGCACGGAAGCGGACGTTCTGGGTGCCGCTGGTCGGAGCCGTCGTCGCCACGGCGATCAGCGTGATCGCGTTCGTCGTCGTGGTCATGCAGGACCAGGCCTTCGTCGACTTCATGCTGCGGCAGTCCGGCGGCGCCTGAGCGCCTGACCGCCTGCCGGCCGGGTTGCTCGCGGTGCCGGCCTCCGCGCGCCGGGTGGTCGCAACACACCGCGGGCCCGCCGTCGAGTGGTCAGAACGTGTCGTTCGGGACCGGCGCGAGCGACAGTTCGTGACCTCTCGGGCCTGGGCGCGCGGGGAGTCGTGACCTCTCGGCGGCCCGTCCGTCGGCCAGTCGCGGGGCGGTGCCCTTCCGGCGAGCGTGGCCAGCCTCGCGGGCGCGCGCAGCATCGACTGCCGTGCGGTCGCAACTCACCGCGGGCCCGCCGCTGAGTGGTCAGAACGTGTCGTCCGGCGCCGGCGCGAGCGACAGTTCGTGACCTCTCGGCCCCGCGCGTACGGGGAGTTGTGACCACTCGACCGCCCGCACCCGGCCCGCCGTCGAGTGGTCAGAACGCGTCGTCCGGCACCGGCGCGAGCGACAGTTCGTGACCTCTCGGCCCTGGGCACCCGGGGAGTCGCGACCACCCCGGCCAGCCGTGGCCGCCCGGAGGTCAGCCGGCCAGGAAGGCGGCGACCGCTCCGTGCAGGGCAGCCAGGTCGTCGACGTGCACGAGCTCCCGGATCGAGTGCATCGACAGCAGCCCGACGCCGATGTCGATCGTCGGGATCCCGAGCCGGGTCGCCGCGATCGGGCCGATGGTCGAGCCGCCGGGGATCGTGTTCACGTTCACGAACGGCTGCCACGGCACACCGGCGGTCTCGCACGCCGCCGCCCAGACGGCCTCGCCCTTCGCCTCGGTCATGTAGCGCTGGTTCGCGCTGATCTTCAGCAGCGGTCCGGCTCCGGGGCGCGGACGGTTCGTCGGGTCGTGCTTCTCCGGCTGGTTCGGGTGCACCAGGTGCCCGGCATCGCTCGACAGCAACCACGACGCACGGAACGCCCGTGCGGCCTCGGAGCGGGTGGCGCCGAGGCCCTCCTGCACACGGCCGAGGACGTCCTCGAGGAACGGACCACCGGCACCGGACGGCGTCGACGACCCGATCTCCTCGTGGTCGAACGCCGCGAACACCGGGATGTGGTCGCCGTCGGTCGGAGCGTCCACGATGCCCCGGAGTCCGGCGTGCACGCTCGTCAGGTTGTCCATCCGGCCGGACGCCAGGAACTCCCGCTCGATGCCGATCCGGGCCGGTGCCTGGGTGTCGGCGAGGAACAGGTCCCACGACACGGCGCCCTCGCCGAGCCGGGCGAGCAGCCACTCCACGACAGAGGTCCCACCGGCGTCGCCGTCGACCCCGACGATCGGCAGGGTGTGGCGCTGGCGGTCGATCTCCTTGCCGTCGTTGACCCCACGGTCCAGGTGGATCGCCAGGTTGGGGATCCGGGCGACGGCGTCGGTGCTGACGAGCCGCACGATGCCGTCGGTGTCGACGACCCGGCCGGCGATCCGCAGGTCGCGGTCGAACCAGGTCGACAGGAGCGCGCCGCCGTAGACCTCGACGCCCAGCTGCTCCCAGCCCCCGGTGCGCACGCCGGGGTTCGGCTTCACGCGGAAGCCGGGGGAGTCGGTGTGGGCGCCGAGGATCCGGAACGGCGTCGTCGGGCCGGCACCGTCGGGCAGGCGCCACGCGATGACGGCGCCGTCGCGGACCACCACGTACGCACCGGCCTCGGTCGGCCAGGCGTCGAGCTCGGACAGCTCGGTGAACCCGGCAGCGACGAGACGGTCACGGGTCGCCGCCGCCGCGTGGAACGCGGTGGGCGACTCGGTGACGAACTGGGCGAACTCGGAGGCGATGGCGTCGACGGTCACCCGCCCATCGTGGCACGCGGTGGAGGCGACCCGACGCAGAACGGGGCGCGTCCGTCGGACGCACCCCGTTCCTCCAGGCCGGTGGACCCGACCGGACGGACCTGCTCAGCCCTTGGCGTGACCGGCCGAGCCGAGGACCTTCGCAGCCTCGACGACGCGGGCCGCCATGGCGGTCTCGGCGACCTTGCCCCAGGCGCGGGGGTCGTACTGCTTCTTGTTGCCGACCTCGCCGTCGATCTTCAGGACGCCCTCGTAGTTGCGGAACATCGAGTCCGCGATCGAGCGGGTGAACGCGTACTGCGTGTCCGTGTCGATGTTCATCTTGATGACGCCGTTGCGGACGGCCTCGTGGATCTCGTCGTCGGTCGAACCGGAGCCACCGTGGAACACGAGGTCGAGGGGGTTCTCGCCCGTGCCGTGCTTCGAGGCGACCGACGCCTGGATCTCGCCGAGGAGCTCGGGGCGGAGCTTGACGTTGCCCGGCTTGTAGACGCCGTGCACGTTGCCGAAGGTGAGCGCCGCGATCCAGCGGCCCTTGTCGCCCAGGCCGAGCGCGTCGACGACCTTCTCGACGTCGTTCGGGGTGGTGTAGAGCGCGTCGTTCGTGCCCTCGTGCTGGACGCCGTCCTCTTCGCCGCCGACGACACCGATCTCGACCTCGAGGATCGCGTTGATGTTCCGCGTCTTCTCGATCATGGTCTTCGCGATCTCGATGTTCTCGTCGAGCGGCACGGCCGAACCGTCCCACATGTGCGACTGGAAGATCGGGTTGCGACCCTGCCGGACCTCTTCCTCGCTCGCCGCGATGAGCGGCAGGACGAAGCCGTCGAGGGCGTCCTTCGGGCAGTGGTCGGTGTGCAGCGCGACCGTGATGTCGTAGTTCTTGGCGACCTCGTGGGCGAACTTCGCCATCGCGAGGGCACCAGCTGCGCGGTTCTTGATGGTGTGGCCGGCGAAGTAGTCGGCACCGCCCGTCGTGACCTGGAGGATGCCGTCGGAACCGGCCTCCTGCAGGCCCTGGAGGACCGCGTTGATGGTCTGCGAGGAGGAGACGTTGACCGCGGGGTACGCGAACTTGCCCGCCTTCGCGCGTTCGATCATCTCGGCGTACTGTTCCGGCGTTGCGATGGGCACGTGGATCTCCTTCGACTTCGGTGATGTCCCCGCCGATCGTAGTCAGAAGCTCTGGAGGCGCGGTCCGGGTTACGCGGTCGGCTCGCGTCCGGCGTGCACATGCGTGCACGGGCCCGGTGTCCGGACCGCGGGTCGGCCGCCGGTCGGTAGGCTCGGGTCGTGACTCCCACTACGGAAACCGGCTCCCTGTTCCTCCAGCCCGACCGCAACCTCGCCCTCGAGCTCGTGCGTGCGACGGAGGCCGCCGCGATCCGTGCGCAGCCGTGGGTCGGGCGTGGTGAGAAGAACCTCGCCGACGGCGCCGCGGTCGACGCGATGCGCAAGTTCCTCGGCACGGTGAACTTCGACGGCGTCGTCGTCATCGGTGAGGGCGAGAAGGACAACGCCCCGATGCTCTACAACGGCGAGCACGTCGGCAACGGTCACGGTCCGGCCTGCGACATCGCGGTCGACCCGATCGACGGCACCTCGCTCACCGCCGCCGGCCGCCAGAACGCCATCTCCGTGATGGCCGTCTCGGACCGCGGCTCGATGTACGACCCCTCCGCCGTCTTCTACATGGACAAGATCGCCGCCGGCCCCGAAGGTCGCGGTGTCCTGGACCTCGAGAAGCCGATCGGTGACAACATCCGCGCGCTGGCGAAGGCCAAGGGCAAGGACCTCGAGGACATGGTCGTCGCCGTGCTCGACCGTCCGCGCCACGACGAGCTGATCCGCGCCATCCGCGCGACCGGTGCCGGCACGCGACTGCTGCTCGACGGTGACGTCGCCGGTGGCATCGCCGCGGCCCTGCCCGGCTCGACGATCGACATGTGCGTCGGTGTCGGCGGCACCCCCGAGGGCATCATCACGGCGTGCGCGATCAAGGCGCTCGGCGGCGTGATCCTCGGCAAGCTCCAGCCGAAGGACGACGAGGAGCGCGAGCGCGCCATCGCCGCCGGCCACGACCTGGACAAGGTCCTCGACCAGGACGACCTGGTCACGGGGGACAACACCTTCTTCGTCGCCACCGGCGTCACCGACGGCGTCCTGGTCGACGGTGTGCGTCGTTCGCGCGGCGTCATCCACACCGACTCGCTCGTGCTCCGCTCGCGCTCGAACACGATCCGCCGCATCCAGGCGGACCACCGTGCGGAGAAGTGGTTCTGATCCGCACGCGGTCCTGATCGGCGCGGATCTGCGCTGAACCACTGCAACCCGTCCGAACCACGCGATCCCGTGGTTCGGACGGGTTTCCGTTGTCCGGTCCGGTCCGGTCCGGTGCGGCGCTGCGCCGTGCGTTGCGTTGCGCTGCGCCGTCAGTCCTCGTCGACGGCGCCGACGAGCTCCGGTGCCGTGAGCAGCCGCGGCTCGTCCTCGATCGAGGACGGGTCCGCGATGACCTTCGACTCATCGAGCAGCGACAGCCGACGGGCGCTCGGCAGCACCTGGCGTTCGAGGGACCCGACGAAGCGGTTGTAGTCGACGACCGAGCCCCGGATCGAGCGGCCGAGCTTGTCGACGTGCCCGGCCATCGTGGACAGCCGGCCGTAGAGCTCGCGGGAGACCTTGAAGAGCTCGTGCGCCTCTTGCGACACGACGTCCTGCTGCCACGAGAACGCCACGGTCTTGAGCACGGACCACAGGGTCACGGGTGAGGCGAGGGCGATGCGCTTGCGGAAGGCGTGGTCGAGCAGCCCGGGGTCGGCGGCGAGGGCGCTCGAGATGAGCGACTCGGACGGGATGAAGGCGACGGTGAGCTCGGGTGAGGCGTCGTAGCCGGTCCAGTACTCCCGTGCGGCGAGGGCGTCGACGTGCGCGCGGAGCGCCTTGACGTGCTGGGCGATGAGCTGGTCGCGTCGTGCTGCCTCGGCGCCGGTGGCGGTCGCCGGGATCTCGGCGGCCTGCAGGTAGGCGCTGAACGGCACCTTGGCGTCGACGGCGATGGTCTTGCCGCCGGGCAGGTGCACGACCATGTCCGGCCGGGCGGAGCCGACCGCGGTGGTGACGGAGGACTGCACGTCGAAGTCGACCCGTTCGAGCAGCCCGGCGGCCTCGACCACGTTGCGCAGCTGCGTCTCGCCCCAGACGCCGCGCGTGCTGTTCGACGACAGGGCGCTGGCCAGGGTGTCGGCGGTGGCGCGCAGGCGCTCTTCGGACTCGGCGGCCGACCGGAGCTGCGCCGACAGCGCGCCGTACTGCTCGCTCCGCGATTGTTCGAGCTCGGCGATCTTCGTGCGCATCACGTCGAGCGTCTGCGCCACGGGACTGAGCGCGGAGAGCACCTTCGACTCGTTCTGGTTGCGCGCCGCGTCGACGCCGTGCATGCGCTGCACCAGGTGCTCGAGTTCGGCGGAGCGCCGTTCGAGCGAGTCGACCTGGCGGCGGTACTGCGTGTCCTGGGCGTCGAGGCGTTCCTCGGCGTCGCGCCGCACCGCCTCGAGCTGGCCGCGCAGGGCCTCGGCCGTCGCGCGGGCCGACGCGGCGTCGACGCCTGCGCGCGAGCGGGCGAGCGACCAGGCGACGACCGCACCGACGGCGATGCCGATCACGAGACCGATGACCAGGGCGAGGATCTGCATGTCGCGACCCTGGCAGAACCCACCGACACCGCGCCTCCCGGCACACCGACGCGCCCTGCAGAACCGGCCCGACCGGCGCCACGCGACCCGCGTGACCCACCTCGGAATCCATGTCATGACATTAGGGCAAACAGGGTGTACAGTCGTGATCGTCCGCCGATGAAGCCGCACGGAAGGTCCACCGCGTCGCATGACGAACCAAGCTCCCCACGCCTACGACGTGATCACGATGGGACGCGTCAGCGTCGACATCTACCCGCAGCAGACCGGCCCCCTCGAGGACGTCTCGACCTTCTCGAAGTCCGTCGGCGGCAGCGCCACGAACGTCGCCATCGCCGCTGCTCGCCACGGCGCGGACGCCGCGGTCATCACCCGGACGGGCAACGACCCCTTCGGCCGGTACATCGCCCGCACGCTGCCCGAGTACGGCGTCGCGAACGCCTTCGTCGAGACGGTCGAGGGGCTGAACACCCCCGTCGCCTTCTGCGAGATCTTCCCGCCGGACGACTTCCCGCTCTACTTCTACCGGGCCCCGAAGGCGCCGGACCTGATGATCACGGCGAAGTCCCTGCCGCTGCACGAGATCGAGCGCGCGAAGATCTTCTGGACCACGGTGACCGGCCTCAGCGAGGAGCCGAGCCGACAGGCGCACCACGTGGCGTACGAAGCCCGGTCCGCCGCGCGGAACAGCACGAAGACCCACACCGTCTTGGACCTGGACTACCGGTCGATGTTCTGGTCGAGCCCCGAGGCCGCGACGCGCGAGGTCGCGATCGCCCTCGAGCACGCCACCGTCGCCGTCGGCAACCGTGAGGAGTGCGAGGTCGCGGTGGGGGAGACCGATCCGGTCCGCGCCGCCGACGCCCTGCTCGACCGCGGTGTCGAGATCGCGATCGTCAAGCAGGGGCCGAAGGGCGTGCTGGCGAAGACCCGCGACGAGTTCGTCGAGTTCCGTCCGCACCACATCGACGTCGTGAACGGGCTCGGCTCGGGCGACGGCTTCGGCGGCGCGCTGACCCACGGACTGCTGCAGGGCTGGAGCCTCGAGCGGATCCTGGCCTTCTGCAACGCAGCCGGCGCGATCGTCGCGACGCGGTTCGAGTGCTCGACGGCGATGCCGACGAGCGACGAGATCGAGCAGTTCCTGACCGACAACCCGGCCGAGGGCACGAACCACACGGGTGAGACGTACACGGGTGAGACGTACACGGGTGAGACGAACACCGAGGAGAAGACCCATGCCTGAGCTCAGCCCCGCTGACTTCCAGCGCCTCCGCGACATCCGTGCCGGCCAGCCCGACCTGGTGCGTGCCACGCTCGACGCCCGCCGCAAGCGCTCCCTGCTCGCCGACGACGGCAAGCTCTTCATCGTCGCCGCCGACCACCCCGCACGCGGTGCCCTGGCGGTGCGCGACGACGAGTCCGCGATGGCGGACCGCTACGACCTGCTCGAGCGGCTCGTCACGGCCCTCGGCCGTCCGGGGGTCGACGGGGTGCTCGGTACCCCCGACATCCTCGAGGACCTCGCGCTGCTCGGCGCCCTCGACGGCAAGGTCGTCGTCGGGTCGATGAACCGCGGCGGACTGCGCGGCGCGACGTTCGAGATGGACGACCGGTACACGGCGTACTCGGCGCAGGCGATCAAGGACTCCGGGCTCGACTTCGCCAAGCTGCTGGTGCGCATCGCCCTGGAGGACTCGGGCACCGCGCCGACGCTCGAGGCCACGGCCCGCGCCGTCAGCGAGGCCGCGGCGCTCCAGCTGCCGATCATGCTCGAGCCGTTCATGTCCGAGTGGCGGGACGGCCGGGTCGTCAACGACCTGTCGGCCGACGCCGTGATCACCTCGATGGCGATCGCCGCGGGACTCGGCGAGTCCAGCGCCTACAGCTGGCTCAAGATCCCCGTCGTCGACGACATGGAGCGCGTGATGGCCGCGACGACGCTGCCGACGCTGCTGCTCGGCGGCGACCCGGCTTCGCGGCCGCTGGAGACGTACGCCAAGTGGGCTGACGCCCTGGCCCTGCCCGGCGTCCGCGGCCTGGTCGTCGGACGCACCCTGCTCTACCCCTCGGACGGCGACGTCGCCGCCGCCGTGGACGTCGCCGCCGGTCTCGTCCACAGCCAGGAGGCCCGGGGCGGGTTCTCCACAGATGCCCACGACCCAGCCGCTCGGCTCGCGGGCGCCACCACCATGGACTCGTCCATCTCGGAAGGAAGCAACGCATGACGCTCACCGACACGACCACCACCACCGTCGGGCACTGGATCGACGGCAAGCGCGTCGAATCCGCGTCGGGCAACACCGCCCCCGTGTACGACCCGGCGCTCGGCGTCGCGACCAAGCAGGTCGCGCTGGCCGACGAGTCCGAGATCCAGGCGGCCATCGGCAGCGCCAAGGCGGCGTTCCCCGGCTGGAGCAACCTGTCACTGGCCAAGCGCCAGGCGATCCTGTTCTCGTTCCGCGAGATCCTGAACCGCGACAAGGCCGAGCTGGCCGAGATCATCACGAGCGAGCACGGCAAGGTCATCGACGACGCCCTGGGTGAGATCGCCCGTGGGCAAGAGGTCGTGGAGCTCGCCACCAACATCCCGAGCCTGATGAAGGGCGAGTTCTCCGACCAGGTCTCGACCGGCATCGACGTCTACTCGATCCGCCAGCCGCTCGGCGTCGTGGGCATCATCAGCCCCTTCAACTTCCCGGCGATGGTGCCGCTCTGGTTCCTGCCGATCGCGATCGCCGCGGGCAACACCGTCGTGCTGAAGCCGAGCGAGAAGGACCCGTCGGCCGCCATCTGGCTCGCCGAGAAGTTCAAGGAGGCCGGGCTGCCCGACGGCGTCTTCAACGTGCTCAACGGCGACAAGCTGTCCGTCGACGGCCTGCTCACCAGCGACGACGTCGAGTCGATCTCGTTCGTCGGCTCCACGCCCATCGCGCAGTACGTCTACGAGACCGGCACGAAGCACGGCAAGCGCGTGCAGGCCCTCGGCGGCGCGAAGAACCACATGCTGGTCCTGCCCGACGCCGACCTCGACCTGGTCGCCGACAACGCGATCAACGCCGGCTTCGGTTCGGCCGGTGAACGCTGCATGGCGATCTCGGTCGTCGTCGCCGTCGAGCCGGTGGCGGACGAGCTCATCCAGAAGATCAAGGACCGCGCGGCGACCCTGCGCATCGGCGACGGTCGTCGCGGGTGCGACATGGGGCCGCTCGTCACGAAGCAGCACCGTGACAAGGTCGCCTCGTACATCGAGGTCGCAGAGCAGGACGGTGCGGTGGTTGTGGTGGACGGCCGCACCGTCCGACCCGACGGCGACGAGAACGGCTTCTGGCTGGGTCCGACGCTGATCGACCAGGTGCCCACCACCAGCCGCGTCTACACCGAGGAGATCTTCGGTCCGGTGCTGAGCGTCGTGCGGGTCGCCACCTACGAAGAGGGCCTCGAGCTCATCAACTCCGGCGCGTACGGCAACGGCACCGCCATCTTCACGAACGACGGTGGCGCCGCCCGACGGTTCCAGCGCGATGTGCAGGTCGGCATGATCGGCATCAACGTCCCGATCCCGGTGCCTGTCGCCTACTACTCGTTCGGCGGATGGAAGAACTCGCTGTTCGGCGACCACAAGGCGTACGGTGCCGACGGCGTGAGCTTCTTCACCCGTCAGAAGGCGATCACGAGCCGGTGGCTCGACCCGTCGCACGGCGGCATCAACCTCGGCTTCCCGTCGAACAACTGACCCGCAGCATGGCGAACGAACAGCACCAGCACGACCAGTGGTTCATCCCGGCGGGCTCCCGGCCCGAGGCAGGCTGGACCGACGTGGTCGACGGCCGCATCGAGGGGTGGGCGCACACCGGGCTCCGGACCGGCGCGCTGACCGACGGGGGCGAGCTGCGCCTCCCGGCCGACGCCGTGGAGCGCATCGTCGTGCCGCTCGCCGGGTCGTTCCACGTGACCCACTCGGGCGCTGCCGGTGACGGCGAGCAGACCCTGCAGGGTCGGGGGAGCGTCTTCGACGGCCCCACCGACGTCCTGTACCTGGGCTCGGGCTCCGCGGCCACCATCACCGGCAGCGGCCGGTTCGCCGTCGCCGAGGCGCCCACCGACACCGTCAAGCCGACCACCTACCTGGCCCGGCCGGACGTGCCGGTGGAGCTCCGCGGCGCCGGGCAGTCGAGCCGTCAGGTGCACAACTTCGGCACCCCGGCGGCGCTCGACGCCGTCAAGTTCATCGTGTGCGAAGTGATCACGCCGGCCGGCAACTGGTCGTCGTACCCTCCCCACAAGCACGACACGAACGTGCCCGGGTCAGAGTCGAACCTCGAGGAGATCTACTACTACGAGGCCGCGGTGTCCCGTGGGCTCGAGTCGATCGCGGCCGAGGCCGCCGACCCGTTCGCCCTGCACCGCACGTACGCCTCGGACGACCGCGCCATCGACGAGTTCCGGCAGGTCCGGACCGGCGACGTCGCCCTGGTGCCGTACGGCTGGCACGGTCCGGCGGTCGCCGCTCCGGGCTACGACATGTACTACCTGAACGTGATGGCCGGGCCCGACCCGGAGCGCGTCTGGAACATCACCGACGACCCCGCCCACGGGTGGGTCCGGCAGGCGTGGGCATCGGAATCGATCGACCCGCGACTGCCCTACGAAAGGAAGCAGGCGTGACCACCACCACGCGGAAGATGACGGTCGGCCAGGCACTCGTCGAGTTCCTGGCCAACCAGTGGACCGTCGACGGCGACGTCCGCGAACGCACCATCCCGGGGATCTTCGGCATCTTCGGGCACGGCAACGTCGCCGGGGTCGGTCAGGCCATCAAGCAGCTCCACGTCGAGCAGCCCGGTCTGCTGCCGTACCACCAGGCCCGCAACGAGCAGGCGATGGTGCACGAGGCCGTCGGCTTCGCTCGCATGCACCGCCGCCGCGCGACCTACGCGTCGACGGCGTCGGTCGGCCCGGGCGCCGCCAACATGCTGACCGCCGCGGCACTCGCCACCACGAACCGGCTGCCGGCACTGCTGCTGCCGTCGGACACCTTCGCCACGCGCACCACGGACCCGGTGCTCCAGCAGATCGAGCTGCCGCACGACACGTCGTTGCAGGTCACCGACGCCTTCCGTCCGCTGTCGCGCTACTTCGACCGTGTGGAGCGTCCGGAGCAGCTGTTCTCGATCGCCCTCGCCGCGATGCGGGTGCTGACCGACCCGGCCGAGACCGGTGCGGTGACGATCGCGCTGCCCGAGGACGTCCAGGCCGAGGAGTTCGACGTCCCCGTCGCGTTCCTGCAGCCGCGGGAGTGGCACATCCGCCGCCCGCTGCCCGAGCGCGGTCCGCTCGAGCGTGCCGTGGCCGCGATCCGTGCCGGCCGGCGTCCGGTCATCGTGGCCGGTGGCGGGGTGCTGTACTCCGACGCCGCCGACGAGCTCCGCGCCTTCGTCGAGGCCACCGGGATCCCGGTCGGCACGTCGCAGGCCGGTGGCGGATCCCTGGTCTGGGACCACCCGCAGTACCTCGGCGGGATCGGCGCGACGGGCACCGCGGCGGCCAACGCGATCGCCGCCCAGGCCGACGTCGTCATCGGGATCGGCACCCGCTACAGCGACTTCACCACGGCGTCGCGCACGGCGTTCCAGAACCCGGACGTCACGTTCGTCAACGTCAACGTGGCCGCGTTCGACGCCTACAAGCACGGTTCGCAGCTGCCGCTGATCGCGGACGCCCGGGAGGCGCTGGTCGCCCTGACGGAGTCGCTCACGTCGGACACGGCGTACGTCGTCGAGCCCGGCTACGCCTCCGAGATCGCCTCGCTGAAGGCGGCGTGGGACGCCGCCGTCGACGGCGCCTTCGCCCCGTCCGGTGCAGACCTGCCCGGCCAGCCCGAGATCATCGGGGCCGTGCAGTCGGTCTCCGACCCGCGCGACGTCGTCATCCAGGCTGCGGGCTCGCTGCCCGGCGACCTGCACAAGCTCTGGCGGGTGCGGGACGAGCTCGGGTACCACGTCGAGTACGCGTTCTCGTGCATGGGCTACGAGATCGCCGGTGGCATCGGGGTCCGCCGCGGGGCTCCGGACCGCGACGCGATCGTGATGGTCGGTGACGGCAGCTACCTCATGCTGCACACCGAGCTCGTCACCGCCGTGGCCGAGGGCATCAAGATCATCGTCGTGCTGATCCAGAACCACGGGTACGCGTCGATCGGGCACCTGTCCGAGACCGTCGGCTCCGAGCGCTTCGGCACGAAGTACCGCTACCTCGACGAGACCGAGTCGTTCGAGAACGGCGAGCCCCTGCCCGTCGACCTCGCCGCCAACGCCCGCTCGTACGGCGTCGACGTCATCGAGGTGCAGCCCGGCCCGGACAGCATCGAGGATCTGAAGGCCGCGCTGCGCCAGGCGAAGGCGAACGACCACACCACCCTGGTGCACATCAACTCCGACCCGCTGGTCTACGCCCCCGAGGGCGACGGCTGGTGGGACGTGCCGGTCGCGCAGACCTCCACCCTCCCCAGCACCCAGGCCGCCCGCGCCGAGTACGAGCAGCAGGTCGCCACGCAGCGTCCGCTGCTCGGCTGAACCGTTCACGAGACAGAAAGCGACAGCGACGTCATGACCGACACCGCCACCCCCATCGGCAGCCCCGCCACCGACGCGGCGCCCGCCTCGATCCGCATCGGCACCGCCCCGGACTCGTGGGGCGTCTGGTTCCCGGACGACCCGAAGCAGGTGCCGTGGCAGCGCTTCCTCGACGAGGCGTCCGCCGCCGGGTACGAGTGGATCGAGCTCGGCCCGTACGGGTACCTGCCGACCGACCCGTCCCAGCTGTCCGACGAGCTCGAGTCCCGCGGGCTCAAGCTGTCGGCGGGCACGGTCTTCACCGGGTTCCACAAGGGCGAGGACCAGTTCCAGCGTGCGTGGGACCAGGCCGTCGCGGTCGCCGGCCTGGCCGCGAAGCTCGGCGCCGAGCACCTGGTGACGATCCCCGACCTGTGGCGCTCGGACGCCACCGAAGAGGTGCTCGAGGCGCGCACGCTCACCGACGAGCAGTGGGAGCGTCTCGGCAAGGGCCACGACCAGCTCGGCAAGGCGCTGCTCGAGGAGTACGGCGTCCACCAGCAGTTCCACACCCACGCGGACAGCCACGTCGGTACCTACAAGGAGACCGTGCGGTTCCTCGAGGTCACGAACCCCGAGTACACCAACCTCTGCCTCGACACCGGCCACTTCGCCTACTACGGCGGCGACAACCTCAAGCTCATCGCCGCCCACCCGGAGCGCATCGGCTACCTGCACCTCAAGCAGGTCGACACCGACCTGCTGTTCGACGTGCTCAAGAACGACGTGCCGTTCGCGACCGCCGTGTCGCAGGGCATCATGACCGAGCCGCCGCACGGCACCCCGGAACTCGCCCCGATCATCGAGGCCGTCGCCGCGATCAACCCGGACGTCTTCGGCATCGTCGAGCAGGACATGTACGGCTGCTCCGTCGACGCCCCCGGCCCGATCGCCGAGCGCACCTTCCAGCACATCTTCGGCTCGACGTCGGCCGCCCGCGCCTCCTGACGCGCCGTCCAGGCAGCGTCAACAACCCCAGGAGAACACCACCATGACCACCACGCAGAACCTCCGCGTCGCCGTCGTCGGCGCCGGCATGATGGGCGCCGACCACGTCCGCCGCATCACCGCCAAGATCTCGAACGCCGACGTCGTCGCCGTCGTCGAGCCCGACCAGGCCCGTGCCGCTGCGGCAGCCGCCCTGGCGCCCGGCGCGATCACCGCCGCGTCCTTCGACGAGGCGCTCGAGCGGACCGAGATCGACGCCGTCATCATCGCGACGCCGGGCTTCCTGCACGAGCCGATCCTGGTGACGGCGCTCGAGCGCGGGCTCACCGTCCTGTGCGAGAAGCCGCTGACGACCAGCGCCGAGGACTCGCTGCGCATCGTGGAGCTCGAGCAGCAGCACGCCGCCCGACCGGTCATCCAGGTCGGCTTCATGCGCCGGTTCGACTCCGGGTACCAGGAGCTCAAGGCGCTGCGCGAGTCGGGGGCGAACGGCGCCCTGCTCGCCCTGCACCACGCGCACCGCAACCCGACGACGCCGCCCAACTTCAGCGAGTCGATGCTCATCCACGACTCGGTGATCCACGAGATCGACATCATCCCGTTCCTGACCGGCGAAGCGATCACGAGCGTCGAGGTGAAGAAGCCGCGCAAGAACTCCCTCGCGCCGGCCGACCTGCCCGAGCCGCAGTTCGTCCTGTTCACCACCGAGTCCGGCACCATGGCGATCGTCGAGATCAACGTCAACGCCCAGTTCGGCTACCAGGTGACCACCGACGCCGTGTTCGAGTCCGGCGTCGCCTACATCGGCCGCGACACCTCGCTCTCGCTCGCCGCAGCCGGGGCGACCTCGCAGGGCGTCACGCCGTCGTTCAAGGAGCGGTTCGCCGCCGCCTACGACGAAGAGGTCCAGCGCTGGGTCGACGCGGCCCGGACCGGCGGCATCGACGGGCCGAGTGCCTGGGACGGCTACACCGCCTCCGTCGTCGCTGAGGTCGCCGTCCGGGCCCAGCAGTCCGGCGCGCACGAAGTGGTCGAGTACGCGGTCACGAAGCCGGCGTTCTACGACGAGACGATCGACGCGACCGCACCGGCCGCGCTCGCCGGGGCCTGATCGATGCCGAAGATCGCGCTCGACCCGACCCCGTTCCACCACGACCTGTCGCTGCTCGAGTTCCCGCGCAAGGTCGCGGAGCTCGGCTACGAGTACCTGCAGCTCACGCCGCACAAGGACTTCATCCCCTTCTACCGGCACCCGAAGGCCGACGACGACCTGGTCGACGCGTTCGCCGCGGCCTGCCGTGACGCCGGTGTCCAGGTGGCGAGCGTGCTGCCCGTGCTGCGCTGGTCGGGCCCGGACGAGGACGCCCGTCAGGCTGCGGTCCGGAAGTGGAAGCGGGTCATCGAGATCACGAAGCGCCTCGGCGTGGACACCATCAACACGGAGTTCTCCGGCCGCCCCGAGCGTGCCGAGAAGTCCGAGGACCAGTTCTACCGGTCGATGGAGGAACTGCTGCCGATCATCGAGGACGCCGGCATCCGTGTGCTCATCGACCCGCACCCCGACGACTTCGTCGAGGACGGCCTCGAGGCACTCCGGGTGATCCGCGGCCTGAACTCGAAGCACGTCGGCTTCGTCTACGTCGCCTGCCACACGTTCCACTACGGCGGCAACATGGACGAGATCATCGACGCCGCCGGCGACTCGCTGCAGCTGGTCCACGTCGCCGACGCGTACGACCACCGTCGCTCGCACGGCCTGCGCTACATCACGAACCCGCCCGGCAACCCGGTCCGGGTGCACCAGCACCTGCCGGTCGGCCAGGCGGACGTCGACTTCGACGCCTTCTGGGCGGCGCTCGACCGGGTCGGTTTCTCGGCGCGCGAGGACACCGTCGCGGTCTCGAGCGTCTTCGCCGAGGACGAGAACGCCGACGCGGTGTCGCGGTTCCAGCTCGACACGATCACGAAGGGACTCCACCGATGACCACCACCCTCGAGACGCAGGCGTCCACCGACGCCGACTCCCGCCCCGTCACCCTGCAGGCCGCGGAGCAGACACCGACCGCCCTGTGGAACGACTCCGCCGACCCGCGCGAACTGTCGACCGCCATCCACGAGTACGGTGCCGTCGGCGCGACCTGCAACCCCGTGATCGCGTACACCTGCATCCAGCAGGACCCGGAGACCTGGGTCCCGCGCATCCGCGAGATCGCCGAGGAACAACCGACAGCGGGGGAGTCCTGGATCGGCTGGAAGGCCGTCGAGGAGCTCTCCATCGCCGCCGCGGCGCAGCTGCTGCCCGCGTTCGAGGCGTCCGGCGGCCGGAACGGTCGACTGTCCATGCAGACCGACCCCCGGTTCCACCGCGACGCCGACGCGCTCGTCGAGCAGGCCGTCCGGTTCTCGCAGCTCGCGCCGAACATCATCGTGAAGATCCCCGCCACCAAGGTCGGCATCGCCGCGATCGAGGAAGCCGCCTACCGCGGGGTCTCGATCAACGCCACGGTGTCCTTCACCGTGCCGCAGGTCGTCGCCGTGGGCGAGGCCATCGAGCGCGCCCTCGACCGGCGTGCTGCCGAGGGCCTGCCGGAGCAGGAGTTCGGCCACGTCGTCACCCTGATGGCCGGCCGCTTCGACGACTGGCTGAAGACCGTCGTCAAGCGCGACCACGTGATGGTGGACCCGGGCATCCTCGAGTGGGCCGGTGTCGCCGCGGTGAAGAACGCCTACCGCGTCTTCCAGGAGCGTGGCTTCCGCTCGCGCGTGCTGGTCGCCGCGTTCCGCAACGCACTGCAGTGGTCGGAGTTCCAGGGCGGGGACCTGGTGGTGTCGCCCCCGTTCCAGTGGACGAAGGACATCAACGACAACGCGTTCCCGTTCCGTCCGCACGCCATCGACGACGAGGTCCCCGTGCACGTCATCGAGGCGCTCCGGGCCGCGACGCCGGAGTTCGCCCGCGGCTACGACGTGGACGGCATGACGATCGACGAGTTCGACCGCTTCGGTGCGACCGTGACGACGCTCCGACAGTTCCTGGACGCCGACGCGAAGCTCGACGCCCTGGTCCGCGACATCATCGTCCCCGCGATCTGAAACGCGATCTGCGACGCGATCTGATGCGCGGCGCGACCCGTCCGAACCACGGGTCGCGCCCCGCGCGCTGACGCACCAGCCTGGAGGCCCGGTGCCGGTCCCCAAGACCGGCACCGGGCCTCCAGGCGGTTGCGTCATGTGCTGACAAAGTCCGCCGCATCGGCTACGCTCGTTGTCGCGCTCCAATGCGCGTCACCTGAACGAAGGAGTTCTCCATGGACAGCATCGGCGTCGGGCTGATCTCGGTCGGCTGGATGGGGCGGTTGCACTCGCGTGCCTACCGAGCGTTGCCGGACCACTTCCCGGAGCTCGGCGTCCAGCCGCGGCTCGTCGTCGCGGCCGACCCGATCGAGGCGGCCCGTGACCAGGCGGTGATGCGGCTCGGGTACGAGCGGGCCGTCGCCGACTACCACGAAGTCCTCGCCGACCCGGCGGTCGACGTCGTGTCGATTTGTTCGCCGAACTTCCTGCACCGCGAGATGGCCGTCGCCGCGGCCGAGGCAGGCAAGCCGTTCTGGATCGAGAAGCCGATGGGACGGTACGCCAGCGACTCGCGCTCCATCCACCAGGCGGTGCAGCGCGCCGGAGTCATCACGAGCGTCGGTTTCAACTACCGGCACGCCCCGGCGATCGAGCGCGCTCGTGAACTCGTCCGGAGCGGACGGCTCGGCCGGGTCACGAACGTGCGCGGCTCGTTGCTCGCCGACTACTCGTCCGACCCGGCGGCCCCGTTGACCTGGCGCTTCGAGCGTGAGCGTGCCGGATCGGGTGTGCTCGGCGACCTGCTGTCGCACGGACTCGACCTGGCGCAGTACGTGGTCGGACGGATCGCGTCGGTCAGTGCGCTCGCCGAGACGTTCATCGAGTCGCGGCCCCGCCCGGCTGCCGGCATCGTCGACCGCAGCGCCGCAGCGACCGGCGAGCTCGGTGCCGTCGAGAACGAGGACTACGCCGCGCTGCTGTTCCGGTTCGAGGACGGTGCGGTCGGCACGATGGACTCGAGTCGGGTCATGCGTGGGCCGCACGCCGAGTACAAGCTCGAGATCTACGGCACCCGCGGTTCGGTCCGGTGGGACTTCCAGCGCCTCAACGAGCTCGAGGTGTACCTGGACGGCCAGGAGGTCGACGGGTACGCGACGCACTACGTCGCTCCCGGGGACGGCGAGTTCGCCCGGTTCCAGCCGGGTGCCGGCACGGCGATGGGGTACGACGACCTGAAGACGATCGAGGCGGCGCAGTTCATCGCGAGCGTGCAGCGCGGGGAGCAGCTCGCACCCTCGGTCGCCGACGGGCTGGCTGCCGCGTCGATCGTCGAGGCCGCGGAGGCCTCGCTGGTCGACGGCTCGTGGCACGACGTCGCTCGCGTCGACGGGCCGCTGACGTACGGGGCGCCGACGCCGAAGTTGTAGACACCCGGTCGTTGTCACTTGTTAGTATGTAAGGACAAAGTCCGAGCAACCAGGAGGCACCATGCCGCTCGTCCGTATCGACCTCGCCACCGGCCGCACGCCGGAGGCCGTCCGTGGCATCGCCGACGCCATCCACCAGGCCATCGTCGACGTGTACGGGATCCCGGTGCGGGACCGGTTCCAGGTGATCACCGAGCACCCCGCGCAGCAGATCATCGCCGAGGACGCCGGCCTGGGGTTCGAGCGCACCGAGGGTGTCATCGTCATCCAGGTGTTCACGCAGCGCGGGCGGACCGACGAGGCGAAGGCGGCGCTGTACCGGGCGATCCACGACGCCCTCGCGGCGATCGGTGTCGCGTCCGAGGACGTCTTCATCGGCTACGTCGAGAACGGGCCGCAGGACTGGTCCTTCGGCTTCGGCCGTGCCCAGTACGTCACGGGTGAGCTCGGGGTGCCCGCGCTCGGGTGAGCGGTGCGGGTGCGGGTGCGGGTGCGGGGTGGTCACGACACCCCGCTCAGGTCCGCCGAGTGGTCACGAACTGTCGGTTGCCGGGCCTCCGGGCGACAGTTCGTGACCGTTCCGCACACGACCGACAGCACGTCGTGACCCCTCGCCGAGCAGCCCCGAGCGACGGAACGTGACCGTTCGGCCACGTGACCGCTCGGCTTACTTGTCGACGAGCGTGACCTCGAACGAGTACCGGTCCGGGCGGTAGCAGTGCACGCCGTACTCGACCGCACGGCCCGAGGCGTCGTACGCGGTGCGGCTCATCGTGAGCACCGGGTCGCCGTCCTCGATCTCGAGCAGGCCGGCCTCTTCGTCGGTGACCGCACGGGCCCCGATCCGCTGCTTCGCCACCCGCATCGTGACACCTCGGCCGCGCAGCAGCTGGTACAGCCCGTACGCCTGCAGGTCCTCGTCGGTCAGGTCGAGGAACTCCGGCGGCAGGTAGTTCTCGAGGATCGCCATCGGGACGTCCTCGGCGAACCGCACCCGCCGGATGTGCGCGACGGTCGTGCCGGGCTCGATGCTCAGTGCCGCGGCGACCTCGTCGGACGCGGGGACGTCGTTGCGCTGCAGGAGCTTCGTCGCCGGAGCCTGCGAACCCTGCGCCAGGTCGTCGTACAGGCTCGTCAACTCGACCTTGCGGGTCACCGGCCCGTGCACGACCTGGGTCCCGATGCCGCGGCGGCGCACCAGCAGACCCTTGTCGACGAGGTCCTGGATCGCCCGTCGGATCGTCGGCCGCGACAGACCGAGACGCTCACCGAGGGCGATCTCGTTCTCGAGCCGGGCCCCTGGTGGCATCGCGCCGGAGCGGATCGACTCCTCGATGCGCGAGGCGACCTGGAAGTAGAGGGGCATGGGACCCGACCGGTCCAGGTCCATGAACAGGTCGGACGGCAGCTGGCCTTCGTTGGTCATCGCGGTCCTTCACACGTGCGGAGATGCCGGCGTCGGTGCCGACGGCATTGTCGTGACAATACCACCGGGGATGTGGTGCCCCGGCCGCGCGCAGCGGGCGTTGCGTCAGTCGGCGAACACCGTCAGCCAGCGCAGACCGTCAGTCGGCGAGCACCGTCAGTCAGTGCAGACCGTCAGTCGGCGAACACCATCGGTCGGTTCGACAGACGCGGCTGGTTCGCGGCCTTCGGCTTCTCGGCACGCGCACGGACCGGGGCGATCGTCACCCGGGTCACCGCCCCGAGCGCCTCGACCGTCTCGACCCCGTGGTGCCCGGCAGCGTGCACGACGATCGCGGCGCAGGCCTCGGCGTCGGCGGCGGCGTCGTGGTGCTGGAAGCCCTCGAACCCGGCGGCCATCGCGGCGACCGGCAGGCGGTACGAGTCGAGCGTGTAGGTCTTGCGGGCCACCGCCAGGGAGCACAGCGAGTGGTGCTCGGCCAGGTCGATTCCCGTCGCAGAGCACCCGCCGGCGATGACGCCCATGTCGAAGCGGGCGTTGTGGGCCACCAGGACGTCGCCCTCGGCGAAGGCCACCAGGTCGGGGTACTGCTGTTCCCACGTCTTGGCGTGCGTGACGTCCTCGGCGACGATGCCGTGGATCCGCGTGTTCCACTCCAGGAACGCGTCGTGCCCGAACGGCGGGCGGATGAACCACGACGCCCGATCGACGACCCGGCCGGCGCGGACCTTCACGAGCCCGACGGAGCAGGCGCTGGCGGGCGAGCTGTTGGCGGTCTCGAAGTCGATCGCGGTGAAGTTCAACGGCACGGTCCCGATCGTCGCACGGGGTGCCGACATCGCCCTCCGTTCCCGTCGGCGTTGCGTGTGGCTCCCCTCGACGCACGGGCAACGAAGCCGCCGCCGACGCGCACGAGGCGATCGGGGGTGGAGACGACACCATGTGGCGGCCCGAGCGGGCCTCGGGGACTGCTGCGCGCCTCCAGACCGTCGACCGTGCCGACCACTCGCTCCAGGTGCCGGGGGACTGGCGGCGCTCGCAGCGGCTGCAGGCCGACGTCTTCGACGTCGTCGAGCGGCGCATCACGGCCCTGCTGCGGCCCCCGATGAGCGGGTTGCGTCCGCTGATCTGACGGACGGACTGGAGGCCCGGGTCGGCTCCGACAGGCCGCCGCCGGTAGGCTGTTCTTCCGTGGCTCTCACCATCGGAATCGTCGGTCTCCCGAACGTCGGCAAGTCGACCCTGTTCAACGCCCTGACCAAGAACCAGGTCCTCGCCGCGAACTACCCGTTCGCGACGATCGAGCCGAACGTCGGGGTGGTGAACCTGCCCGACTCGCGGCTCGACCAGCTCGCTGAGCTCTTCCACTCGGAGAAGACCGTGCCGGCGCCGGTGTCGTTCGTCGACATCGCGGGCATCGTCAAGGGCGCGAGCGAGGGCGAAGGCCTGGGCAACAAGTTCCTCGCCAACATCCGCGAGGCCGACGCCATCGCGCAGGTCGTCCGCGGCTTCACCGATGACGACGTCGTGCACGTCGCGAACAAGGTCTCCCCGAAGGACGACCTCGAGGTCATCAACACCGAGCTGATCCTCGCCGACATGGAGACCATCGACAAGGCGCTCCCGCGGTACGAGAAGACCGTGAAGCTCAAGCAGACCGAGCCGATCGTGCTCGAGACCGCTCGCGAGGCCCGTGCCGCGCTCGAGCAGGGCACGCTGCTGTCCGCCACCAAGATCGACCTGTCGCCGATCGCCGAGCTCGGCCTGCTCAGCGCTAAGCCCTTCATCTTCGTCTTCAACGTCGACGAGGCGATCCTGACCGACGAGTCCCGCAAGGCCGAACTGGCCGCGCTCGTCGCACCGGCGCAGGCCGTGTTCCTCGACGCCCAGGTCGAGTCGGAGCTCATCGACCTCGACCCGGCGGACGCCGCCGAACTGCTCGAGTCGACCGGTCAGACCGAGTCGGGCCTCGACCAGCTCGCCCGCATCGGGTTCGACACCCTCGGACTGCAGACCTACCTGACGGCCGGTCCGAAGGAAGCCCGTGCGTGGACGATCGGCAAGGGGTGGAAGGCTCCCCAGGCTGCTGGCGTCATCCACACCGACTTCGAGAAGGGCTTCATCAAGGCCGAGGTCATCTCGTTCGACGACCTGGTCGAGACCGGCTCGATCGCCGAGGCCCGCGCTGCCGGCAAGGCCCGCATCGAAGGCAAGGACTACGTCATGCAGGACGGCGACGTGGTGGAGTTCCGCTTCAACAACTAGATCGTCGAACCAACGCCGATCGAGCACCGTGACCTGGCACAGCCCAAAAGACTGAGGTATAGCCCCGGAGGCTAGTACTCCGGGGTCTTCCTCGGGTGGACTCACCATCCGCTGACCCTGGGCACTGTTCACAGACCCTTCGACTGTCCGTTTCGATGATGGACGCACCCTTCCCTCGTCGATGCCGGGAGCAGGGACCTTCGGCGCGGTGCCCAAGTCGGCACTTTCGCACAGCCATGTCCACCCTTTGGAGGACGAGAGGCTTCACCTTTGCCTGAAGCCTGCTCGCCACCGCTGTAGTGGTGCACAGGACGGGGCTTGGGCGCTCCGTGAGTGTTAGCGTCCGAACCGAAGCGGCGCCCAGGCGACGGTGATGTGTGGGCAGGACATAGGAGGGGAATGGATGAAGAAGTCAATCTCAATGGTGATGGGTGCAGCATTCGCTGCCGGGTTGATTCTCGCGGGGGCACAAACAGCGTCAGCCGCTGGTGAGACGCCAGCGCCATCGACGGCGGGTGGCGTGATCACGGTGTGTGCGGGTGAGTCAGTGAACCTCAACGCCGAAGACGGGACCGTGCTTCCGTTTGAGGATCAGCAGGCGCTCATCGCTCACGCGCAGTTCCGCTGTGCCAATCCTGCTGCTCCCGCGAGTGGTGCCATCGTCGACGGTACAGATGATCTCGTGGCCCCCAGCTCCAGCAAGGCTGTGGTTCGCGCCAGCAGCTCGCCGACCGTCACTGCGCATCTCACGCTCACGCCTGGTCTCGCTCGTTGGCTCGCCACCGCGCAACACAACACCCGGGCACAGAAGAAGCTCACCTGCGAGTACCGCGTCAACGGAGGCGCGTTCAGTGAGTGCGGTTCAGCGTCGGGTACCGAAACCCACCTGTCGACGCGGACGAACTCGATCTGCCCGGTGAAAGGTGAACATTGGGAGGTCGAGGCATTCCTTCACGAGGGGCGCGTGGACTACTACGACACGGCTTCGGGGATTTCGAAGTAGGGAGCAGCTTGTTTCTCGGACGAGCACAGGTCATCCACGCTGACGGGCTTCCGCTGGAGGTGCAGTCCGCCGAAGTCATTGACGGTTGGCTGTCGATCCGAGTCCGATCGTCGCCGACAGAGTCGTTCGGACGCCATGGCCAGCAGGTGCCGGTGGTGAGCGGGGAGCGATTCGTGATCAGTGACGAGGCCGGCAATGAGCTGGAATCCTCTTTGGTGCAAGCATCGAGCGGTCCCTTGTTCGGGATCGTTGACATTGCTTTCCCCACGGAAACTGAGCTTGACCTCCTGGGAACGCTCGCGCTTCGCAGCGCAAGCGCAAGCGTGTCCTTCCGGCTGTCCCAGTAGTCCTCCCATTGAAGAAGCCCCGGAGCGATACGCCCCGGGGCTTCTTTGATGTGGACTCACCATCCGCTGACCCGAGGCGCTGTTCTCAGACGTTTTGAGCGGCAGACGCGGCAACGGCTTTCTGGGTTCCGCTTCAACAACTGATCTGCCCACGTGGTTCGTCGTGCGCCAGGATGAGCGCATGACGAATGCGCAGGCAGGGTGGTACGACGACGGCTCCGGCACCATGCGGTGGTGGGACGGTTCCGCGTGGACGGAGCAGGTGCAGCAGCAGGCGCCCGCGGCGTCGGGGGTCGGTGGAGTGATCGGCCGGATCCAGGCGGAAGCCGCTTCGGGTGGTCAGCCGCGTCCGGCACAGAACGGCATGAGCTACGTCGTGCTGCAGGTGGTGCTCAAGGAGAAGTTCTTCGGGACGGGTTCGGGCAACCTCACCGAGCTCGAGAAGGCGATCAACGCGCAGGCTGCGCTCGGGTACCGGCTGCACACGATCACGACGGCTTCCTCGGGGAGCACGGGTTTCGGCGGCGGGGACCGGGTGCAAGCCACGATGGTCTTCGAGCGCCTGAACTGAGGCGAGCGGTCCGAGTCGTCGGGACGCCCGGTGGGGTCAGTCGACGAGCGCCAGGATCACCGCGGGGATGCGGTGCTCGATCGCGTCCCAGACGATCTCCTTCCGTGCCTTCCGGTAGTCGTGGGACAGGATGTTGCGGGTCTTCCGGACCGCCGCGAGTGACAGGTCGGACGGAAGTCGTGCCTCCCGGTCCTGGGGGATGCGACCGAGCAGGTCGTCGAAGTGGATGATGACCGCTTCGGCTGCCCGGTAGGTGAGGCTGCGGGTCGCGTCGAACTCGCTCCGCCCGTGCTCGACGATCATGGAGCACTCGGCGAGCAGGTCGAGGAAGCTGGCCTGCAGCGACGGCCACCGCTCTTCGAGGGCAGCAGGGTCACGGTCGTTGCGGGGCCGAGGCGTGAACCGGGGAGCCGGCATCACAACGGCACGGCTTCGTCGAGGACGTGGGCGAAGTGCTCGTCGTCCTCGAGGTCGTCGGTGAGGACGTCGACCTCGAAACCGGTGATGAGCTCGACCTCGTGCGCGAATCCACCGAGATCGAACAGCGATGCCGCGGGGGTCAGGTGGACCAGTAGGTCGATGTCACTGTGTTCGGTGTCCTGCCCGCGCACCGCGGAGCCGAAGACGCGGACGTCGTCGAGATGGAAGCGCTTCGCCTCGTCGAGGATCGCGTCGGCGTAGATGGCGAGCGGGATGCTCGGGCGGGTGTGGGCCGCTTCGAGGATTCTCCGGAGCGACTCCGGGCGCGGCCGCTTCCGTCCGCTCTCGTACGCCGAGATGGTCGGCTGCTGCATGCCCGCGGCGGCAGCGAGACCGGTCTGCGAGAGGCCGAGGTCTTCACGGGCAGCGCGGATCAGCTCCGCAGCACGTTCGACCCGCATGGCGACCCCCCCCCTATAGCTCTCGACTATAAAGGACTCGCCCTTGCTGGTGAAGTGGCATGGGGGACTAGATTCGGCTCGTCCGAGCGCCCGAGGAGGCCCCATGCCGTACATCGTCGACTTCGTGAACGTCTCCACGGTGGGGCTCGAGACATCACCGGTGGTGGATGCGCTCGCCGGCCTGCGTGCGAACGAAGCCCGTTACTTCAAGAACAAGTACGACCACGACCTCACCACACGTCCTGCCGCCGAGGCTCCCGAGCTGGTCGAGTACGTCGCCCGCGTGCTCGTGGAGGAGCGGGGGCTCGTGATTGCGTCCCCGCCACTCGAGGCCACCGAAGCAGTGGTCGACGGCGTCCGCTGGACCTACGTCTTCTACGAGTCCGGCCTGGCGATCAACGTGCTCTACACACTCGAACCGGGCGGCAAGCGGGCGGTCGGGTTCAAGCTCTCCGACGGCATGGAAGTGCCGGAGGAGCTCGCCGACAAGTTCAAGTTCGCCCGGCAGCGGTCGAAGCTCGCGGGCACGATCCGCGGCTCGTTCTTCGTGATCAAGGGCGAGTACTGACGCGTCGCAGCGGGGCAGCCCCGGGAACGACGAAGCGCCGCCGAGCGAACTCGGCGGCGCTTCGTGGTGGTGCTGGTGGACCTAGGCCGCGAGGGCCATCTCGCCCGCCTGCACGGACTGTGCCTGCAGCAGGGTGCGGCTGGACTCGCCCGCCCAGGAGCGGCCCGGGACGGTCCAGCCGGCCTCGCCGACGGCGTCGAGCCGGGTGCCCCGGGTGACGAAGGTCCCCAGGTCGTCGGCCGCGATGCGCACGAGGTACTCGCGCTGCGAGCGGTCGTCGCGCACCGGGAACTCGGCGATGCGGTCGGGGGTGATCGTCGGGGCCGCGAGTGCGGTCCCGAACACGGTGATTCGTTCGTTGCTGGTCATGGTGCTGTACTTCCTGGTCATTCGGCGCCAGGGCGACTCGGTGTCGGCGGACGTCTCAGTCCAGCGCGACGCATCGAGTGCGGGGCGCGCACGTCGAGTTTCAACGTGCAGCTCGTCCGTTCGGATCGAGCGGTGTCTCGAGTGGAATGCGACTCGGGTGAGTCGGTGTCGAGAGGTTGGTGTGCGCGAGTCAGATGGGTTCGCTGCAGTGCACCAACCAGAGACTATACGCCCACCCCGCCGAGAAGTCCAGCGATCGACCGGACCGAGCGTCAGGATGCCAGGAACGCGCCCCAACGGTCCCCGCCTGCGGCCACGTTGCCCGAGCCGTCGAGGCGAGCCGCGGCCGAGGAGGGCTTGCGCGAAGCCTGCTCGTGGATCAGCCCGTCGAACCTCGCCGAGAAGTCCAGACGGGGCAGCGCGGCCGTGACGTCCCGCAGGTCGTCCGACGACCACCTGTCGAAGCCCACACCGGAGACGTCGAGCGAGGTCGCGACCTCGAGCAGGTGCCCCTCGGCGTCGAGCTCCGGGTCGACGGACTGCCACATGTGCCGCTCGATGATCTCCCCGACCCGACGGGCTCGCACGGCGTCCCACCCGGCACCGAGCGCGAAGACCGAGCCGACCGCGCCGCCGGCGTCCTCGAAGGGCACCCCGTGGGCGTCGAACGACGGGGTCACGCCGAGGTCGTGGAGCATCGTCGCGACGAAGAGCAGCTCGGGGTCCGGTTCGAGGTCGACCGTCGGGGCGAGCAGGACGGCCCAGGCCCACGAGCGCAGGCAGTGGTGCACGAGGGCGGGTTCGGACCATGCCCGCACGACCTCAAGTGCGCGCGCAGCAACGGGGGAGGGCGGGGTGAGCAGGGCTTCGACGTCGACCGACATGGCACGACAGTAGCGGCAGGAACGAGCCGTAACGGGGCGGAAACGTGCCGGGCCAGAACCGGAAACAGCACCCCGTTAGCTTTCGGTTCACTGAGTACCCGCTCAGCACCCCTCCACCCCACCCGAAGGAACTGCGCCCATGCAGCACCGACCACGGCTGCGCCCCCGCGCGACGATCGTCTCCTCGACGCTCGTCGCCGCCGGGGCGTTCGGCCTCGCCGTCCTGACGGCCGCTCCGGCCCAGGCAGCACCCACCGCGACCACCGCCACCATCGACGCCCCGGCCACCGTGACCGTCGGCACCGCGTTCGACGTCGACCTGACGATCCCGGACGCCGCCGACGTCTACGCGTACGAGATCACGCTCGAGGCCGACTCGGTGCAGTACCGGGACGACAGCGTCACCGGCCCGGACGGTGGCTTCGACAGCGTCGAGCAGGACGGCGACGCCCTGACGATCGTGCACACCCGCCTCGGCACCTCACCGGCACTCGACGGCGACCTGGCCACCTCGATCTCGCTGACCCCGACGGCGGTCGGCAGCGTCGACCTCGACGTCACGAGCATCACCCTCGTCGGCTCCGACGGCACGTCGACGACCCTCGACGATCCGGCGAGCACCACCGTCGTGGTCGCCGCGGCCGCGACCACCGCCCCGACGGCCACGCCGACGCCGGGTGCGACCACGCCGCCCGGCGACGGTGGCGGAACAGGTGCCCCCGCCGGACCCGGCGACCCGACGGTACCGGGCGCCGGTCCGACCGACGGCGCCACCGCCGGGGCAGGAGCCGGCGGGGACGACCGTCCTGCCGGAGGCAACCTCGCCTGGACCGGCGCCGACGTCGCGCCGTGGATCGCCGCGTCCATCGCCCTGCTCGCAGCCGGCGGCACCCTGATCACCCTGCGGGCCCGTCGTGCCCGCCGCGACCGCACCGGAGCCTCCGCATGACCGCCACGAAGCAGGCCGCCCGCAAGCAGGCCGCCAGCAAGAAGCGCACCGCCGTCGCCGGCGCCGCACTCATCGCCCTCGTCGGCACCGTCCTCGCCGCGACCCCCGCGATCACCGCCGCCGCCGCCGCACCCGCGGCCGTCGACGCCAGCCCCGCCGCCATGCTCGCGCCGTACTACACGGACCTCGACCTGACCGGTGACGACCAGGTCACCCAGGCCGACCTCGCCGTGCTCACCGACCACCTCGGTGCGACGACCGCGAGCACCGACTGGGCGACGGTCAGCGCCGCGGACACCGACGCCGACGGCACCATCACCGTCGCCGACCTGGCCGGGTTGTCCCAGCGGATGATCTACGACGACGGCCCGTTCCAGCTCGTCGAGGCGTCGACCATCGACATGCAGGCCGCGATGAACGCCGGCGTCACCACGTCGGTCGCGATCACCGAGGACTACCTCGACCGCATCGCCGCGTACGACCGCGCGAAGGTCGACACCGCGTCGACCGGGCGCCCGCTCAACTCGATCGTCACCACCAACGCCGACGCCCTGGCCGCCGCGAAGACCGCGGACGCCGAGCGCGCCGAGCACGGGATGACGAGCATGCTGCTCGGCGTGCCGATCGCGGTGAAGGACAACTACGACACGAAGGACATGCCCACCACCGGTGGCTGCGGCTGCTGGGACGACAACCAGACCGACACCGACGCCGCCATGGTCACCGGCCTCCGCGACGCCGGCGCCGTGATCCTGGCGAAGGCCAGCCTCGACGAGTTCGCCTTCGGCTTCGTCTCCGAGTTCTCGTCGAACCAGCCCGCCGGCTCGTCGCTCCTGGTCGCCAGCCCGTACAACACGGCGCAGACGGCCGGTGGCTCGAGTGGCGGCACCGGCGCGGCGATCTCCGCGAACCTCGCCGGGATCGGCTTCGGCACGGACACGGGCGGGTCGATCCGTGTGCCGTCGACGTACAACCAGCTCGTCGGCATCCGGCCGACGGTCGGCCTGACCAGCCGCGACGGGATCATCCCGCTCGCCCTGTCCCAGGACACCGGCGGCCCGATCACGCGCTCGGTGACCGACGCCGCGGTCGCGCTCGACGCCGTCACCGGCGTGGACGCGGCGGACCCGGCGACGAGTGCGCAGGCCGGCAAGGTGCCGACGTCGTACACGTCGTCGCTCGACGCCGACTCCCTGCAGGGCTCCCGCATCGGCTACGTGACGAGCATGGTCGGCACGAACGCCACGACGAAGCGCCTGTTCGACGCCTCCGTCGCGAAGCTCGAGGCCGCCGGTGCCACCGTCGTCCCGATCACCGCGACGACGGCCTTCAACCGGGTCCTGTCGGAGGGCAGCGGCAGCACGAACGAGTTCAAGCACGACCTGGACGAGTACGTCGCGAAGCACCTCGACCCCGACGTCGCCGCTCGCTCGCTGCAGGGCATCCTGGCCTCGGGCGAGTACGTGCCGAGCCGCAAGAGCACCTACCAGTCGCGCGACCTGATCACGGACGCGCAGTACCAGGCGTGGGCCGGACCGACGGGCTCGCACACGACGCAGCTCGCCACCGGCAAGCAGCTCGTGACGCAGATGCTCGACGACCAGGACCTCGACGCACTCGTCTACCCGTCGGGCACGCCGTACGGGACGCAGTCGACGAACATGCGCCTCAGCCCGAACACCGGCATGCCGGCGATCACCGTCCCGATGGGCCAGGCGACCGCGGCCGACAACACGATCACCGGTGCCGGCGTGAACCTGGAGTTCCTCGGCCGCTCGTTCGACGAGAGCACGGTCATCGGCCTCGGTTACGCCTTCGAGCAGGAGACGCACGCGCGCACCGCGCCCGCGCTGTACCCGGCGCTCGGCTGAGCTGAGCGGGTCGCGTGACGCGACCACATGCAGACAGGGGGCCCGGTGCCAGCTGGCACCGGGCCTCCTGTCCGTCCGCTCCGTCAGTTCAGGGTCGGGGTGTCCTCCGGCACGACGCCGTCGGCGTACAGGTCGGTCGCCAGGTCGCGGAGCGCGCGCAGCGCGACCCGCTGCGTGAGCGGGCCGTACGAGATGCGGGCGACGCCGAGCGCCTCGTACTCCGCGGCGGGCAGGGCGCCGGGCAGGCCGATGACCGAGAGCTTGCCGCGGCCCAGACCGGCGACGAGTCGCTCGACCACGGAACGCTCGATCGCGCCGGGCACGAAGACCAGGGCGGCGCCGTTGTCCAGGAACGCCTTGCCGCGGGCGATCGCGTCCTCGATGCTCTCGTCGATCGGGCGGTCGCCGCCGCGCACGATCGCGTCGGTGCGGGCGTTCAGCTGGAAGTCGACGCCCTCGGCCTGTGCCGCGGCGGTGATCGCGGCGACGCGGGCGACGGCCTCGTCGAAGGGACGCAGCCGGTCCTCGACGTTGGCGCCGACGATGCCCGAGCCGATGGCGCGGCGGATCGTCTCGGCGGGGTCCTCGTAGCCGTCGTCCAGGTCGGCGGTGACCGGCAGGTCCGTGGCGGCGGCGACGACCGCTGCTCCGGACAGGGCGAGGTCGAGGGGCATGCCGCCGTCCTCGTACCCGTACGACGCGGCGATAGAGTGCCCGGCGGTGGCGATCGCCTTCGTGCCGGGCAGGTCGCTGACGACCTTGGCGGTGATCGCGTCCCACACGTTCACGACGCGCAGGATCTCGGGGGCTTCGTGCAGCTGCTTGAGGGTGACGGCCTTGTCGGCGGTGCTCGTGCTCATGCCGCCGACAGTAGGCCGACGGGGCGGCCCCCGGCCGCGAGCCCACCCGAAGACGACGTGGGATGACGTCGGGAGTCGCGCCGGGCCTCCTGGCAGGGGCATGCTGGGACGCATGGCGAGCGACGAGCAGGACCCGGTCGGCACGCTCCGCGGGGTCCGGACGAGCATCAAGTGGACGCGGTACGCGCCCGACGTGCTGCCCCTGTTCGTCGCCGAGATGGACCACGACGTCGCGCCGGCGATCCGGCAGGCCCTGATCGAGCGGGTCTCGCAGTCCGACCTCGGGTACCTCGACGGCCCCGGGCCGCTCGCTCCGGCCTTCGCGCAGTTCGCGCTGGACCGCTGGGACTGGGAGATCGACTCTTCGCGGATCCACCTGGCCACCGACGTCAGCGTCGGGATCGTCGAGTCGCTGCGGCTCGCGCTGCCCGACGGCGGGCGCGTCGCGATCACGCCGCCGGTGTACCCGCCGTTCTTCGAACTCGTCGAAGAGGCTCGATGTCAGGTCGAGGAGGTCCCGCTGCTCGAGCAGTGGGGGCAGTACCGGCTCGACCTCGAGGGCCTGGAGCGGGCGTTCGCCGACGGGGTCGGCGTCTTCCTGCTCTGCAACCCGCACAACCCCGTCGGACTCGTGCACGACCGGGCCGACCTCGTGGCGATCGCCGAACTGGCCGCGAAGTACGACGTGCTCGTCATCAGCGACGAGATCCACGCGCCCCTCACCCACCCCGGCGTGCAGTTCACCCCGTTCGCCGCCGTCGCCGAGCCGCTCGGTGCCCGCAGCGTGTGCGTGACCTCGGCGAGCAAGGGGTGGAACCTCGCCGGTGTGAAGTGCTCGGTCATCGTCGCCGGCGATCCCCGGACCGCCGCGCTCCTCGACACCCTGTGGGAGGAGGTCGCCTGCCGCACGAGCATCCTCGGGCTGCACGCGAACCTGGCGGCGTTCACCCTGGCGACGGACTGGCTCGACGACGTCGTGGCGCGCATCGTGGCGAACGACCGACTGCTCGCCAAGCTGCTCGCCGAGCACCTGCCCGGGGTCGTCTACACGCGGCCGCGCGCCGGGTACCTGGCGTGGCTCGATTTCCGCGGCATCGGCCTCGGCGACGACCCCGCGGTGCCGCTGCGGGAGCACGCGTACGTCGCGCTCAACTCCGGGCTGGGGTTCGGGTCCGAGGGGCGCGGGTTCGTCCGGCTCAACCTGGCGTGCTCACCGGAGACCCTGCGTGAAGCCGTGTTCCGGATCGCCGCGGCGTACCCGTCCAGCGCGCAGGAGGGGCTGGTCTGGCACGTCGCCTGACCTGCTCCTGACCCGCGCCTGACCGGCGCGTGCCGGCGACGCGGCTGGAAGGCTCGTCCTCCACAACTCGCCCTGGCTGAAATCTGTTCACAGATCGCGTTGAGTCTCCTGGATCGCGCTCCGCGGACCGCCACGGTCGGTGCATGCAGAGATCCGATCCGAAAGTGTCCAATCGAGATAGGCAGGATTGCCTAGTCACAGTTGGCCAGCTACGGTGAAGCGCACGGAGTTGCTCCGCCGGCTCGCTCGGAAGGCTGACGAGAACGACGTCGAGTTCGTGTTCCACCGCCACGGCGGGAGACACGACCTGTTCCGCTTCGGTCGGAACACGGTCGTCGTTCCGAGGCACCGAGAGGTGGAGGAGATGACGGCGCGCGGCATCCTCCGTGACTGCGACCGAAGAGGAGATGGGCGACGATGAGCCGACACACGGTGCGCGCGGAGCGGGGCAAGAAGTACTGGGTGATCTGGATCGACGGCGTCATCCGGACGCAGGCGAAGCGCGAACGAGAGATCGAGCTGATGGCTCGCGACTGGCTCTCGCTGATGAATGACGACCGCGATCCGAAGTCCTTCGAACTCGTCGTCGAGGTGGCGATGCCCGAAGCGGCGCAGGCTCACCTGGACCGGGCGGTCGCGCTCCGCGAGGAGTCCGAGCGCGCACGCGTCGAGGCAGCGAAGGAGACGGCCGCCGCGGCGCTGGTCCTGCACGAGTGCGGGCTCACGGTGCGTGAGATCGGACCGCTGCTGCACGTCTCGCACCAGCGAGCACAACAGCTGGTCGCCGCTGCTCGCTGACCGCCCGGGTCATCGAGCTCCGCCGGGGTCAGGCCACGTACTGGTTGCGGCCGACGACGCGGATGCGCAGGTCGTCGTCACGGTCCATCGCGAGGAGCTCGCGGGCCACGAACCCGACGGACGGCCACCGGGACACCTCGGTCACCATGAAACCGTCGATGAAGACCTGCCACGCGCCGGCCTCGCGGACCGCCTGCACCTCGTACGTCGCCATGCCGCGAGCGTACCGGGACCGGGCCGCCGTCAGTGCAGGTCGAGGGTCATGTGCACGTCCAACGGCGAACGTCAGTGCAGGTCGAGGGTCATGTGCACGTCGGCCCGGACGTATGGGCTCGGGGCGACCTCGTCCTCGCGCAGGTGCCGGAAGCCGAACGCCTCGTACAGGTGCACGGCGCTGGCGAGCCGCGCGTTGCTCTCCAGGTCGATGCGGTGTGCACCGAGTTCGCGTGCCCGGTCGAGCGCCGCGGTGATGAGCTTCCGCCCGGTGCCGTGCCCCTGGTGGTCGGGGGAGACGGCCATCTTCACGAGCTCGAACACTCCGGAGGTGGTGGGGACGACCCCGATGCACCCGACGACCTGGTCGTCGAGCCGGGCGACCAGGACGGCCCCGCCCCGCTCCACGACGCGGCCGACGGGGTCGGAGAGGAACACGCGGTCCTCGTCCTCGAGGGTGAAGTACCGGGTGATCCACGCCTCGTTGAGCGTGCGGAACGCCTCGGCGTCCGCGGGGGTGGCGAGGTCGGCGATGGAGACGGTGGAGGTCGCTTCGGGCATGCAACCATCCTCGGACGGTGATGCAGTCGCGTCCAATACTCGTTCACGCTGATCGATACGCTGTGTGCATGGATCGAGATCCGGACGTCGACCTCCGGCAGCTGCGGGCGTTCCTGGCCGTCGCCGACGAGCTGCACTTCGGCCGAGCTGCCGAGCAGCTGCGGATCGCCCAGCCCGCGCTGTCCCAGCAGATCCGGCGGACCGAAGGCGAGCTCGGGGTCGACCTGTTCGTCCGGACCAGCCGCAGTGTGGCCCTGACCGCTGCCGGCCGGGTGCTGCAGGGGCGTGCGCGATCGCTGCTCGGGCAGGTGCGACGGGACCTCGACGAGACGGTTCGGGTCGGTCGGGGCGAGGTCGGTCGGCTCGACGTCGGGTTCGTCGTCTCCGCGCTGCCCCTCGGTCCGATCGAACGCGTGCAGGCGTTCCGGGAGCGCTACCCGCTGGTCCGGGTGGAACTGACCGAGGGGTACTCGTCGACCCTGCTCGCCCGGATCGTCCGCGGCGAGCTCGACCTCGCCGTCGTCCGCGATGCCGACCCGGACCCCGCCGCGCGGCTGCTGCCGTTCCGGTCCGAGGCCTTCGTCGCCGCTGTCCCGCGCGGCCACCGGTTGGCGGATCGGGATCGCATCCGCGGCACCGAACTGGTCGACGAGCCGTTCGTGTTCTTCCCGGCGGTCGCGGGGGCCCTGGCGACCGAGCGCAACCTCGCACCGGTCACCGCCGGTGGCCGCCGTCCCGTCATCGTGCAGGAGGCCACGACCTGGGCGACCGTGCTCCACCTGGTCGGGGTGGGCCTCGGTGTCACGGTGGTGCCGGAGAGCGCCGCGGTCGCCGCACCCGACACGGTGGTGCTCCTGCCCCTCGAGGGCAGCGACCACCGCAGCGAGCTCGCCTGGGCGATGCGCGCCGACGACGACCGCGAGATCCTGCGCAACTTCGTCGCCGCGGACTGACCGAGCGGACCGGCTGCGCGAGCGGACGCCCATCGGGCATCCTCGCTCAGCCGAGCGACAGGACGGGCGCCCGGTGGTCACCGAGTTCGTCGATGCGCCACGGCCGAGCGCCGCGCAGCGTCAAGCCGAGCTGGACCAGCACGAACCCGACGTGCGGCTCGACGTCGGGGTCCCACGGCCCCTCGACGCCCAGGCCGAACGCGCCGAGTTCGTCGTCGGCCTCGTCCCGCAGGGTCAGCCGCCACCGGCCGTCGCCGAGTTCCTCGACCACGGCCCAGCGGGCGGTGCCGAACCGGCTCACGCCGTCTTGGTGATGTCCGCGGTGAAGTTCTGCACCCGCTGCAGCAGGGAGGCGCCACGCATCGCGATGGTCGCGGGCGGGTTCAGGTGCGGGGGCGCGGTGCGGATCAGCATCGGGCACCCGAGGTCTTCGCAGATGTACGTGCCGATCGTGTTGCCGTTGCGTCCGGACTCACCGGCACGCGCGGCGGAGAAAAGCCGGACCTGGGTCGCGGGCTGCGGCGAGTGGCAGAACGAGCACATCGCGGCGATGCCGGGGCGCAGCGAGCCACCGGCGGACCGGACGACGATGCCCACGGGGCGCTCGTCGATCCAGGACACGATGTACCCGCGGCGGGCGGCCTGCGGGTCGCGCCAGCCCAGGAACTCGCGTTCGTCCCAGAGTGTCTCGTGCAGGCCCGGGATGGGCAGCTGTGCGAGTTCGTCGGGGGTGGCGTTCACGAACGACGATCGGATGTCGGCTTCGGTCAGTGGCTTCACGGTCCGATCACCATATGCCTCGCCCCCGACACGTGGTGCGTCACGACAGCCTGGAGGCGCGGATCGCGCCGAGCGCACTGCTCCCGTCCGCCACCAGCACCGCCCGGCGCAGGGCGTCGCGTCCGACGCGACGGGCCGCCGCGTCGTCCGCGGCGAACTCCACGAGCACACGCGTCGACCGCGCCATGGCGCGCGCACCGGGCACCCACGGGACCGCACGTTCGATCGATTCGGCGACCGCGACCGCAGCCGCGTGGTGCTGGGTCAGGTGGGCGCGTTCGTGGGCGACCACGGCCTCCAGTTCGTCGGTGCGCAACCGGTCTGCCAAGCCGGTGCTGACGAGGACGCCACCGCTGCGACCCGGCACGGCGCACGCCAGTGCGTGGTCGGCCTCGACGACGGCGACGGGGGTGCCGTCGATCTCGCGGTGCGGGGCGACGCCGGAACGCATCGCCTGCCGGACGGCCTCGTGTTCCGGGCCGGGGCGCACCCGGACCGCGACGACGAACGCGACGACCCCGAGCAGCGCGACGCCGACGTTGAAGCCGTGCGTGGGGGAGTCGTCTCCGCCGAACAGCTCGGTGACCGGACGGTCCGCGAGCACCACGAGGGTGATGCCGACCACGAAGCCGACGACGCCGAGCAGGACCGCGACCGACCAGCAGACCAGCGCGGTGCGGGGCAGGTCGATCGTCCAGGCGGAACGGGTCAGGACCCGGGGCGCGAACACCACCACCGCGAGTGCGAGGACGATGAGCGCGATGCCGGCGACGACCACGGTGCGCAGCCGGTCAGGAGCGGGCGCGGGCGTCGAGGGCGCGGCGCAGGGCCTCGAGGTCGTCCGAGGCCAGCGAGCCGGTGAACTGCAGCAGTGCGGCCTCGCGGTCGGAGGACGCGGCGAGCGCGCTCGACATCAGCGACGCGGTCTGCTCGTCGCGACTGTGCACGGCGCGGAACGTCAGGGGAGCGTCGTCGTGCTGTTCCCGTTCCACCTGGCCCTTGCGGCCGAGCCGGTCGAGCACGGTGAGGACGGTCGTCAGCGCGGGGCGGGGCTCCGGGAACGCGTCGAGCACCTGGCGTGCGGTGAGACCTGCGTCGGCGGAGCGGAGTGCGTCGAGCACCGCCTGCTCCAGCTGCCCGCGGGGGCGCGATCGTTGTCCGGCCATCCCCGCATTCTACGAGATGTCGAAGGCCGGGCCACGACACACGCTCGTAACGCGGTCTCGGTATGCTCTGGGCGGACAACTGAACACACCGGCCGCTCATCCGTCGCGGGAGACGCCGTGCACGTACCTCCGGGTACGTCGTGCCCTCGGGCACACGCACGGCACCGAAGGAGCAATCCCCCCGTCAATCTCTCAGGTCCCACACCGCAGCGGACAGGCCACTCTGAAAAGCAGACGCTCGGTCGTCTCGCCCACGGTGAAAGCCGCCGGACCTCACGGGCCGCGGTGAAACTCTCAGGCCCATGACAGAGGGGGAGTTCCACCCGGCGATCGTCGCCGGGCCCTGCCGATGCCAGGAGAACTCCGCCATGAGTCCGTCCCCACTGCCCACCCCGGGTCAGCGTTCGTCGCCGCTCGAAGCCGTGCACGAGGCCGCCGGTGCGACCTTCACCGACTTCGCCGGGTACCGCATGCCCGTGCGCTACTCGTCGGACCTCGCCGAGCACCACGCCGTGCGCGAGGCCGCCGGGGTCTTCGACCTGTCGCACATGGCTGAGATCGGGGTGACCGGCACCGACGCCGTCGCCTTCCTCGACCACGCGCTGGCCGGGTCCTTCGGCGCGATGCCGATCGGCCGCGCCAAGTACTCGCTGCTGCTCGCCGAGGACGGCGGGATCCTCGACGACCTCGTCGTGTATCGGACCGACGACGACGTCTTCCTCGTCGTCGCGAACGCCTCCAACCGCGATGTCGCCGTCAGTGCGCTCACCGCCCGCGCCGACGGGTTCGACATCGAGGTCTCCGACGACTCCGACACCACGGCCCTCGTCGCCGTGCAGGGACCGGCGGCGGCCGGCACGCTCGACGCCCTCGTCGTCGCCGACCGCCTGCAGCCCGAGACCCCGCTCGACGAACTCGGCTACTACCGGGTGCTGCACGCAATGTTCGACGGTGCCGACGTGCTCGTCGCGCGCACCGGGTACACCGGCGAGGACGGCTTCGAGGTCTACACCGACCCGGGCACCGCCCCGGTGCTCTGGGACGCCCTGCTCGAGGCCGGTGCCGACCGCGGGGTCGTCCCCGCAGGCCTCGCCGCACGCGACACCCTGCGGCTCGAGGCCGGCATGCCCCTGTACGGGCACGAGCTCGGCACCGACGTCCGCCCGGCCCAGGCGGGCCTCGGCCGCGTCGTCGCCAAGGACGGCGACTTCGTCGGTGCGGCCGGCGTCACCCCGTCCGCGGACGCCCGCGTGCTCGTCGGCCTGGTGACCGAGGGACGCCGTGCTCCCCGAGCCGGCTACGACGTCGTGCTCGACGGCACGGTCGTCGGCACCGTGACCTCGGGCGCGCTCTCGCCGACGCTCGGCCACCCGGTCGCGATGGCCTTCGTCGACCCGGCCGCGCTCGCCGCCGTGTCGGACGGGGCACAGGTCCTCCACATCGACGTCCGCGGGACTGCCGTCCCCAGCACGGTCTCCGCGTTCCCCTTCTACCGCCGCGCCTCGAAAGGCTGACCCCATGACCGACCAGACCGCACTCCAGTACACGGCCGACCACGAGTGGCTGCTCGTCGAGGGCGACACCGTCACCGTCGGCATCACCGACCACGCCGCCGAGCAGCTCGGTGACGTCGTCTACGTCGAGCTCCCCGCCGTCGGCACCGCCACCACCGCCGGTGCGCAGATCGGCGAGATCGAGTCGACCAAGAGCGTCGGCGAGCTCTTCGCCCCGATCGAGGGCGAGGTCGTCGAGGTCAACGACGCCGTCGTCGACACCCCCGACACCGTCAACCAGGACCCGTTCGGTGCCGGCTGGCTCGTGAAGATCAAGGTCGACGGCACCTCGTTCCCCGAGGACCTGATGGACCACGACGCGTACCGGGCCTCCATCGCATGACCGCGTTCGAGAACCTCCAGACGTCCTTCGCCGACCGCCACATCGGCACCACCCCGGCCGACCAGCAGGCCATGCTCGACGTCGTCGGGCAGCCGTCGCTCGACGCCCTGGTCCGTGCGGCGATCCCGGAGTCCATCCACGTCGGCCCCGTCGCCGACTCGGTGATCCCGGCCGCCGTCGGCGAGACCGAGGCGCTCGCCGAGCTCCGCGCCAAGGCCGGCCGCAACACCGTCCGCCGCGCCATGATCGGCCTCGGCTACCACGGCACCCACACGCCCGCGGTGATCCAGCGGAACGTGCTCGAGAACCCGAGCTGGTACACGGCGTACACGCCCTACCAGCCGGAGATCTCGCAGGGCCGCCTCGAAGCACTCATCAACTTCCAGACGATGGTGTCCGACCTGACCGGCATGGCCACCGCCGGCGCCTCGATGCTCGACGAGGGCACCGCCGTGGTCGAGGGCATGCTCCTCGCCCGCCGCGCGTCCAAGGTCAAGGGTGACGCGTTCCTCGTCGACGCCGACCTGCTGCCGCAGACCCGTGCGCTGCTCGACCACCGTGCCGACGCGGTGGGCATCACGCTGCGCGCGTTCGACGCTGCCGACGGCCCGAGCGACGACCAGCTCGACGGTGCGTTCGGTGTCATCCTGCAGTACCCGGGCGCCTCGGGCCGCATCGTCGACCCGTCGTCCGTCATCGAGCGGGTCCACGCCGGTGGCGGCATCGCCGTCGTCGCGGCTGACCTGCTCGCGATGACCCTGCTCGCCAGCCCCGGCGACCTCGGCGCCGACGTGGCCGTCGGGACGAGCCAGCGCTTCGGCGTCCCGCTCGGCTTCGGTGGCCCGCACGCCGGCTACCTCGCGGTGCGCGCCGGCCTCGAGCGCCAGCTCCCCGGTCGCCTGGTCGGGGTGTCCTTCGACGCCGACGGCCAGATGGCCTACCGCCTCAGCCTGCAGACCCGCGAGCAGCACATCCGCCGCGAGAAGGCGACGAGCAACATCTGCACCGCGCAGGTCCTGCTCGCCGTGATGGCCTCGATGTACGCGGTCTACCACGGGCCCGAGGGCCTGCGGTTCATCGCCGGACGGGTCGCCCGGACCACCGGTGCACTCGCCGCCGTGGCGCGTGACGCCGGGGTCGAGGTCGTGCACGACGCCTTCTTCGACACGCTCACCCTGCGGGTCGTCGGTCGCGCCGAGGCGATCGTCGCGGCAGCGCAGGACGCCGGCTACCTGCTGCACGTCGTGGACGCCGACACGTTCCAGCTGTCCGTCGACGAGACGACCACGCCCGACGACGTCGTGGCGCTGGCGGGCGTGCTCGGGGCGGTGGACGTCACCGTCCCCGCGACCGAGACCGCCGTGCGCGACGCGGCCACGGGCCTCCCGGCCGCCCAGCAGCGGGAGAGCGACTACCTGACGCACCCCGTGTTCAGCGCACACCGCAGCGAGACCCGCATGATGCGGTACCTCAAGCACCTGTCCGACAAGGACTACGCGCTCGACCGCGGCATGATCCCGCTCGGCAGCTGCACGATGAAGCTCAACGCGGCGACCGAGATGGCCGCCGTGACCTGGCCGGAGTTCGCGAACATCCACCCGTTCGCACCGCGCGAGGACGTCGAGGGGTACCTCGACATGATCAGCGACCTCGAGTCGTGGCTCGCCGAGGTCACCGGCTACGACACCGTCTCCCTGCAGCCGAACGCCGGCAGCCAGGGCGAACTCGCCGGCCTGCTGGCCATCCGCGGGTACCACCAGGCCAACGGCGACAGCGAGCGCACGGTCTGCCTGATCCCGTCGAGCGCCCACGGCACGAACGCGGCGTCCGCGGTGCTCGCAGGCATGAAGGTCGTCGTCGTGGCCTGCGACGAGAACGGCAACGTCGACCTCGAGGACCTCCGGGCCCGTGTCGCCGCCCACGCCGACACCCTCGCGGCCCTGATGATCACGTACCCGTCCACGCACGGCGTCTACGAGCACGACATCCGCGAGATCTGCGACGCCGTGCACGACGCCGGCGGCCAGGTCTACGTCGACGGCGCGAACCTCAACGCGCTGCTCGGCCACGCCCGCTTCGGGGACTTCGGCGGCGACGTGTCGCACCTCAACCTGCACAAGACCTTCTGCATCCCGCACGGTGGTGGCGGCCCCGGCGTGGGACCCGTCGCCGCAAAGGCGCACCTGGCACCGTTCCTGCCCGGGCACCCGTTCGCGCAGCAGGCCGACCGGCGCTCCGGTGCGACCGTCGCCGAGGCGGACGACCGCCTGGCGCACGCCGGTGGCCCGGTCAGTGCTGCTCCGTACGGCAGCCCGAGCATCCTGCCCATCACGTGGACGTACGTCCGGATGATGGGGCTCGAGGGCCTCACCCGTGCGACCGAGGCCGCGGTCCTCGGGGCGAACTACATCGCAGCTCGTCTGCGTGATGCGTTCCCGGTGCTGTACACGGGCGACGACGGACTCGTCGCGCACGAGTGCATCCTCGACCTCCGCCCGCTGCGCGACACCACCGGCATCACGGTCGACGACGTCGCGAAGCGCCTGGTCGACTACGGGTTCCACGCGCCGACGATGTCGTTCCCGGTGGCGGGCACGCTCATGGTCGAGCCGACCGAGAGCGAGGACCTCGCCGAGCTCGACCGCTTCGTCGACGCCATGCTCGCGATCCGGGCCGAGGCCGCAGCGGTGGAGCGCGGGGAGTGGCCGGCGGACGACAACCCGCTGGTGCATGCACCGCACACCGCCTCGTCGGTGATCTCGGGGGAGTGGGCGCACGCGTACACCCGCGAGCAGGCCGTCTACCCGTTGCCGGGGATCAGCGGCCGCAAGTACTGGCCGCCGGTGCGTCGCATCGACCAGGCGTACGGGGACCGCAACCTGGTGTGCGCCTGCCCGCCGATCGAGGCGTTCGCCTGATCCGTCCGGCGCCGACGTCCCGGCGCCGACGTCCCGTCGTCGCTGCCCGCTCGGTCGCCGAGCGCTTCGTGCCCCGTCCGGTCCGCCGGGCGGGGCACGGTCGCGTCCGGGCCTCTGGGCGTCTGGGCCTCCGGGCCTCCGGGCCTCCGGGCGTCCGGCCGGGCGGTCAAGACACCCCGCTCACTTCCGCAGGGCGGTCACGAACCGTCGTCCGGACCCGCTCCCACCGACAGTTCGTGACCACTCGGCGCGCCACCAACGGCAGGTCCTGACCGCTCGACGCACCCCCTCAGCCGTACCCCTGAGTGATGCTCGCCCGTCCCCCGACTTGCACAGAAGTGTGACGGAGTGCAATGGATTTCATGCGGATGCAACAAAAACGCACCCTTCACCGGCACGCGCGCGAATGTTGCATCTTCTCGCAAGGATCGTGCAACTTGGTTACCGGCGTGTAACCGTTCGCCCCTGGGTTTGGACGCCGCTGTTCACCTTGCCTACGCTGCAAAGGTCAAACGCGCCCGGGTGACACCGCTGTGCCCTTGCGCGTCCCATGCACCAGGAGGAACCTTGATCAAGAAGCGCGCCGGGCTCTCAGCCCTCGCCGTGCTCGGGGCCACAGCACTCGCCCTGACCGCCTGCTCCAGCAACAGCTCGTCGAACGGCGGTGACTCGGGCTCGGCGAACGCGTCCGGGATCGTCACCACGAACGGCAGCGAGCCGCAGAACCCGCTGATCCCGTCGAACACCACCGAGACCGGTGGCGGCAAGATCATCGACTCGCTCTTCGAAGGCCTCGTCTCGTACGACGCCGACGGCAAGCCGGTCAACGAGGTCGCGAAGAGCATCAAGACCGATGACTCGAAGACCTTCGACATCACGCTCAACACGAACTACACCTTCACCAACGGCGAGAAGGTCACGGCCGAGTCGTTCACCAAGGCGTGGAACTGGGCAGCCCAGAAGTCGAACGCACAGGGCGCCAGCTACTTCTTCGAGAACATCGAGGGCTACGACGCCGACAAGGACTCCGAGCTCACCGGCCTCAAGGTCGTGGACGACGACGAGTTCACCGTCACGCTGAAGTCGGCGCAGTCCGACTTCCCGCTGTCGCTCGGCTACTCGGCGTTCGTGCCGCTCCCGTCGGCGTTCTACGACGACACCAAGGCGTTCGGTGAGAACCCGATCGGCAACGGTCCGTACAAGCTCGACGGCAAGAAGGCCTGGACCCACAACCAGTCCATCAAGCTCGTCGCCAACAAGGACTACGAGGGCAAGCGCAAGCCGAAGAACGGTGGTCTCACGATCACGTTCTACGCCTCGCAGGACACCGCGTACTCCGACGCCCAGGGCGGCAACCTCGACGTCCTGGACGCCGTGCCGGACAGCGCGTTCAAGACCTACAAGTCCGACTTCCCGGACTCGAACGTCAACCAGGCCGCCGCGATCTTCCAGGCGATCTACCTGCCCTACTACCTCGACCACTGGAAGGGTGAAGAGGGCAAGCTGCGTCGCGAGGCCGTCTCGATGGCGATCAACCGCAAGCAGATCACCGACAAGATCTTCGACGGTACCCGCACCCCGGCCAAGGACTTCACCTCCCCGGTGATCGCCGGCTGGAACGACGACCTCGAGGGTTCGGACGTCCTGGACTACAACGAGTCCGAGGCCAAGAAGCTCTGGGCCGAGGCCGACAAGATCTCGAAGTACGACGACACGCTCACCATCACGTACAACGCCGATGGTGGCCACGAGGCCTGGGTGACCGCGGTCACGAACTCGATCTCGAACACGCTCGGCATCAAGGCCGAGGGCAACGCGATCCCGACGTTCCAGGAAGCCCTGGACCTGCAGACGAACGACAAGCTCACGGGCGGCAGCCGCACCGGTTGGCAGGCCGACTACCCGTCGCTGTACAACTTCCTCGGCCCGACCATGGGTGAGGGCTCGTCGAACAACTACTCGCGGTACGACTCCAAGGAGTACAACGAGCTGCTCGCCAAGGGCCGTTCGGCTGCGACGGTCGAAGAGGGCAACAAGTCCTTCGACCAGGCACAGGAACTCCTGTTCCAGGACCTGCCCGAGATCCCGCTCTGGTACTCCAACGTGACCGGTGTCTGGAACGCGGACAACGTGTCGAACGTCAAGTTCGGCTGGAACTCGGTGCCGCTGTACTACGACATCGAGGTCAAGAAGTAACACCGGTCTCCTCGAGACCAAGGCGCGAGCAGGTATCCTGCCTCGCGACCACCGGACGGGGGTTCGGGGACCGCACAGGTCCCCGAACCCCCGTACCACGGTGACAACACCCCCACACAGCGGGCGCCCTCCCGCACCGGACATCCGTGCCGACCCTCGGACCGTCCACCCCTCACCACAATGAACCTGATCGACATCGCTCCGGACCGGGCAGTGATCTGATGCTCTGGTACCTCGGCAAGCGCCTCCTGCAACTCATCCCCGTGTTCTTCGGGGCCACGTTCCTCATCTACTTCCTGGTCTTCTCGCTGCCCGGCGACCCGATCGCCGCGCTGTTCGGCGACCGGCAGCCGTCGCCGCAGGTCATCGAGACGCTGCGTCAGCAGTACAACCTCGACAAGCCGTTCATCGTGCAGTACCTGCTCTGGATCGGCGGCGTGTTCCGCGGTGACCTCGGCGTGACCTACTCCGGTCTGCCGGTCAGCCAGCAGCTCGCGTCGGCCTTCCCGATCACCGCGCGCCTGGCCATCCTCGCGCTCGTGTTCGAGGCCGTCGCCGGCATCGTCGTCGGCGTCATCGCGGGTCTGCGCAAGGGCAAGCTGTTCGACGCCACGGCGCTCGTCGTGTCGCTCCTGCTCATCTCGGTGCCGACCTTCGTCGTCGGGTTCGTGCTGCAGTACGTCTTCGGCATCAAGCTCGGACTGTTCCGGGTCACGGTGTCCGGCGAGGCACCGTGGAGTGAACTCGTCCTGCCGGCGATCGTGCTCGCCTCGGTGTCGTTCGCGTACATCGTGCGTCTGACCCGGGCCAGCGTCGCCGAGAACATGAGCGCCGACTTCGTGCGCACCGCCACGGCCAAGGGCCTGCCCCGTCGTCGTGTCGTCGGCGTGCACATCTTCCGGAACTCGCTCATCCCCGTCGTGACCTACCTGGGTGTCGACATCGGCAACCTGATGGTCGGCGCGATCGTCACCGAGGGCATCTTCAACATCAACGGTGTCGGCGGCACGGTGTTCCGTGCCGTCAAGCTCGGCGAGGGCCCGACGGTGGTCTCCTTCGTCGCCGTGATGGTCATCATCTTCATGCTCGCCAACCTCCTGGTGGACCTGCTCTACGCCGTCCTGGACCCGAGGATCCGCTATGCCAAGTAACGCCGCACCCCGCTCGGCGACGCACTACGTCGCCCCGCTCGAAGAAACCCCCCTGCAGGCGGTCGACCAGGTCAACGAGGACGAGAAGACCCGTTCCCTGTGGACCGACGCCTGGGAGTCGATGCGGACCCGCCCGACGTTCTGGATCTCCTCGGTCCTGATCCTGCTGATCATCGTCGTCGCGGTCTTCCCGGGGCTCTTCGCCCACGTCGACCCGAGGGCGTCGAACCTGGACAACAGCGACGGCGGACCCGAGGCCGGGCACATCCTCGGCTTCACCCGTCAGGGCTCGGACGTCTACGCCCGCGTGATCTGGGGCGCCCAGAACTCGCTCATCGTCGGCATCGTCGCGACGATCCTGGTGTCGATCGTCGGCATCGTGATCGGTTCCCTGGCCGGCTTCTACGGCGGCTGGCTCGACACGATCGTGTCCCGCATCGGTGACATCTTCTTCTCGATCCCCACCGTCCTCGGTGCGATCGTGATCATGTCGGTGATCCCGGCGCGGAACGCGATTACCGTCGCGCTCGTCCTCGCGGCGTTCGCGTGGCCGCAGATCGCCCGCATCATGCGTGGCGCCGTGCTGAGCGCCAAGCAGGCGGACTACGTCATGGCGTCGGCGGCCCTGGGCGTCAGCCGGTTCCGGACGCTCCTGCGTCACGTCATCCCGAACTCGCTGGCTCCGGTCATCGTGGTCGCGACCGTGTCGCTCGGCACGTTCATCGTCGCCGAGGCCACGCTGTCGTTCCTCGGCATCGGTCTGCCGCCGTCGGCCCTGAGCTGGGGCCTCGACATCGGCACCGCCCAGACGTCGATCCGCACGAACCCGTCGACGATCTTCTGGCCGTCGGCTGCCCTGTCCATCACCGTGCTCGCGTTCCTGCTCCTCGGTGACGTGGTGCGCGACGCGCTCGACCCGAAGGCGAGGGCCCGCCGATGAGCGAGACACTGACCCAGACGAACAGCAGCCGCACCGGGGGTTCCGGCGCGCCGCTGCTCGAGATCACCGACCTGCAGGTCGGCTTCAAGACCCAGAGCGGCCTCGTGCAGGCCGTCCGCGGCGTCAACCTCACCCTCGAGCAGGGCGAGCGCCTGGCCATCGTCGGGGAGTCCGGTTCGGGCAAGTCGACGAGCGCCCAGGCGATCATCAAGCTGCTCCCCGGTACCGGTGAGGTCACCGGCGGTTCGATCAAGTTCAACGGGCGTGAGCTCGTCGGGCTGAGCGACAAGGAGATGTCGGAGATCCGCGGGAAGGAGATCGGCTACGTCCCCCAGGACCCGATGTCGAACCTCAACCCGCTGTGGTCGATCGGCTTCCAGGTCGAAGAGGCGATCCGCGCGAACGGCATGGCGACCGGCAAGAAGGCCGTGCGTGACCGTGCGGTCGAGGTCCTGCAGGAAGCCGGTCTCGGCGACGCGTCGACCCGCCTGAAGCAGTACCCGCACGAGTTCTCCGGCGGCATGCGCCAGCGCGTGCTCATCGGCATCGGCCTGTCGAGCCGCCCGCAGCTGCTCATCGCCGACGAGCCGACGAGTGCGCTCGACGTCACCGTCCAGCGCGTCATCCTCGACCACCTCGAGAGCCTGACCCGCGACTTCGGCACCTCGGTGCTGTTCATCACGCACGACCTCGGGCTCGCCGCCGAGCGCGCCGAGAAGCTCGTCGTGATGTACAAGGGGCAGGTCGTCGAGGCCGGTCCCTCGAAGGAGATCCTGGCCAACCCGCAGCACCCGTACACGCAGCGTCTCGTCGCGGCGGCCCCGTCGCTGGCCAGCCGTCGCATCCAGTCGAAGGTGCAGCACCAGCGGGTAGAGATCGCCGACGCCGGCAACGACGACGCCGAGCTGATCGCCCGGGCACAGGAACGCGAGCACCGTCCGGCCGAGGACCTCATCGTGGTGAAGAACCTCGAGAAGGTCTACAAGCTGCGCGGCAAGAGCCTCGCCACCCGCGAGCTCAAGGCCGTCGACGACGTGTCGTTCTCGATCCAGAAGGGCACCACCACGGCGCTCGTCGGCGAGTCCGGTTCGGGCAAGTCGACCGTTGCGAAGCTCGTGCTGCAGCTCGAGAGCATCACGAGCGGCACCGTGCAGTTCGACGGCATCGACATCGGCGCGCTGAAGGGCAAGGACCTCTTCGACTTCCGCCGCCGCGTGCAGCCGGTGTTCCAGGACCCGTACGGCTCGCTGGACCCGATGTACAACGTCGGGAACACGATCGCCGAGCCGCTCGCCACGCACAAGGTGGGCGACAAGGCCTCGCGTCGCGCCCGGGTGCTCGAGCTGCTCGACCAGGTCGCGCTGCCGAAGTCGATGGTGAACCGCTACCCGAACGAGCTGTCCGGCGGCCAGCGACAGCGCATCGCCGTCGCTCGTGCGCTGGCGCTCAAGCCGGAGGTCATCGTCCTCGACGAGGCTGTCTCCGCGCTCGACGTGCTCGTGCAGGGGCAGATCCTCGACCTGCTCACCGAGTTGCAGACCGAGCTCGGCCTGACGTACCTGTTCATCACGCACGACCTCGCGGTCGTCCGCCTCGTCGCGGACAACGTCTGCGTCATGCGCCGTGGGCAGATCGTCGAGAAGGCGACGACCGACGAGGTCTTCGCCGCCCCGAAGGAGCAGTACACGAAGGACCTCCTGGCCGCCATCCCCGGCGCCGGGTTCGAGTTCGGACGCTGATCCACCTGGACACGAACGAGGCCGGACGCCCCGTCGTCCTCCGCGCTGGTCGCGGGGGCGCGGTGGCGTCCGGCCTCGTCGCCGTCCTGGGGCTGTTCCTGCTCGGCGATGCGGCGTTCCGGGGGAGCTGGGACGTCGTCCTCCGCGCCGCCGGCCCGATCGCCGTGCTCGTCTGGGCGCTCTGGGTCCTGACCTACCGCCCGTGCATCGTCATCGACGAGCGCGCGGTCACCGTGGTCAACCCGCTCCGCCGCACCGTGGTGCCGTGGCAGGCCGTCGCCGACGTCCGGCTCCGGTGGCAGATCGTGATCGAGACGGTCGCCGGCCGGAAGGTCCAGTGCTGGGGCGGCCCGTCGCTGCCCCGGCCGAAGCCGGCCCGGCGGGGTGAGCGGGCGGTCCTGCGACAGCCCGACGAGATGACCGTGCTGCTCGACCGCTGGTCCGAGCACCGCGACGGCACCGGCGCCGGCGACGCCGTGCGCGGCTGGGACCTGCCGGCCCTGACGGTCGGCGCAGCCGCGCTGGCGCTGCTCGCCGCCTCGCTGCTCAGCCTGTGGCTGGGAGCCTGACGCGGCTCGCGATCGCGACCACAGGACGGACGGGAGGCCCGGCGCACGACGTGCTCCGGGCCTCCCGTCCGTCTGCTGGTCACGTCCACGGCGTGACCAGCGTCGTCAGACGACCGCGCCGACCCGCTCGGTGAGCAGGTGCTCCTGGTCGGTCTGGATGCAGGCGACACCGCGGCCGTGCACGGGCTCGAGACCCGGGTCGATCGTGCGGCACTGCTCCTGCCGACCCTCGTCGAGGAGCTGGTAGAGCGGGCAGCGCGTGCGGAACCGGCACCCGTCGATGCGCTCCGTGGGGGAGGGCAGGTCGCCGTCGAGCAGGATGCGCCCGCGGGCGGCCTCGGCCATGGGGTCCGGCACCGGCACGGCCGACAGCAGGGCCCGGGTGTACGGGTGCTGGGGGTCCGAGAACACCGCGTCGCCGTCGCCGTACTCGACGATGCGGCCGAGGTACATGACCGCGACGTCGTCAGCGATGTGCCGGACCACGGACAGGTCGTGCGCCACGAACAGGTACGACAACCCGAGGCGGTGCTTGAGGTCCTCGAGCAGGTTGATCACACCGGCCTGCACCGACACGTCGAGCGCGGAGACCGGCTCGTCCAGCACCAGGATCTTCGGCTCGACGATGAGCGCACGGGCGATGCCGATGCGCTGCCGCTGGCCACCCGAGAACTCGTGCGGGTACCGGTCGATGTAGCTCGGCTCGAGCCCGACCAGCTCGAGCACCTCGCGCACCCGCCGGCGGATCTCGTCCTTCGCGACGCCGTGCACGGTGAGGGGTTCACCGATCACCGAGCCGATGTCGAGCCGGGGGTCGATCGACGCCATCGGGTCCTGGAACACGACCTGGATGTCACGGCGCAGTGCCAGACGGTCCTTCTTGGACAGCGAGGCGGTGTCGACGCCGTTCACCCGGATGGTGCCGTGCTGGGCCCCGGCGAGCTCGAGGATCTCCATGATGGTGGTCGTCTTGCCGCAGCCGGACTCGCCGACCAGGCCGAGCACCTGCCCGCGCTTGAGCGTCAGGGAGATGCCGTCGACGGCGTGCACCTCGCCGATCTGCCGGCGGAACAGCGCACCCTTGGTGAGCGGGAACGTCTTGACCACGTCCTGCAGCTCGAGCACGACCTCGTCGCCGTGGTCGACCGCTGCCTCGGGGACGTCCTCGGGGCGGGGGAAGATCTCCGAGCGCTCCAGGGTGCCCGCGGCGATCTCGTCGCGACGGATGCACGCGGCGGTGTGGTCGTCGAGCAGGGTGCCGTTGCCGATCGTCTGGACGGCACCGGTCAGGACCGGGTTGTCGGCGCTCTGCGGCACCGTCGGTGCGACGAGGGCGGGTTCGCCGTCGCGGCACGCGTCGATGACGGCGGGGCAGCGGTCGGCGAACGGGCAGCCGGTCGGCTTCTGCGTGAGCAGGGGCGGGCGGCCGTCCAGCGGGACGAGCCGCTCGGTGCGGGCGGACGTCATGTTCGGCATCGAGCGGAGCAGCCCGATCGTGTACGGCATCACCGGTTCACGGAACAGGGGGAGCACCGGCGCCGTCTCGACGATCCGGCCGGCGTACATCACGGCGACGCGGTCGGCGTTGCCGGCGACGACGCCGAGGTCGTGGGTGATGAGCACGACGGCCGCACCGGTCATGTCCTTGGCGGTCTGCAGCACGTCGAGGATCTGCGCCTGGATCGTCACGTCGAGCGCCGTGGTGGGCTCGTCCGCGATGATCAGCTTCGGGTCGTTCGCGATGGCGATGGCGATCATCGCGCGCTGTCGCATGCCGCCGGAGAACTCGTGCGGGAACGCGTCGAGTCGTCGAGTCGGGTTCGGGATGCCGACGATGCGCAGGAGTTCCTCGGCGCGGGTGCGTGCGGCGTGCTGGGTGAGGGAGCGGTCGTGCAGGCGCAGGCCCTCGATGATCTGCTGGCCGATCGTGTACACCGGCGTCAGGGCGGACAGCGGGTCCTGGAACACCATCGCGATGTCACGACCGCGCAGCGCCGACATCTCGCGGTCGTTCCTGCCGATGAGCTCCTGTCCGTCGAACCGGATGCTGCCCTGCACCTGGGCGGACGACGGCAGCAGGCCCATCACGGCCATCGAGGACACCGACTTGCCGGAACCCGACTCGCCGACGATGCCGAGGAACTCGCCGGGAGCCACCGAGTAGTCGACACCCCGGACCGCGTAGACGGGCTTGGTCTTCGGGTTGAACGTGACCGACAGGTCGGACACGGTGAGCAGCGGCTCAGTCACGGTTGGCTCCGGAGGTGGGGTCGATGGCGTCGCGCAGGGCGTCGCCGAGCAGGCTGGTCGAGAGCACGGTCGCGACGAGCGTCGCGGCGGGCAGGACGAAGAGCCACGGGCGGGTGACGGCGGACTGGCTGCCGGCGGCGAGCAGGGTACCGAGCGAGACGTCGGGGATCTGGATGCCGAAACCGAAGAAGCTCAGCGAGCTCTCCGCCAGGATCGCGGCACCGACGCCGAGCGTGGCGTCGATGATGAGCAGCGACGCCACGTTCGGCAGGATGTGCCGCCGGATGATCGTGAACGCCGGGACACCCATGAACCGGGCGGCCTTGACGTAGTCGCGTTCACGCAGCGACATCGTCTGACCGCGGATCACCCGGGCCATCACCATCCAGCTGAACACCGCGAGGCCGACGATGAGGGCCACCCACGTCAGGTTCTTGAACACCGGGCTGAGCAGCACGAGCGCGTAGAACGACGGGATCACGAGCAGCAGGTCGATGACCCACACGAGCAGCCGGTCGGTGACGCCGCCGAAGTACCCGGCGATCGCGCCGACGATGCCGGCGATCAGGGTCGCCGCCGGACCGGCGATCAGGCCGATGAGCAGCGACTTCTGCAGGCCGACCAGGGTCTGCGCGTAGATGTCCTGGCCGATGTCGTTCGTGCCGAACCAGTGCGCGGCGCTCGGCGGCATGCCGAACGCCAGTCCGTCGGAGTCGACGGCGTTCCAGTGGTACAGGTACGGGCCGAGGAACGCCCAGAGGATGATGAGGAGCAGGGCGCTGCCGCCGATGCGCGCGCGCCAGGTGCCGAACACCTTGCGCCAGAGCGGGGTGCGGCCGCCCTTCACCTCGATGACGTGCGCCGGCGTACCGGCGTTGCCGTCGCCGGGGTCACCGGCGGTGGTCGTGGTCGTGGGGTCGAGAACAGACACGGGTCACACCCTCACTCGCGGGTCGAGCGCGGCGTACAGCAGGTCCGCGAGGGTCCCTGCGATGAGCACGAGGATCGCCGTGAAGAGGATCGTGCCCGACGCCGCGTTGATGTCGTTGTTGCTGATGCTCTGGACGAAGTACTCGCCCATGCCGTGCCAGCTGAAGACCAGCTCGGTGATGCTCGCACCGGTCAGGATGAGTCCGAACGAGTACGCGAAGAAGGTCGACATCGGGATGAGGGCGACCCGCACACCGTGGCGCATGATCGCCGACCCGCGGGTGCGGCCCTTCGAGCGTGCGGTGCGGATGAAGTCGTTCGACAGCACGTCGAGCATCGCCGAGCGCTGGTAGCGCGAGTAGGTGGCGACGGCGCCGATGGTCAGCGAGATCGTCGGTAACAGCAGGTGCCCGAGCCGGTCGCCGAGCACCGGGAAGAACCCGGTCACCCCCGGCGTGTACTCGCCGGTGAACCGGATCACCTGCGTCCCGACGCCCTGGTTGAGCGTGGTCGCGAGGATCATCAGCACGACGGCGATGACGAAGGTCGGGGTGGCGAGCACCGCGAACGACAGGTAGGTCGACACCTGGTCGGACGTGCGGTACTGCCGGACCGCGTTCCAGACGCCGAGCAGCACCCCGAGGATCGCGCCGAGCAGCGTGCCGATCACGAGCAGCCGCAGGCTCGTGCCGGAGCGGGCGATGATGTCGGCCGTCACCTCGGTGCCGCGGGTGCTCATGCCGAGCGAGCCGTGCGTCACCAGACCGACCCACCAGTCCCACGTGCGGACGAGGAGCGGGGTGTCCGGATCGGCGCCGAGCTTGCGGAGCGACGCCTGGATGGTGCCCGGCGGCACGGCCGGGTTGCGCCCCAGGAACCGGGCGGCCGGGTTGAGCGTCGTGCTGGCGAGGATGTACCCGAGCGTGGTCGCCACGATCGTCAGGACGATGTAGTTGACGATCCGCTTTGCGATGAAGGCGAGCATGTGGTTCGTGACCTCTGGGTGCGGCCGTCCGACCGGGCGGCGTTGTCGGTGGCGACAGGCTAGCCGTTCGAGCGACTGGGTGGGACAACGGAAGTGACGCTATGCAACATTCGTTACGAGCGTGTTTCGATTCATCGCACAGACCCTTGTGCCGCCTTCGGATGTGGCTAGGGTTCTCAACCAACAGGCGCGACGGCGGGGGCCGCCGCGGTCCAGCGCGATCTGCGCGAACCACAACGAAAGGGAATCCTCGCCATGCGAAAGAGGATCAAGGGCATCGCCGTCCTGGCCACCGCTGCGGCTGCTGCCGTCGTGCTGGCCGGCTGCTCCGGCGGCGGAGAAGCGGGCGGCGACAACTCCGCGGTCGCCGAGTCGTCGCTGAAGTCGACCGGCTGGACCGTCGCGGACCGCGCCGACGTCAAGGACGGCGGGTCGATCACCCTGCCGATCGACACGGCTCCGGCGAACTGGCAGCTGGCCAACCTGGACTCGGGGACCGTCGACGACACGACGATCTCGCAGACCTACCTGCCGGGCTTCATCCAGTTCAAGGAGAACGGCGAGTGGGAGGCGAACAAGGACTACGCGACCTCCGTCGAGCTGACCAAGGACTCGCCCCAGACCGTCGAGATCAAGATCAACCCGAAGGCCGTGTGGTCGGACGGCACCCCGATCAGCGCGAAGGACGTCATCGCGAACTGGAAGGCGCTGAACGGCACGAACAAGGCCTTCGCGCCCCTCGCCACCAACGTGTGGGAGGACGTGGACTCGGTCAAGCAGGGCTCCGACGAGCGTGATGTCATCATGACGTTCTCGAAGACCAACGCCGACTGGGCGAGCGTCCTCGGTGCGATCTACCCGTACTGGGCCGTCGACACCCCGGACCACTTCAACAAGGCCTGGGCCAAGGGTCCGTACGCGGCCGACGGCAAGACCTACGTCTCCGGTGGCCCGTACATCCTGAAGTCCTTCGACGCCAACGGTGGCGTCGTGACCTTCGAGAAGAACCCCAAGTGGTGGGGCGACGAGGGCAAGCTCGACACGATCGTCTTCAAGACGGTGTCCCGTGACGGTGTCGCCCAGGCGTACGGCAACAAGGAGCTCGACGCCTTCAACCTGAACGGCAGCGCCGACAACCTCAAGACGGCGAACTCGCGCTCCGACTCGAAGATCGAGCGGTCGCTCGGCACCACGCAGCGCCAGATCACGCTGAACGGCACCTCGGACGTCTTCAAGGACCAGGACGTGCGCCAGGCGTTCGCGCAGGCGATCAACCGCAAGGTGCTCGCCCAGGCGATCCTGTCGCCGGTGAAGAGCCCGGGTGACGTGCTCAACAACCTGACGTACCTGCCCGGCCAGGAGGGCTACAAGGACGACGTGTCGAGCGTCTACGGCTACAGCACCGACAAGGCGAAGTCGAAGCTCGAGGACGCCGGTTGGAAGATCGGCTCGGACGGCTACGCGACCAAGGGCGGCAAGGAACTCGACGTCCGCTTCGTGATCCCGTCGGACAACCCGAACTCGGCGAACGTCGCGCAGCTCGTGCAGCAGCAGACCAAGCTCGCCGGCTTCAAGGTGACCATCGACACCGTGCCCACCGACGACTTCTTCACGAAGTACATCACCACGACGACCCGTGACTTCGACGCCACGTACTTCGCGTGGCAGGGCACCCCGTTCCCGATCTCGTCGCTGAAGTCGATCTACTACCCCGCCGACGCCGGCCAGAACTACACCGGCGTGACGGACGACTCGCTCGGTGCCGCCTGGGACAAGGCGAACGGCGAACTCGACCCGGAGGCCCGCATCAAGGACGCGCAGGCCATCGACAAGAAGATCGTCGCGGTCGCCGGCACCATCCCGCTGTTCGCCGAGCCGTACGCCTGGGGCGTGCGCAAGGACCTGGTGAACTACGGTCCGGCGCAGTTCCAGCAGTCCTCGGTCAAGTGGCAGGACGTGGGCTACACGAAGTAGTCGGCACCGCGTTCACGAACGACACCGTTCACGAACGACACCGCACACCAACGACACCGCACACGAACGACACCCTCGACGTCGCACGACGTCGGGGGTGTCGTTCTGCGTCGGGCTGCCGGCCGACCTGACCGGCCGCGACGACTGCGCGACCGCTAGAACCGAGCCGCCGCCAGCGACGCCGCGATCCCGAGGACGACCATCGCCAGGATCGTCCAGCCGTGGGTGCGGTGCGTGATCGGCGCAGCCGTCACGCTCGACGGGGGCGGGCCGTCCTGCACGGCCGGGGCGGGCACGTGAGCCAGCATCCGCGCGGCCGCAGCGTCGACGTCCAGGCGATCCGGGCCTCCCGGCCGGTCACCGGTGTGCGCTGCGAGACGCGCCGTCGGGCGGGTCGCGATCCAGACGCGACGGACGCCCTCGCTGGTGACCACCTCGATGCCGTACTTCGTGCGCACCTCGCTGATGCGGGACCAGGTGTAGGTGCTGGTCCGCCGGACGTCCGCGATGCGCAGGTGCTCCGGTGTCAGCTCGATCCGGGGACGCCAGAGCGCCGCCCACGCGACGAACGCGACGGCGATGCTCGGGATCGGCACGAGCCAGGGGGCACCGCCGCCGAGCAGGGCCAGTGGGACGAGCACGACGGCCACGACCCAGAGGACGACGGCGAGGGCGCGCAGGCCGGGGGCGACGATGGTGGTGGGCACCGGACGAGGGTACGAGATGCCTCCCCGGAGACGCCCGGGGAGCGGGTGTGACACACCGGCGCGTATCTCCGGACGACCCGATTCCCCGGGGAGGCAGATCCTGGACGGACCCTCGTGCCGTCCATGGTCGTCGCCCCCAGTTGGGGTGTCAATACCCCATCTCGGCGCACTCAGCGGACTCCCACGCCGGGGGCTACGAAACGAGCAGTTCGATCTGTTCGCGGATGGTCTCGGCCTTCGGGAACCGCAGACCGACCAGGCCGACGTCCCGCCACCGGACCACGCCGTCGGGGCCGATCACGAAGACCGATCGGCGCAGGCCGATGCCCGGTGCCTGCACCCCGTACGAGCGGATCACCGAGCCCGCGGTGTCGCTGAGCAGCGGGAACGCGAGCGAGGACCCGCGGGCGAACCCCTCGTGCGAGTCGAGTGCCTGCGGGCTGATGCCCCACACGGTCGCGCCGAGGTCGGTGAACTCGTCGAGTTCGGCCTGGTAGCTGCAGAGCTGGGCCGTGCAGACCGCCGTCGCGTCGCCCGGGTAGAAGGCCAGCACCACGGTGCGGCCGATCTCGGCGGACAGGTCGTACTCGTCGTCGGTGCGGACGCCGCCGCGCACGACCATCCCCGGCAGGGTGAACGACGGGGCGGACTCGCCGATCGCGGGGATGCTCATGGGTCTCACGGTAGGGCGACCCGGCGGGGGTTGCCCCTCGGCGCGCTGTGCGGGGGCTGTGGATGCGCTCCGTGGCCTACGAGAACAACTGCGGGAACGCGTGCGCCACCCAGGGGTACCCGACGAAGACCACCGCGTCGAGCAGCGCGTGCGTGATGACGAGCGGCAGGAGCCGGCCCCACCTGGTGTAGATCCAGCCGAACACGACGCCCATCACCGCGTTGCCGATGAACGCCCCGAACCCCTGGTACAGGTGGTAGCTGCCGCGCAGCAGGGCGGTCGACAGGATCATCTGCCAGCGACCCCAGCCCAGGTCGCCGAGTCGGGCGTAGAGGTACCCGATCACGATCACCTCTTCCTGCAGGCCCGAGCGGATCGCGGACAGCAGCAGGACCGGGACCGTCCACCAGTAGGAGTTGAGTGCGGCGGGGTCGACCGCGACCGTGATGCCGAGCGCCCGCCCCGCGAAGTACAGCGCGAGCCCCGGGATCCCGATGCACAGCGCGATGAGCGCCGGGCCGCCCAGGTCCGGCTTCGCCCGGAACCGGTCGATGCCGAGCCGGCCGAGGTGCGGCCGCGACGTGCTCCACAGCAGGGAGCAGACGAGCGCGACCGGGGCCAGGTCCACCGCGATGCCGAGGAGCTGCCGGGCGAGGTCGACGTACTGCACCGTCGTCGACGAGGTGTTCAGGGCCGTCGACTGCTCGCCGAGCGGGGTCGTCTGCGACAGGTCGTCGATGATCTGCAGGATCGAGTAGAGGGCGCTGGCACCGAGCGAGAGCAGCAGGACGATGGTGATCTCGACCCACGTTCGCCGACGGCTCATGCGCTGTACTCCTGTCGCTTGCGAACTACCGGTAGACTGGCGTGTCGGGCGTTCTGCCCACGGGTGCGGTGCTGTGAAAACACTGGCCCGACACTCTCCCAGAAATTGAAGGATGTCCTGTATGGCGCTCGCCACCCGGTCCGACCTGCGCAACGTCGCCATCGTGGCACACGTCGACCACGGCAAGACCACCCTCGTCGACGCGATGCTCACGCAGACCAACTCGTTCGACGCCCACTTCGAGGGCGAAGACCGCATGATGGACTCGAACGACCTCGAGCGCGAGAAGGGCATCACGATCCTCGCGAAGAACACGTCGGTGCTCTACAACGGCAAGCACGCGACCGAGTTCGGCGCGGACGGCCCCATCACCATCAACGTGATCGACACGCCCGGCCACGCCGACTTCGGTGGTGAGGTCGAGCGCGGCCTGTCCATGGTCGACGGTGTCGTGCTGCTCGTCGACGCCTCCGAAGGTCCCCTGCCCCAGACCCGCTTCGTGCTGCGCAAGGCGCTCGCCGCGAAGCTCCCGGTGATCCTGCTCGTCAACAAGACGGACCGCCCCGACTCCCGCATCGACGAGGTCGTCTCCGAGTCGCAGGACCTGCTCCTCGGCCTGGCCTCGGACCTGTCGGACGAGGTCGACGACCTCGACCTCGACGCGATCCTCGACGTCCCGGTGGTCTACGCCTCGGGTCGCAACGGCGCCGCGTCGCGCAACAAGCCGAACGACGGCGAGCTGCCCGACAACGACGACCTCGAGCCGCTGTTCGAAGCGATCCTCCAGCACGTCCCGGCCCCGAAGTACGACGACGAGCACCCGCTGCAGGCGCACGTCACGAACCTCGACGCCTCCCCGTTCCTCGGTCGCCTCGCGCTCCTGCGCATCTTCCACGGCACCATGAAGAAGGGCCAGACGGTCGCGTGGGTCAAGCACGACGGCACCGTCGTCAACGCCCGCATCACCGAGCTCCTCATCACGAAGGCGCTCGACCGCTACCCGGCCGAGTCGGCTGGCCCCGGTGACATCGTCGCCGTCGCCGGCTTCGACACGATCACCATCGGTGAGACCCTGACCGACCCCGAGGACGTCCGCCCGCTGCCGACCATCACGGTCGACGACCCGGCGATCTCGATGACGATCGGCACGAACACCAGCCCGCTCGTCGGCAAGGTCAAGGGCCACAAGCTGACCGCCCGCATGGTCAAGGAGCGCCTCGACCGCGAGCTCGTCGGCAACGTCTCGCTCAAGGTCCTCGACATCGGACGCCCCGACGCGTGGGAGGTCCAGGGTCGTGGTGAGCTCGCACTCGCCATCCTGGTCGAGCAGATGCGTCGCGAGGGCTTCGAGCTCACCGTCGGCAAGCCGCAGGTGGTCACGAAGCGTGACGAGAACGGCAAGCTGCAGGAGCCGTACGAGCACATGACGATCGACACGCCGGAGGAGTACCTCGGCGCGATCACGCAGCTCATGGCCGCTCGCAAGGGCCGCATGGAGAACATGACGAACCACGGCACCGGCTGGGTGCGCATGGAGTTCATCGTCCCGTCGCGCGGCCTGATCGGCTTCCGCACGTCGTTCCTGACCGAGACCCGCGGCACCGGCATCGCCAACGCGATCTTCCACGGCTACGACGAGTGGGCCGGCGCGATCCAGACCCGCATCAACGGCTCGATCGTCTCCGACCGCTCCGGTGTGGTGACGCCGTTCGCCATCACGAACCTCCAGGAGCGGATGTCGTTCTTCGTCAACCCGACCGAAGAGGTCTACGAGGGCATGGTCATCGGCGAGAACTCGCGCGCCGACGACATGGACGTGAACATCACCAAGGAGAAGAAGCTCACCAACATGCGTTCGGCGAACGCCGACACGTTCGAGTCGATGACGCCGTCGCGTCAGCTCTCGTTGGAGGAGTGCCTCGAGTTCGCCCGTGAGGACGAGTGCGTCGAGGTCACCCCCGCCGCCGTGCGCATCCGCAAGGTCGAGCTGGACGCGTCGGCTCGCCAGCGCTCCTACGCGCGACTCAAGCGCCAGGACGCGTAAGCACCAGCAGCAACACCCGCGGAGGCCCGTCCTCCGTCCGGCGGCCCGGTCACCTGCAACAGGTGGCCGGGCCGTTCGCGGTTGTACCGTGGTCAGCGTGACTCTCGACCTGCTCTCGATCTACCAGGACCTGCACGCCCACCCGGAGCTCGGCTTCCAGGAGCACCGCACCGCCGGTGTCATCACTGCGAAGCTCGCCGAGATCGGTGGGATCGAGGTGACGACGGGCGTCGGCGGCACCGGCGTCGTCGGTGTCGTGTCGAACGGCGAGGGCCCCGTGGTCTGGCTCCGTGCCGACATGGACGGCCTGCCCGTGCAGGAGCGGACCGGCCTGTCCTACGCCAGCGAGCACGTCGGCACCGACGACGAGGGCCGCGAGGTCCCGACCATGCACGCCTGCGGCCACGACATCCACGTCACGTGGCTGCTCGGCACGCTCGAGCGCCTGGTCGCGACCACGGGGGACTGGCGCGGCACGGTCGTCGCCGTCTTCCAGCCCGCTGAAGAGGTCATCTCCGGCGCCCGCGCGATGGTCGAGGACGGCCTGGTCGAGCGGTTCCCGAAGCCGGACGTCGTGCTCGGGCAGCACTCCGCGCCGGCACCGGTCGGCATCGTCGCCGTCGGCACCGGCCCCGTGATGGCGTCGAGCGACCGGCTGACGGTGACCTTCAACGGTCGTGGGGCGCACGGTTCGGCGCCGCAGGCCTCGCTCGACCCGGTCGTCACCGCGGCTTCGGCCGTCGTGCGGCTGCAGACCGTCGTCGCCCGCGAGGTCTCGCCGAGCGACGCGGGGGTCGTCACCGTCGGCAGCTTCCACGCCGGCACGCGGGCGAACATCATCCCCGACGAGGCCGTCATCGAGATCTCGACCCGGGCCCGCAACGAGGAGACCCGCCAGCGCATCATCGCGTCGATCGAGCGCATCGTCCGTGCCGAGAGCACGGCCGGTGGCCTGTCCGAGCCGACGATCGTGCGTGCACCGGGCGCCGAGGTCACCGTGAACGACGCCGAGGCCGCCGCCACCGTGCTCGAGGCCATCCGCGCCGAAGTGCCGGGAGCCCGCGACCTGGAGATCGGGCTCGCCATGGCGTCGGAGGACGTCGGTCAGCTCGCCACCGCAGCCGGAGCGCCGCTCGTGTACTGGTTCACGGGCATCACCGACCCGGAGCGCTTCCGTCGCGGCGAGGAGATCCCGAGCAACCACTCGCCGTTCTACGCGCCGCAGGCCGAGACCGCGATCCCGGTCGGCGTCGACGCCCTGGTCGCGGCGACACGCGCCTACGTCGCCTGACACGTTCTTCGGGAAGGAGGCCCGGGGCGGCCCCGCCGCGCACGTGACCACCCGGGGACGGCACGTTCACAGCCAACTCGCGCCGGGCCTCCCGGCTCGTCCGTTACGGTCGCGCCATGCGCTCCCTCCGTACCCCGCTGATCGCCGCCGTCGCTGCCGGCATCGCCCTGGCCGGACTCACCGGCTGCTCGACCCAGGCCGTGCAGCAGGCGACCGACCTCGGGTCCTCCGTCGCGTCGAACGTCGCCGACGGGGTCGCGGGCATCGACGGCAAGGCGATCCAGGACGGCATGTCCTCGGTCGCCGGGGGCATCGACGGCGCGCTCGACACGGCGCTCAAGGGCGCGGACGTGACCTCCGACGGCAAGGTGCCGGACGGGTTCCCGTCCGCCGCCGTCCCGCTCGTCGACGGCACCGTGCTCGGCGGGGGAGCCGGACCGAACGGCTCGGGGTGGGTCGCGCAGGTCCGGGCGGCCTCGGTCGACGACTTCCAGGCCGCCGTGCAGCAGCTCACCGACGCCGGGTACACCGAGTCGGCGAAGCGTGCGGACTCGTCGAGCGCGTTCGGCATGTTCCGGAGCGACGCCTACCGCGTCGTCCTGACCTTCTCGGAGACCAAGGACAGCGGCGGCGTCACGGCGACCTACATCGTCACGCCCCGCTAGTCCCGTACCCTTGGGGACGATGTCGAAGGCCCCTGCCACGCGCCCCGAGCGCGTCCTGATCGTGCACGCCCACCCCGACGACGAGACGCTCTCGTCGGGCGGGACCATCGCGACCCTGCTCGAGCGCGGCGCCGAGGTGACCGTGCTCACCGCGACCCGGGGCGAGCGCGGCGAGATGCTCACGGAGCGGTTGGCCCCGCTGGCGGGCGACCCCGCGCGGGTGGCACGGCACCGCGAGACCGAGATCGCCGCGGCCCTCGCCGCCCTCGGCGGGCCGCAGCACCTGTGGCTCGGCGGGCGCGGTGCCCGGCCGACCGACCTGCCGGAGCGTCGCTACGTCGACTCCGGCATGCAGTGGGGTCCGGACGGGCGGGCCACCGCCGCGGACGACGCCCCGGCCGACTCACTGACCGCGGCAGACCTGGGCGAGGTCGTGGACGACGTCCGCGCCGCGATCCGCTCCACCGGCGCCGACGCCGTGATCAGCTACGCCGACGACGGCGGCTACGGGCACCCCGACCACGTGCGGATGCACCACGCGGCGCAGTACGCGGCCCGAGCCGAGGAAGTCCCGTTCTCGATGATCGTCGACCCCGACAGCGGTCAGGCCGACGTCACGGTCGACGTCCTGCCGGTCCGGGCCAAGGTGCGTGCGGCGGTCGAGCAGTACCGCTCCCAGGTCGCCGTCGACCCCGTGGACCCCGCCGACCCAGCGGCCCTGTCGTGGGTGATGCCGCACGGCGTCCGGCAGTACGCCCCGGCGGTCGAGGCGTTCCGGCACGACGCGGCCCCGCAGCCGGCGGCGCCCCAGACCTACGCCGAGATGTCCGGCCAGGGCAAGGCCGCGGCGGTCGTCGTCTCGCTGCTGCTCGGGCTGCTCGCCGGCGGCCTCGGCACGGTCACGCACCAGCAGACGATCGGCGCGTTCCCGGTCGGACTCGTCGTCACCACCCTCATCGTGCTCGGCCTGACCGTGGGCGTGCGGCTCGTCTACCGCTCGCGTGCGATGGTCGCCGCGATCGGCATCGGGATCCTCGTCGCGACGCAGGTGCTCGTGTCGGTCGGCGGGGAGAGCTCGCCGCTCGTCCTCGCCAACGCGGCCGGGTACGTGTGGACGTTCGCCCCCGCGGTCATCGCCGCCCTGGTCCTCGCGTGGCCGGACCTGTCGGGGCTGCGGTCCCGGACGGCCCCGGGCCGCGAGTAGACTCGAACCCGCTCGTCGAAGGGAGCACCCGAACCGTGACCTACGTGATCGCCCAGCCCTGTGTCGACGTCAAGGACCGCGCCTGCATCGACGAATGCCCGGTCGACTGCATCTACGAGGGTGACCGCTCGCTCTACATCCACCCCGACGAGTGCGTCGACTGTGGTGCCTGTGAGCCGGTCTGCCCCGTCGAGGCCATCTACTACGAGGACGACCTGCCCGACCAGTGGGCCGACTACTACAAGGCCAACGTCGAGTTCTTCGACGAGGTCGGGTCGCCCGGCGGTGCCGCGAAGGTCGGCGTGATCCACAAGGACCACCCCGTCGTCGCAGCCGAGCCCGTCCGCGGCTGACCGGACCCCCCTCGTGGCGCTCGACCTCCCCGACTTCCCCTGGGACCAGCTCGTCCCGTTCAAGCAGCGCGCCGCGGCGTACGAGGGCGGCATCGTCGACCTCAGCGTCGGATCGCCCGTCGACCCCACGCCCGAGGTCGTCCGCACCGCCCTGGCCACCGCGACCGACGCGCACGCCTACCCGCAGGTCGCCGGCACCCCGGCGCTGCGGCAGGCCATCGCCGACTGGTACGGCCGTCGGCACGGCGTCGCCCTGACCGAGGCGAACGCGCTGCCGACGATCGGCTCGAAGGAGTTCATCGCGGGCCTCGCGCTCTGGCTCGGCATCGGCCCCGGTGACACCGTGGTGTTCCCGGCCGCCGCGTACCCGACGTACGAGCTCGGAGCCGCACTGGTCCGCGCCGATGCCCTGGCCTCGGACGACCCCGCGGCGTGGCCGTCCACCACGAAGCTCGTGTGGCTGAACTCCCCGGGCAACCCCGACGGCCGCGTGCTGACCCTCGACGAGCTCCGTGCCGCCGTGGTCCGCGCCCGCGAGCTCGGAGCCGTCATCGTCGGCGACGAGTGCTACGCCGAGCTCGGGTGGGACCCGGACCACGCCACCACCCCGACGCCCACGATCCTCGACCCGCGGGTCGTCGGCGACTCGCTCGACGGCGTGCTGAGCGTGTACTCGTTGTCGAAGCAGTCGAACCTCGCCGGCTACCGTGCGGCCTTCGTCGCCGGTGACGCCGCGATCCTGGCCGACGTCCTGGCCGTCCGGAAGCACGCCGGGCTCATGCCGCCGCTGCCCGTCCAGCAGGCCATGGTCGTCGCGCTGCAGGACGAGACCCACGTGCAGCAGCAGAAAGCCCGCTACCGAGCGCGCCGGAACATGCTCCGGCGAGCACTCGAGGACGCCGGGTTCCGGATCGACCACAGCGAGGCCGGGCTCTACCTCTGGGCCACCCGCGGCGAACCCGCACTCGACACCGTGGCCTGGCTCGCCGACCGCGGGATCCTCGTCGCACCGGGAACGTTCTACGGTGCAGCAGGGGGCGAGCACGTCCGCGTGGCCCTGACGGCGACCGACGAACGCATCGCCGCGGCGGCGCAGCGACTGGCGAGCAGCCGTCGCCTCGGTACCGCGTAGCACGGACACGAGTACTCCGGGCGGGCCCCGCAATCCGTGAGAACCACCAAATCGTCACCTGGGATGTGTGCACGACCGACAGGTGCCGCGATTAGGCTGTCCTCGTGACTGACACTGCCAATGACGCTCAGAAGACGGCCACACCGCCCACCACGCCCGTCCCCGTGAGTCCCGCCGCCGAACAGCAGGGCGCGACCGCGACGCTGACGTTCCCGGGCGGCACGGCGGAGTTCCCGATCCTGCAGAGCGTCGACGGCGCGTCCGCGATCGACATCTCGACGTTCAAGAAGCAGACCGGGATGAACACGCTCGACTACGGGTTCGTGAACACCGGTGCGACGAAGAGCGCGATCACCTACATCGACGGCGACCAGGGCATCCTGCGCTACCGCGGGTACCCGATCGACCAGATCGCCGGCAACTGCACCTTCCTCGAGGTCGCGTGGCTCCTGATCTACGGCGAGCTGCCGACCCCCACCGAGCTCGAGCAGTTCGACGCCCGCATCCGTCGGCACACGCTGCTGCACGAAGACCTCCGCCGCCTGTTCGACGCCCTGCCGCACTCGGCGCACCCGATGTCCGTGCTCTCGAGCGCCGTGAGCGCCCTGTCCACGTACTACGAGGACGACATGGACGTCGACGACCCCGAGAAGGTCGAGCTGCAGACCGTCCGGCTCCTCGCCAAGCTCCCGGTGATCGCGGCCTACGCCCACAAGAAGGCCATCGGGCAGGCGTTCCTGTACCCGGACAACTCGCTGTCGTTCGTCGACAACTTCCTGCGGCTGAACTTCGGCACCATGGCCGAGACCTACAAGCCCAACCCGGTGCTCTCGAAGGCGCTCGAGCGGCTCCTCATCCTGCACGAGGACCACGAGCAGAACGCCTCGACCTCGACGGTGCGCATGGTCGGCTCGACGAAGGCGAACATGTTCGCCTCGATCTCGGCCGGCATCAACGCCCTGTACGGCCCGCTGCACGGCGGCGCGAACGAGGCCGTGCTCGAGATGCTCCAGCAGATCAAGGACTCGGGCGAGCCCGTGACGCGCTTCGTCGAGCGGGTGAAGAACAAGGAGCAGGGCGTCAAGCTCATGGGCTTCGGACACCGCGTCTACAAGAACTACGACCCGCGCGCGAAGCTCGTCAAGGAGTCCGCGCACGAGGTCCTCGAGTCCCTCGGTGTGCAGGACGACCTGCTCGACATCGCGATGGAACTCGAGCAGATCGCGCTCGAGGACGAGTACTTCGTCAGCCGCAAGCTCTACCCGAACGTCGACTTCTACACCGGCATCATCTACAAGGCGATGGGCTTCCCGCCGCGGATGTTCACCGTCCTGTTCGCGATCGGTCGTCTGCCGGGCTGGATCGCCCAGTGGCGCGAGCTGAACAACGACCCACTGAACAAGATCGGTCGCCCGCAGCAGCTCTACGTGGGTGCGCCTGAGCGGGACGTCCCCTCGCGCTGACCGACTCTGAGCGCCCCGCCCCACGGTTCCGTGGCGCGGGGCGCTCGTGCGTGTGCGCGGGTTGGCATTCCGCCCGCTCGCGGGGCGGTGGGGCGGCGGGACGCGCCGCTCGGCTCTGCCGAGTGGTCGTGAACTGTCGCCCGGCGGGTGCCGAACCGACGGTTCGTGCGCCCTCGGCGCCCCGCGGACGGTGTGTCGTGACCACTCGCGGGGCGGGGTGGGGCACTGGACGCGACGGCCTGGAGGCCCGGTGGCGGTCTCATGGACCGGCACGGGCCTCCAGGCGGGCGTTTCGGGCGCGGGGCGGCGGGGCGCGCCGCTCGGCTCTGCCGAGTGGTCGTGAACTGTCGTCCGGCGGGTGTCGCACCGACGGTTCGTGCGCCCTCGGCGCCCGCGGGCGGTGTGTCGTGACCACTCGCGGGGCGGGCCTCCCGGTGGGCGCGCCGGGCGTGCAGCGCTACGCGTGCAGCGCTACGCGTGCAGCGCGGTGTTCAGCTGGATGCCCTCGCCCTTGCGCTGCAGCGCCTCGACGGCGCCGCTGACGCTGTTGCGGCGGAACAGGATGTTCGGGGTGCCGGAGAGCTCGGCGGCCTTGACGGTCTTCGGGGAGCCGTCGGGGTTCGGCGCCGCGCCGACCAGCACGACCTTGGTGCCGGCCGTGACGTAGAGACCGGCCTCGATGACGGAGTCGTCGCCGAGCGAGATGCCGAGGCCCGCGTTCGCGCCGAGCAGCGCGCGTTCGCCCAGCGAGACACGGTGGGTGCCTCCGCCGGACAGCGTGCCCATGATCGAGGCGCCGCCGCCGATGTCGGTGCCGTTGCCGACGACGACGCCCTGCGAGACGCGGCCCTCGATCATGGCGTCGCCCAGGGTGCCGGCGTTGAAGTTCACGAAGCCCTCGTGCATGACGGTCGTGCCCGGTGCCAGGTGCGCGCCGAGGCGGACCCGGTTCGCGTCGCCGATCCGCACGCGGTCCGGCACGACGTAGTCGACCAGGCGCGGGAACTTGTCGATCGCGTGCACGGCGATGCCGGCGCGCTGCAGGGACGGGCGCAGGCGCGTCAGGGACTCGGGGTGCACCGGGCCGGCGTTCGTCCACGCGACGATCGGCAGGTGGCCGAAGACGCCGTCGAGGGAGACCTCGTTCGGGCGGACGTGCAGGTGGCTCAGCAGGTGCAGGCGGAGGTACGCGTCCGGGGTGCTCGTCGGGCCGGCGTCGATCGTGATCTCGGTGGTGACGGCTTCGATCCGGACCTCGCGGCGGGGGTCGTCACCGACGTGTGCCTGCAGCTCGGCGGGGAACACGGCGTCGGCGGGCAGCGCGCCGAGGTGCGTCTCGGGGTACCAGGTGTCGAGCGTCGTGCCGTCGGCGGCGATCGTCGCGAGGCCGTGGCCCCAGGCGTGGGTCGGGCGGTCGGTGGCAGTCGTGTCGGTCACGGCTCCAGGGTACCGAGCGCCGGTCGGCGGGCACCGTCCGTCCGGACTGCCGGGGCGGTGGGGTCGCCGACCGTCCGGACTGCCGGGGCGGTGCGAGGGGCGGCCGGTAGGCTGCCCGCATGCCGGAGCACCTCGACCTCACCGCCTCGTCCATCGACATCACCCGTGCCATCTGCGACATCGAGTCGGTTTCCGGCAACGAGCAGGCCCTCGCCGACGCGATCGAGGCCGTGCTCGCACCGCTGCCGCACCTCGAGGTGATCCGTGACGGCGACGCGATCGTGGCGCGGACGAACCTGGGCCGTGACCGACGGGTCGTCATCGCCGGCCACATCGACACCGTGCCGCTCAACGACAACCTGCCGACCGAGTTCCGGACCGCCGAGGACGGCACCGAGATCCTCTGGGGCCGCGGCACCGTCGACATGAAGGCGGGCTGCGCGGTGCAGCTCAAGCTCGCGTACGACCTGGTCGACCCCTCGGTCGACGTCACGTGGGTCTGGTACGACCACGAAGAGGTGAGCGACGCCCTGAACGGCCTCGGCCGCCTGGCCCGGACGCGACCCGAACTCCTCGCCGCCGACTTCGCGATCCTGGGTGAGCCGTCCGGGGCGCAGATCGAGGGCGGGTGCAACGGCAACCTCCGCGCCGAGATCCGCACGTTCGGCAAGCGCTCGCACAGCGCCCGGAGCTGGATCGGCGACAACGCCATCCACAAGACCGCCCCGATCCTGGCCACCCTGGCCGCGTACGAGCCCCGCACGGTCACGGTCGACGGGCTCGAGTACCGCGAGGGCCTGAACGCGGTCGGCATCAGCGGCGGCATCGCGGGCAACATCATCCCGGACGAGGCGATGGTGCACGTGAACTACCGGTTCGCCCCCTCGCGCTCGGCCGACGAGGCCGTCGCCCACATCCGCGAGCTGTTCGACGGGTACGAGGTCACGATCGTCGACCTCGCCGCCGGTGCCCGCCCCGGTCTCGACGCCCCGCTCGCGCAGGACTTCGTCGCGGCCGTCGGCGGACCGGAGCCCCGTCCGAAGTACGGCTGGACCGACGTCGCACGCTTCTCGGCGCTCGGGGTCCCCGCGGTCAACTACGGCCCCGGCGAGCCGGTCTTCGCCCACCACGACGACGAGCAGGTCCCGGTCGCGCAGATCACCGCGGTCGAGGCCGGGCTGCGTCGGTGGCTGACGGCCTGACGACGGCGGGGGCCACCCGGAGGACCCCTGCTCGGAACCGTTGGCGGGCCCGATACCGGGTCGTCCCGTGGTGGGTGCGCATCACGGTCGTCTACGTGCTGGCGCGGCTCGTGACCGGTGCCATGATGCTCGCGTTCGCGGGTGTGCAAGCGGCGAACTCGTTCACCGTGCAGAGCCCGGGCTACCTGTCGTTCGCGTCGATCTGGGACGGCGCCTGGTACCGCGTGATCGCCACGGGCGGGTACCCGTCGACGCTGCCGGTCGATGCCGCCGGGCACGTGACCGAGAACGCGTGGGCGTTCATGCCCGCGTACCCGTTCCTGGTGCGCGGGCTCATGCTGCTCACCGGAGCGTCGTTCGAGTTCGTCGCGGTCTCGGTGTCGTTGCTCGCCGGACTCGGGGCCGCGCTGGTGTTCCGCCGGCTCATGGGGCGGTTCCTCGACCCCGCACGGGCGACGTTCGCCACGGTGTTGTTCTGCGTCGCACCGGTGTCCGCGATGTTCCAGGTGGCCTACGCGGAGTCGATGGGTCTGTTCCTGTTGCTCGTCGCGCTGCTGCTCATGGTTGATCGCCGGTGGTGGGCGATGCTGCCCATCGTGCTGCTGCTCGGCATGACGCGGCCGACGGGCCTCGCCTTCGCGTTCCTGGTGGTGCTCTTCGTGGCCGCGTGGGCGATCCGGCCGGCGTGGGTGCGCTCGTCGGAGCCGCTCACCCTCCGCCGACTCGTGCCCCCCGCGGTGGTCGCCACGGTGTCGGGTCTGGTCGGGCTGGCGTGGCCGGCGATCGCGTGGGCGGTCACCGGGGTGCCGAAGGCCTACACCGACACCGAGCTCGCCTGGCGGTCGTCGTACATCGGGTGGAAGGAGCTCGTGCCGTTCGCGCCGTGGGTGCAGGGGTTCGGGTGGTGGTTCGGGCAGCCGGCCGGCACGGTCCTGCTCGTCGTCGTGCTCGTCGGGTTCGCGGCGTTCGTGTGCCTGCCCGCCGCACGCCGGATCGGCATCGAGCTCCGACTCTGGGGCGTGGCGTACCTCGTGTACCTGCTCGCGGTGTTCTTCCCGCAGTCGAGCACCTGGCGCATCCTCGTGCCGATCGCGCCGTTGCTCGGGATCGTCGCGCTGCCGCGGTCGCGGGTGTACCGCGTGGCCGTCGTCGTCGCGTTCGTCGGGCTGCAGTGGGTCTGGCTGTACTACACGTGGTGGATCGACGGCTACGACTGGACCCCGCCGTGATCGATGCGGGGCTCCGGAGGCCCGTGGTTCCGCGTTCTGCGGAGCATCCGGGCGGCACATCCGACACCCCCAACCTGGGCGGTTTCGCAGTTGCCCCCTCCATACGGGATAATGGGGCTGCATTTACTGCACGAAAGGGGACATCTGATGGCAGCCATGAAGCCGAGGACCGGTGACGGGCCGATGGAGGCTGTTAAGGAGGGTCGACTCATCATCGTGCGGGTTCCGCTCGAAGGTGGAGGCCGCCTGGTCGTCTCGGTCAACGATGCCGAGGCCAAGGAACTCCACGACGCACTCGCTGAGGTCGTCTCGGCCTAGTACGTCGAAGCACCAGAACGGAAGGCCCGGAGCGTGTACGCCCCGGGCCTTCCGTCTGTGCGCTGCCGATCCCGCGGCTGGGGGATCCGCGGCGCTGTCGGTCGGTTCCGGCAGGATGGGGCCGTGCCGAGGACGAGACTGCCGATCCGCCGCGTCGAGGAGTACGCGCCCGACCCGATGCCGCGCGACGTCTGGCCCGCGACGCTCGCGCCCGTGCGGCAGCTGCTCGACGACGGGCTCGACCTCGCTCCGGTGACGGTGCTGGTCGGTGAGAACGGTGCCGGCAAGTCCACCCTGGTGGAGGCGATGGCGCTCGCCTTCGGCATGGGGCCCGAGGGCGGTTCGACGAAGTCCGGGCACAGCACCCGCCCGAGCGAATCGCAGCTCTGGGAACACATCGCCCTGCACCGGGAGCCCGGCGCGGTGCGGTCCGGCTTCTTCCTGCGCGCGGAGACCATGCACGGGGTGTTCACCTACCTCGAACAGCACCCCGGGGGAGCCGAGCCGCTGTTCCACGAGCGGAGCCACGGTGAGTCGTTCCTCGACTTCGTCATCCACCGGTCGCAGTGGCCCGGGCTCTGGATCCTCGACGAGCCGGAGTCCGCCCTGTCGTTCTCGGGGTGCCTGGCGCTGATCGGGCTCCTGCAGTCCATCGTCGAGACGGGTGTCGGCCAGGTCGTGCTCTCGACCCACTCACCCGTGCTCGCCGCGTTCCCCGGGGCCGAGATCCACGAGGTCGGCGAGTGGGGCCTGCGGCGCACCGGATGGCGCGACCTCGACCTGGTGCGGAACGAGCGTGCGTTCCTCGAGTCGCCCGAGCGGTACCTGCGGCACCTGGACTGACCTGCGAGAACGCCGGCGGGTCGAGCGCTAGTTGGTGACCTTCGTCAGCTGCAGCAGTCCGTCGCCGGCGGGTGACAGCGCGCTGCGCACTGCACCCGAGGTCGACACCTCGGTCAGGAGCAGCCGGAAGTCCGTGGTGGCGCGGTCGCGCTTCACCGGGTCGGCCACGCGTCCGCGCCAGAGGGCGTGCGGCACCAGGACGGTGCCACCCAGGCGGGCGAGCCGCAGCCCGTGCTCGACGTACTCGATCACGTGCTCGGGGTCGGCATCGACGAGCACGACGTCGTACGAGGCCTCGTTCATGCGGGGGAGTACCTGGTTCGCCCGACCGGGGATGAGCCGGATTCGTGCGGGAGCGGTGCCGGCGCTGATGTAGGCGTCGCGGGCGAACTGCTGGTGGTCCACCTCGACGTCGATCGTGGTCAGGGTCGCGTTCGGAGCGCCGGCGAGCAGGTACAGGCCGGAGACCCCGAGGCCGGTGCCGATCTCGATGATGCTCGTCGCACGCGAGGCTGCGGCGATGACCGCGATCTGCGCACCGATCGCGGGCGAGATCGCTTCGACCCCGAGCTCCAGGGAGTGCTCACGAGCACGGGCGATCGCCTCGGTCTCCGAGACGATGTCCTCGGCGAACTTCCAGTTCGACTCTTTCTCTGACACGCACACTCCGTTCGGGAGACAACTCTAGAGGTGCAACGCAGCAGCAGGCGTTAGGCTCGCTAGCGTGGACATCCCGCTCGACAAGATCCTGATCATCGGGGTCATCGGCGTCCTCTTGCTCGGGCCGCAGCGCCTGCCGATGTACGCCCAGAAGCTGGCCGAGTTCGTCAAGGCCGTCCGTCGGTTCGCCGACACCGCGAAGGAGCGGATGCGCGACGAGATGGGCCCCGAGTTCGACGACATCGAGTGGCAGAAGCTCGACCCGCGTCAGTACGACCCGCGCCGCATCATCCGCGACGCCCTGCTCGACTCCGGCACGAGTGCCGCAGCCGTCCAGACCGCGCAGGTCACGGCCTCGAAGGTGCGCGCGACGGCTCCCGTCGTGCCCCTGGCCGCCGGTGAACCGGCACCCTTCGACGCCGAGGCGACCTGACGCCCGTCACGTCCCCACACGACGGACTGGAGGCCCGGTGCCAGCTGGCACCGGGCCTCCCGTCCGTCACGGGGTCGCGTCGCGACGCCCGGTCCTTCCCTACTTCAGGGCCGCCAGGAAGCGGTCGGTCCAGGCGAGGGCCGCGGTGCCGGCCACCGAGCTGCAGGTGGGTGACGCGGTGCTCTGCGCCGTCGGGCAGGGGGTGTCGCGGTCGAGCGACCAGGTGTGCACGCCCGCGAGCCCGTGGGACTTGGCGTACGCGGCGACGGTGTCGGCGTCCGCGAGGGTGAAGACCTCGTCGGCAGTGTCGTTGACGCCGATCATCGGGGTGACCTCGATCTTCGACGAGGCGATCCCGTAGGTGTGCTGCAGGTTCGTGACCGCCTGGATCGTGGACTGCCCCATCTGACACGTCGACCCGACGATCACGCAGTTGGCCGAGGTCGCGCGTCCGAAGTCCATCGTCATGAGGTTGATCGTGTAGTTCGTGAGCGCCGAGGCCTTGATCGCCTTGACGGTGGCGTCTCCGGTGCTGTTCAGCCCGCCGAACGAACCGTCGGACGCCGCCAGCGTGGCGAGCGTGAACGAGAAGCGCAGGCCGGGGTACTTCGCCTGCGCCAGCGCCGCTGCGCTCACCAGGTTCTGCACGTCCGCGGCGGACTGCCCGCTCTCGATGTCGAAGTCGACGCCGATCATGTGCGGCGAGGCGTAGCGGGCGATGAAGGACTGCAGCGCGGTGCCGGAGCACTTGAACGAGCCTGCGGCGCCACCGGTGCTGACGATGTAGTTCACCCCGGCCGCGTCGAGCTTCGCGATGTTGGCGCTGGCGAACGCGTCGGCGGCCACCCCGCCCCAGTTCTCGCTGCCGCAGGTACCGGTGGCGAAGGCGAGCGTGATGGCCTTGAGGCCGGGCTCCCGCGTCGACACGAGGCTGTTGCTCGACCCGACGACCGGGATCCGCGTGCCGGTGACCGCGGTGTTCATGACGTTCGTGTTCCAGTCGAGGTTCACGGTGATGTCCTTGTACGGGCTGAAGACCAGACCGCTCGCGGTGCCGGTGCTGCCGTTGCCGGGCGTGGTGGTCCCACCGCCGCCAGGGGTGGTGGTCCCGCCGCCGGTGCCGCCACCGGTGCAGGTGCCGGACGACGTCCACGGCTGGCCGCTGCCGGTCGCACCGGAGTGGGTCGCCGGTTCGTCGCCCTGGGTCCACCAGTTCGCGGTGTAGTTCGAACCGTTCTCGCTGACGGTGGCTCCGCCGTTGTAGGCGGTGCCGGCGCTCCAGGCGGTCGCGCAGGTCGTCGCAGCGAGGGCTGGCGCCGCTGTGAGCGAGCCCCCTGCGACGATGACGGCGGCGATGGTGGCCACGAGGCCCGATCGCACGCGGGTGTTCTGGTTCACACGGTTCTCCTGTCCTCGGTCGGACGTCGTCGTCCGGCGGGTGGAGCCCTCACGTCACATTCCGCAAGGGCATTGTGTAATGCCCTTGCATAATGCGCCGGGGTAGAACGCCCTGTCCATGAACGAACGCACAGGATGCGCCGAACGGACCAGGGGAGTCAGGTCAGTCGCGGGTCGCGACGATCGTGTAGGTGGTCGGCATCCGGTCGCGGTCGTGATCCGGCCAGGCCCACGAGCCGGTTTCGGTCTCGACCATGCGGGAACTGAAGCGCCAGGGCAGGGTCCGGCCCTCGTCGAGCCGTCGGAGTCGCAGCCCGGCACCGAGCAGGGCGTTCACGATCTCGGACAGCGGGTGCGGCCACTCGAAGGTGCGGGTGTTCGCCACCGTGCCGTCACCGGCGTAGGTGCCGGCGTCGTCCCACTGCTGCGCGGTGCCGTCCGGGAAGTACCGGTACCGGGTGACGAGCTCGTCGGCGTCCTCGTCGAGGGCGTACAGCGCCGGGTGGCCGTCGCGGATGAAGAACACCCCGCCGGGGCGCAGCAGGCCGGCGACCTGCGCAGCCCAGCGGTCGAGGTCGGGGAGCCAGCAGATCGTGCCGATGCTCGTGTACACGACGTCGAAGTCGCCGGTGACGGCGGCCCGGGCATCGAGGACGTCGGTCTCGACCCAGGTGACGTCGAGGCCGAGGCGCGACGCGAGCCCGGCGGCCGAGGCGAGGGCGGCGGGGGAGAAGTCGACGCCGGTCAGCCGGGCACCCTCGCGCGCGAGCGACACCGTGTCGGTGCCGATGTGGCACTGCAGGTGGCAGACGTCGAGGCCCGCGAGCGAGCCGTTCGGCAACCAGGGCGTCAGGGCCGGCAGGTCGTCGCGGACGACGTCGGAGCGGTGGCCGGGGTCTGCGAAGGCGTCGATCGCGTACGCGCCCTCGTGGATCGGCACCCGGTCGTCCCAGTTCGCGCGGTTGGTGGCGCGTGCGTGGTCCCAGTCGACATCGACGTGATCGGTGCTCATGACCCCGAGCCTAGGACAGCGACAACCCGAGCTTCCGGCCGGCGAGCCCGCGTCCCATCGTGGTGATCCGGTCGGCGATCGCCATCAGGGCCACGGCGGACGGGTCCTCCGGGGTGCCGAGCACCACCGGGACACCTGCGTCACCGCCCTCGCGCAGCGGCACGGACAGCGGCACGCTGCCGAGCACCGGAACGGGGACATCCTGCCCGCGGGAGAGCCGTGCGGCGGTCTCGGCGCCACCACCCTCGCCGAACAGGTGCAGCACCGAGCCGTCGGGCTGCACGAGCCCGGCCATGTTCTCGACCACGCCGATGACCCGCTGCCCGGTCTGCCGGGCGACGATCCCGCTGCGCTCGGCGACGTCGGCTGCGGCGGCCTGCGGGGTCGTGACGACCAGGACCTCGGCGTGCGGCAGCAGCTGCCCCACCGAGATCGCGACGTCGCCGGTGCCCGGGGGCAGGTCGAGCAGCAGGACGTCGAGGTCGCCGAAGAACACGTCGGTCAGGAACTGGTTCACGGTGCGGTGCAGCATCGGTCCGCGCCACGACACCGCGGTCGAGACGTCGTCGACGAACATGCCGATCGACACGACCTTCACGTCGTGCGCCACCGGCGGCAGGATCATGCTGTCCACCCGGGTCGGGCGGGGTGCGACCCCGTGCTCGTCGGTCAGACCCATCAGGCCGGGGACGCTGAAGCCGTGCACGTCGACGTCGACGACCCCGACCCGCAGACCCCGGCGGGCGAGCGCGACGGCGAGGTTCACGGTGACGGTGGACTTGCCGACGCCGCCCTTGCCGCTCGTGACGGCGATGACGCGCGTGAGCGAGTCCGCGGTGAACTGGACGCCCTTGGGGCGGCCGGCTCGCAGCCGCTCGGTCAGCGCGGAGCGCGTGGCCGGGTCCATCACGGACACGTCGACGTCGACTGCGGCGACCCCCGGGACGGACCCGGCGGCGACGCGGACGTCGCGCTCGATGGTGTCGGCGGCGGGGCACCCCACGATCGTGAGCTGCAGGTCGACGCGCACCGCGCCTCCTGGCTGCACGTCCACGCCGCGGATCATGTCGAGCTCCGTGACGGGGCGGCGGATCTCGGGGTCGATGACGCGGCCGAGCGCGGCGAGGACCGCCGTGCCGAGCTGTTCGTCGGTGGGGACGGCGTCAGCCACGGGTGGAGCTGTCGTGTTCGTCCGCGTAGCCGGCCTCGTCCGCGTCGCGGCGGTCGAGCTCCTCGAGCAGGGAACGGAGCTCGGCGCGGATGAAGTCCTTCGACGCCATGTCCCGCATCGCCAGGCGCAGGGCCACGACCTCGCGGGCCAGGTACTCGGTGTCGGCCAGGTTGCGTTCGGCGCGCTGGCGGTCCTGCTCGAACTGCACGCGGTCGCGGTCGTCCTGCCGGTTCTGCGCGAGCAGGATCAGCGGGGCGGCGTACGAGGCCTGCAGCGAGAGCACGAGCGTCAGAGCCGTGAAGCCGATGGCCGCCGAGTCGAACTGCCACGGCTTCGGCGCGAGGGTGTTGTAGCCCATCCAGACCACGCAGAACAGCGTGAGCCCGATGAGGAACCAGGGCGTGCCCATGCCGCGGGCGATGCCCTCGGTCGCGCGACCGAAGGTGTCCCCGCGACCACGGCGGCGGCTGGGGAGCACACGCGTGCGCATGCCCTTCGGTGAGTCGAGCCGGACCTCTTGCCGGTCACGGTCGCGACGGTTGTCATCCGTTCGGGCCACGGGTGGTCCTCCTTCCCGTCGTCACGGGTGTCCTGCGCGGGCGTTGGCGTGGAAGCGGTGAGGGTTCCCCCTCGCCCTGACTTCGCCAGTCGTCCGGCAGGACGTGGTCGAGGACATCGTCGATCGTCACCACCCCGACGAGACGGTGGGCGTCGTCGACCACGGGGACGGACAGCAGGTTGTAGGTCGCCATGATGCGGGTGACCTCGGCGGCGCTCGCGTCGACCCGGACCGGTTCGGTCTGCTGGTCGATGAGCGTGCCGAGCCGCTCGTTCGGCGGGTAGCGGAGCATCCGCTGGAAGTGCACGAGCCCGAGGAACCGACCGGTCGGCGGCTCGTACGGCGGCAGGGTGACGCAGACGGCGGCGCCGAGCACCGGCGCGAGCTCGTGGCGGCGGACCAGCGCGAGGCCCTCGGCCACGGTGGCGTCTGCCGAGACGATCACCGGTTCGGTGGTCATCAGACCACCGGCGGTGTCCGGCTCGTACTCCAGGAGCATGCGGACGTCCTGCGCCTCCTCCGGCTCCATGAGCTGCAGGAGGGCTTCGCTCCGCTCGTCGGAGAACTGGGCGAGGACGTCGGCCGCGTCGTCCGGCTGCATCTGGTCGAGGACGTCGGCGGCGCGGGCGTCGACCAGCCGGGTGAGGATCTCGATGCGCTCCTGGTCGGGCATCTCCTCGAGCACGTCGGCGAGGCGGTCGTCCGGAAGTTCCTCGGCGACCTCGAACCGGCGCTCGGCGGGCAGGTCGAGCAGCGTCGACGCGAGGTCGGCGGGCAGCAGGTCGGAGTAGGCGGCGATGACGTGCTCGGCGGACTGAGCCTCGCCGGGGAGCTCGTCCTCGGTGACCTCGTTCCACGTCGCGAACGTCGTCGGACCCTTGCCGAACGGCGACGGCGTGGTCTTCGGCTTGCGGAGGAAGAGCTGCGCGACCTCCCAGTCGCCCTGCCCGCGGTCCTCGATCGCGACGTCCTCGATGGTGGCGCGGATCCGCTGGTTCTTGATGAGCACCTTGCGGCCGAGCATCTCCGCGATGACGCGGACCTCGCCGCCGCGCTGCTCGAAGCGGCGCATGTTCACCAGGCCGGTCGTGATGACCTGCCCGGCACCGATGGAGGTGATGCGGCCGATGCTCACGAAGATGCGGCGTTTGCCGGGCACCTCGACGATGAGCCCGACGACGTGCGGGGGATCGGCCCGGCGGTAGACGACCAAGACGTCCCGGACCCTGCCGACGCGGTCGCCCGCGGGGTCGAAGACGGAGCACCCGGCGAGGCGGGCGACGAAGACCTTCGTGGCGCTCACCCGACCCAGCGTAGTCGCTCGGGTGCGGGCGTTCGCGCGCGCCGGTCGGCTGCTTCCGATCGGCTGCTTCCCTGAGAGTGCACGTGCGATTGCAAGGTGTGCGGTGAATGATGCCTGTGTGAGCAATCAGAGCCCCTTCGCCGGCAGGACCGCCCAGGCGTTCCCGACGCTGCCCAAGGGCGACGTCCTGGGAACGTACGACAGCTACCCCGACGCGCAGCGCGTGGTGGCGAAGCTGGCCGAGGCCGACTTCCCCGTCAACCAGCTCTCGATCGTCGGCAACGACCTGAAGACGGTCGAACGGGTCACCGGCAAGATGACCTACGGCCGTGCCGCCATCGCGGGCGCGCTGTCCGGTCTGTGGCTCGGCATCTTCTTCGGCATCGTGCTCACGCTGTTCTCACCGAGCGCCGGCGGCCTGATCCTGGCGGCCGCGATCATCGGTGCCGCGTTCGGCATGCTCTACGGCATCGTCTCGTTCGCGATCACGAAGCGGCAGCGTGACTTCACGAGCGTGCACCAGGTGCTTGCCACCAACTACCAGATCGTCGTCAACCCGCAGCTGACCGGGCAGGCGCAGCGGATCCTCGGCGAGCACGGGGCGACCCCGTCCACGCACTGGAACGACGCTCCCCAGCAGCAGCAGCAGCAGCAGCAGCAGCAGTGGCGTCCGGGCCCCGGTGGGGTCCCGCCGCAGCAGCAGTCGCCGTACGGCGGGCACGCCACGCCGCACCAGCAGCCGGGAGGCCCGCAACACCCCGGCACGTCGGCCCCCGGCACGCAGGCGGGTGCGCCCTCGGGCCCGCCGCGCTACGGCACGAACGACGGACCCCGGTACGGGGAGACCCCCGAAACGGCCGCCGCCCCCGCGGCCCCGCCGGTGCCGGAGCGTCGACCCGAGGAGCCGCCGCGCTACGGCGAGCGGGTCGTCGGTGCCACGCCGCCGGAGCCCTCGTCCTCGCCGGACGCCCAGCGTGACGGCGACGGGGACAGCGACCGGCGCTAGTCGCGAGCGTCGGGTTGTTCGACACGCGGCTCACGTCCGGCTAGGTGGCACGAAGTGTCGCCGCCGAGCACCGCGCGCGGCGCTTCGGGCGACCGCAGCGGCGGAGTCCGGGGCGGTCCTGGCGGTCCTGGCGGTCCTGGCGGTGTGGGCGGTCCGGGTGGTCGCAACACCCCGCGCGCACGGCGTCGAGCGGTCAGAGATCGTCGTTCGGCGCCGGCCCAGACGACGGTTCGTGACCGCTCGGCCTCGGGCAGACGGCACGTCGTGACCGGGAGCCGTGCGGGCCCGGGCGCGGCGGCACGGCACGGCCGGGTCCACGCGGCATCGCTTGGCATCGCATGGCACCGCATCGCCCGGTAGTGCATCGCACGGCACGGCACCATGCAGCATCGCTCGGCAGCGCACGGCTCCGCACCGGACGGCAGCGCACGGCACGGCATGGCGCGGCACGGCACCGCACGGCACCGCCCGGTCTCGCCGGGCGTGCTCGGTCCGGTTAGAGGACCTTCGAGTAGCAGACCGACAGGGGCGCCCCGACGTACGGCCCGAAGTTCGCGATCCGCCGGAACCCCTCGCGCTGGTAGAAGCCGACGGCACGCTGCTGCTCGGTGCCCGTCTCGAGGACGAGCGCCGGGGACCCGAGGTCGAGCGCGGCCTCTTCCAGCCGTCGCAGCAACGCCGCCGCGACGCCGGACCCGCGGGACTCCGGTCGAACGTACATCCGCTTGATCTCCGCGATGCCGTCGTCGACGATGCGCAGGCCCCCGCAGCCCAGGGGAGTACCGGACTCGTCCCGCGCGACGAAGAACACCGCGATCGACTCGGCGGTCGGCTTCTCACCCGGCTCGGTGTCGCCGCCGTGCGCCCGGTCGATCTCCAGTCGCTGGGCGGCTCGGAGTCGCTGGGCGTCGGGGGAGTCGAAGTGCTCGACCTCGATCGCGAAGGTGTTCGGGGAGGCCTCGGGCATGGTCACCCGATCAGGCTAGCGGCCCGAGCGGGCGATCCACCCCTCCACTTCCGAGGGGGTCCGGGGGATGCCGACGGACAGGTTCTCGGCGCCGTCCTCGGTCACCAGGATGTCGTCCTCGATGCGGACACCGATGCCACGGAACTCCTCCGGCACGGTCAGGTCGTCCTGCTGGAAGTACAGCCCGGGCTCGATCGTGAAGACCATGCCGGCCTGGACGGTGCCGTCGAGGTACATCTCGCGGCGGGCCTTCGCGCAGTCGTGCACGTCGAGCCCGAGGTGGTGGCTCGTGCCGTGCACCATGTAGCGGCGGTGGAACTGGTTGTCCGGCTCGAGCGACTCGGCGGCCGAGACCGGCAGGAAGCCCCACTCGGCGGTCTTCCGCGCGATGACCTCCATCGCGGTGGCGTGCACCTGGCGGAACGTGATGCCCGGCTTGACGATCGCGAACGCGGCGTCGGCGGCTTCGAGCACGGCTTCGTAGACCATGCGCTGCACGGGCGAGAACGTGCCGCTCACCGGGAGCGTGCGGGTGATGTCGGCGGTGTAGAACGAGTCGACCTCGACCCCGGCGTCGATGAGGATGAGGTCGCCCGGCTGCACGGCGCCGTCGTTGCGGGTCCAGTGCAGGATGCAGGCGTGGTGGCCGGAGGCGGCGATGGTGTCGTAGCCCACGGTGTTGCCGTCCGCGCGCGCCCGGCGGTTGAACGTGCCCTCGACGATGCGCTCACCGCGCGGGTGCGCGAGCACGGCGTCGAAGTCGCCGATGACGTCGTCGAACCCGTGCTTCGTGGCGTCGACGGCCTTGCGGAGCTCACGGACCTCGTACGCGTCCTTGACGAGTCGCAGCTCGGACAGGTCACGGGAGAGCAGGTCGTCGGTGGCCGGCGACCCCTCGGTCTCGTCCGCGCCACCGATCGCCGCGCCGATGCGGGCGTCGAGGGAACGGGTCAGGTCGTCGTCGGCTTCACGCACGAGCAGCGCCGACGCGTCGAGTCCATCGGCGACGGCCGTGAACGCCCCGAGGTCGGCGGTGGCCAGCCCGAGGTCGGCGGCGACGGCGTCGAGCGAGGGGCGCGGACCGACCCAGAACTCCCCGATCTCGGGGTTGGCGTAGAACTCCTCCGAGTCGCGGCCTGCGGTGGCACGGAAGTACAGCGTGGCGTCGTGCCCGGAGCCGTTCGGCGTCATCACGAGCACGGAGCCGACGACGGTGTCCGTGCCCCAACCGGTCAGGTGGGCGAAGGTGGAGTGCGGGCGGAACGGGTAGTCGCAGTCGTTCGAGCGGACCTTGGCCTGCCCGGCCGGCACCACGATCGTGCGGCCCGGGTGCAGCTCGGAGATGCGCGCGCGACGCTCGGCGGCGAACGCGGCCTGCTCGCGGGGCTCGGGCTGCGCTTCCGAGCGCTCGGCCCACTGCGACCCGATGAAGTCCTTGAAGGTCGAGGACCCGGGGGTCGTGGATCGGTTGCTCGTCGCGCGGGGAGTCGTGTCGGCCATGCGTCCATCATCGCACCGCCCGGGGACACCCGGCCTGTGCGGCCGCTCACCTGTGGATAGCATTGGCCACGTGCCAGACCCGTTCATCGACCTGCACGCGCACTCCAGTGTCTCCGACGGCACCGAGCGTCCCGCGGAGCTCGTCCGAGCGGCCGCGGCCGCCGGACTCGACGCCGTCGCGCTGACCGACCACGACACGACCGCGGGGTGGGCGGACGCCACGGCCGCGGCGCACGAGCTGCCCCTGACCCTGCTGCCGGGCCTCGAGCTGAGCACCCGGATCGGCTACCGCAGCGTGCACGTGCTCGGCTACCTGGTGGACCCCGAGCACCCCGGACTGGTCGAGGAGACGACACGGATCCGCGACGGCCGGCTCTCCCGCGCGCACCGCATGGTCGACCGCATCGCCGAGGACCACCCGATCACCTGGGCGGACGTCCTGGCCCAGTCCAGCCCCGGTGCCACGATCGGCCGTCCGCACATCGCCGACGCCCTGGTCGCCCGCGGGCTCGAGTCCGACCGGTCCGCGGCGTTCCGCGGCATCCTGCACCCGGCGTCCGGCTACTACGAACCCCACGAGGCACCGTCGCCCCTGCGCGGCGTCGAACTCATCCGGCAGGCGGGCGGCGTGCCCGTCATCGCGCACCCCGCGGCGTCCTCGCGCGGGATCGTCATCGACGAGCCGATGCTCCGCGACCTGGTCGACGCCGGGCTCGGCGGGCTCGAGGTCGACCACCGCGAGAACCTGGCACACGGCAAGCGCACCCTGCTCGACTGGGCGACGCGCTACGGCCTGTTCGTCACCGGTTCGAGCGACTACCACGGCACCGGCAAGCCGAACCGGTTGGGGGAGCACCGCACCGCACGCGTCTCGTTCGACGCGATCGTGTCCGAGGCCACCGGCAGCGCCCCGGTCGTCGGCCCCGGTTCGCGTCTGGCCTGACGGCCGACCGAACGGCTGGCCACTGCGTCTTCGGCCTGGCCGACAGTCCACGCGTCGGGGTTCGCGTGAACTGTCGCTGCGCGCGTGACGCCGGTCCGCGGGTGGACACGACGAAGGGCCCGTCGCGTCAGCGACGGGCCCTTCGGTCTGGAGGCGCTACTCGCCGTCCGACGTACCCTGCGGTGCCGAGGCGGTCGCCGAGGCATCGCCGGTGCCGGCTCCGCGACGGCGGCGACGACGGCGACGCTTCGCGGCGCCGTCGGTGGCGGAACCACCTTCGACGGCCGAGCCGTCCTCGGTGCCCGCCGCGGCGGTGGGGACGACCGACTCGGTGGCCGGAGCCTGCGGGGCGGACTGCTCCGAGCCTCCTGACCGGGTGCGGCTGCGCGACCGCGAACGCGACGCGTCACGCGAACCCGAGGCCGGGCGGTCGCTGCTGCGCTTCTCGACGGGAGCGCCGGCCGAGGCGGCGTGCGACGACGAGCCGGGCAGGCGGCCCTTGGTGCCCTTGGGGATGTCGAGTTCCTCGAACAGGTGGGGCGACGACGAGTAGGTCTCGACGGGCTCGGGGATGCCGAACTCGAGGGCCTTGTCGATCAGCGTCCACTTGTGCAGGTCGTCCCAGTCGACGAACGTGACCGCGATGCCGGTCTTGCCGGCGCGGCCCGTGCGGCCGGCACGGTGCAGGTACGTGTCCGGGTCGTCCGGGATCGTGTGGTTGATCACGTGCGTGACGTCGTCCACGTCGATGCCGCGGGCAGCGACGTCGGTGGCGATGAGCACGTCACGCTTGCCGGCCTTGAACGCCGCCATCGCGCGCTCGCGCTGCTCCTGGTTGAGGTCGCCGTGCACCGCTGCGGCGTTGAACCCGCGGTCCTTCAGCTCCTCGACGAGCTTCGCCGCGGCACGCTTGGTGCGGGTGAAGATCACGGTCTTGCCGCGACCCTCGGCCTGGAGGATGCGGGCGATGACCTCGTCCTTGTCCAGGGAGTGCGCGCGGTAGATGAGGTGCTTGATGTTGGCCTGCATGAGGCCCTCGTCCGGGTCGGTCGCCCGGATGTGCACCGGACGGCTCATGAACCGGCGGGCGAGGGCGACGATCGGCGCGGGCATCGTCGCCGAGAACAGCATCGTGTGCCGCACCTCGGGGACGGCCTGGAAGATGCGCTCGATGTCCGACAGGAACCCGAGGTCGAGCATCCGGTCGGCCTCGTCGAGCACCACCTCTTGCACGTGGGAGAGGTCGAGCAGACGCTGCCGCTGCAGGTCGATGAGTCGCCCGGGCGTGCCGACGACGATCTGGGCACCGGCCTTGAGCTGCTCCACCTGGCCCTCGTAGGCCTTGCCGCCGTAGATCGAGACGACCGTGGTCGGGCGGTTCGAGGCCGCGAGCTCGAGGTCCTCGGTGACCTGGACCGCGAGTTCACGGGTCGGGACGACGACGAGCGCCTTCACGCCGTGCGCCGGGTCGGCACCGAGTCGCTGGATCAGCGGCAGGCCGAAGCCGAGCGTCTTGCCGGTACCCGTCTTGGCCTGGCCGATGATGTCCTGGCCGGTCAGGCCGAGCGGGATGGTCTGTTCCTGGATCGGGAAGGGCTCGATGATGCCCTTGCCGGCCAGTGCATCGACGATGTCCTGGTCGATGTTGAGGTCTGAGAAAGTCAAAGAATCACCTTAGTTCTGGTGGAAGTCCCGGCCAGTCTACCGACGGGCGCGTGGTCCGGGGCGCTCCGGGGTGCGTCGGGGCGTCCCGGCGGGCGACCGGCGGGTGCCACGGGACTCGCCCTCTATGCTGGTCGGGTGGTCTCGTGGTGGAACCGGAAGCGCGCGGCGCAGCTCGCTGCAGCATGGCTCGCGTCGCGGAACCCGCGCGGAGCCGCGCAGGTCAAGCGGCTCGCGCTCGACGACGTCACCCCGGAGCTCGACGTCTACCTGGGGCAGGCCGCGTACCTGCAGCTCTCCGTCTACGAGACGATGGGACGAGCCGGTGCTTCGGCACCGACGCTCTCCGGCCGTCTGGTCACCGGGGTCCTCGCGACCACGGCGCTCGAGCGGCACCGCACGATCGTGGCCGAGATCGAACGCAGCGGCGGAGACCCGGCGGCGCTGATGGCCCCGCACCGCGAGGCGATCGACCTGTTCCTCGAACGGACGAGCGGTGCCGACTGGTACGAGTCGATGCTGACCGGCTACGTGACGGCCGGCATCCTGAACGACCTGTTCGGCAACCTGCTCCGCTCCCTGCCGACGGACGTGCGGCAGCGGCTGCGTTCGGTGTTCGACGCGCGCGAGGAAGCAGCGGTCGTCGAAGAACTGACAGCCCACATCGAGAACGACCCGCGGATCGGTTCACGCCTGGCGATGTGGGGACGCCGCCTGGTGGGCGACACCCTGCTCGTCGCCCGGTCGGCGCTGGCGTCGCATGCGCGAGAGGACCAGGAGCGGCTCGAGCCGGTCTGGACCGAACTCATCGCCGCGCACACCCGACGGATGGACGCGCTCGGTCTGACAGCCTGAGCGGTCAGGCTGCTCGAGCGTCAGGATTGCTCGAGGGTCAGGATTGCTCGAGGGTCAGGCGCCGCGCGTCTTGAGCTGCTCGTAGTACTCGGCGTCGCGCTTGTCGCGCTGCGTGCCGAGGAGCCACTCGACGACGAGGACGACCACGCCGGACCCCACGAGGGCCACGACCCAGATCCAGGTGCCGTCGTACCGCCACCCGGCCCAGGTCAGCGCCTCCCAGAGGACGGCTGCGGCGATGCCGCCGACCGCGGGGCCGACGAGCACGCCGCGGTTCGACCGCCACGGCAGGATCACGTGCGCGACCGCGCCGATGATGACGCCGCCGAGGACGGCGAAGAGCAGTTCCACGTCGTCAGGCGACGAAGCCGATGCGCCGTGCCTCTTCCGCGCCGACCTCGACGTACGCCAGAGCCGAGACGGGGACGATGAAGCGACGGCCCTTGTCGTCCTGCAGCGACAGGTGCGTCGACTGCGCGGTGAGCGCCTCGGACACGGCCTTCTCGACCTGGTCCGCGGTCTGGGCGGTCTCGAAGGCGATCTCGCGGGGGCTGTTGATGATGCCGATCTTGATGTCCACGAGCACAGCGTATCCGAGCGGTCCCGTGCGGTATCGGGCGTTCGCCGCGGGCGCACTCGACGGCGGACGACCGGTGCCCCGCGCGTCCGCAGCGGTGCTGTCGGCGGTCCTGGGTACCGTACGAGCGTGCCGCAGACCACGCTGATGCCCGCTCCCGAGGACACCGGGTTCGCGCGCGCACTGGTCGACGACCCCTCGCAGGCCGCTGTGCTCGCGCTGCCGGACGGCCGTCACGCCGCGGTGATCGGTGCGCCGGGCAGCGGCAAGACGACCACGCTCGCACGGCTCGTCGCCGACCGGCTGGCCCGACCTGGCGCGATCACGCCCGACGGCCACGCGACGGTCCTCGCCCTGACCTCGGCGCGGACGGCTGCAACGGCGCTGCGTGACCGGCTCGCGCGGGCGGTCGACCGGGTCGTGCCGGGTGCCCTCGCACGCACCGTGAACTCACTGGCGTTCCAGATCGTCACCCACGCGGCGTCGGTGCAGGGGCAGGAACCCCCGACGCTGCTGACCGGTGGGGAGCAGGACCGGATCATCGCCGACCTGCTCGCCGGGCACGAACTCGACGGCGCCGGACCTGCCTGGCCCGACCCGATCACCTCCGTGGTCCGGGAGCGAGCCGGGTTCCGCACCGCCCTGCGCGACGTCATGATGCGTGCGGTGGCCGCCGGCGTCGAGCCCGACGACATGCGGGAACTCGGCGACGAGCTCGGACGGCCCGAGTGGCGGGCCGTCGGCGACTTCGTGGACGACTACCGGGCATCGGTCACCGCGTTCCGGCCGACCGGGCTCGACTCCGGTGAACTCGTGGCGTACGCCACCGCCGCGGTGCTGCGGCACGAGCTCCCCGCAGGCATCGCCGCCCTGCGCCTGGTCGTGGTCGACGACACACAGGAACTGGTGGAGGGCGAGATCGCCCTGCTCGGGGCGCTCGCGCGCTCCGGTGTGCAGGTGGTGGCCTTCGGCGACCCGGACATCGCCGCCTCGGCGTTCCGCGGCGCCGAACCGGACGTGCTCGGTCGACTGGCCGTGCGACTCGGGGTGGACCGTGTCGACGAACTGTTCCTCGGGGCGGTGCACCGGCACCCCGCCCCGATCCGCGCCCTGGTCACGGGCGTCACGGGTCGCATCGGCACCGCGGCGGCCGGCCGGCAGCGCAGCGCGTCGGCGGGCGACCAGGATGCTCGGTCCGACGCCGTCGTGCACCTCGAGGCCGCCAGTCGGTCCGCGCTCGTCGTGGCGATCGCCCGTCGACTGCGCGAACACCGCCTGCTCAACGGTGTGCCGTGGCACCGGATGGCCGTGGTCACCCGCAGCGGTGCTGCCATCCCCGAACTCGTCCGGGCACTCTCCGTGGCCGAGGTCCCGGCGACCGCCGGTGCCGCGCCCGTCCGTCCGCGCGACGACTCCGCGGCGCGGGCGCTGCTCGACGCGGCCGCGGTGGCGCTCGACGTCCTGCCGCTCGACGCCGCCCTGGCCACCGCGTTCGCCACGGGGCCCCTCGGTGGCCTGGACACCCTGGCGATGCGTCGGCTCCGGCTCGCCCTGCGGCGCGAGGAGCTCGCGGGCGACGGCAGCCGCACCGCCGACGAACTGCTGGTCGATGCCCTGGGCGCACCGGAGCGCCTGGCGACGGTGGACGCCGGGTTCGCGCGACGAGCGACCCGGCTGGCCCGGAGCCTGGTGCAGGCGCGTGCCGACGCCCAGGCGGGATCGAGCATCGAGGAGATCCTCTGGGGCCTCTGGGAACGCAGCGGTCTCGCGAAGTCGTGGGGTGCCCAGTCCGCCGCCGGTGGGGTCGGCGCCGGGGAAGCCGACCGGCACCTGGACGCCGTCGTCGGCCTGTTCACCGCCGCCAAGCGCTTCGTCGAGCGCACGCCGGACGCCCCCGCTCGGGTCTTCGTCGACGACCTGCTCGGCGCCGACCTGCCAGAGGACTCGATCGGCCCCGACCGGACCGCCGGCCGGGTGCGGGTGCTGACGCCGTCGGCGACGATCGGACTCGAGTGCGACGTGGTCGTGGTGCTCGGTCTGCAGGACGGCGTCTGGCCCAACACCCGGGTGCGCGGCAGTCTGCTCGACCCGGACGGACTGGTCCGCGCTGCTGCCGGGGTCGAGCGTTCGCCCATCGACGACCGTGCCGCCGTGGTCGCCGACGAACTCCGGCTGTTCGCCCGGGCCGTCTCGCGCGCCACCACCCAGGTCGTCATCGGCACGGTCGCGAACGACGACGAGTCGCCGTCACCCTTCGTCCGACTCGTCCCGGTGCCGCCGGACCGTCAGCCGACCGTCCACCCGCTGTCCCTGCGTGGGCTCGCCGGGTCGCTGCGCCGCCGGGTGGTGGGCTCGGGCGACCACGAGGCCGCGTCCGCGCTGGCCCGCCTGGCCGAGGCCGAGGTACCCGGTGCGGCTCCGGACGAGTGGTACGGGCTCGCCGAACCGACCACGGACGACCCCCTGGTCGACCTCGACGCCGAGCCCGCGCCCGAGGTGGAGGGCGGCGAGCCCGTCGCTCCGGCCGTGTCGGTGTCGCCGTCGCGCATCGGCACCTTCGAGGAGTGCCCGGTGCACTGGTTCGCGCAGACCTTCGGCGGCGGTGCCCCGAGCCCGGCGATGGGCATCGGCACGATCGTGCACGAAGCGATGGAGCACGCCACCGAGATCGACGTCGAGTCGCTGTGGGAGCGGGTCGAGGCGCGGTGGGACGAGCTCACCTTCGAGTCGCCCTGGGTCGCCGACCGCGAACGCGCCCGGACCCGGCGGATGATCGAGGGGCTGAGCGACTACCTCCGCACCTTCGCCAGTGCCGGCCGTCGACTGCTCGGCGCCGAGACCTCGTTCGCGCTCGTGACCGGCCCCGCCCGCATCCGGGGGAGCATCGACCGCATCGAGGTCGACCCCGAGGGCCGTGTCAGCGTCGTCGACCTGAAGACGGGCCGTTCGATGCCCAGCGAGAAGAACGACATGCCGGAACACCCGCAGCTCGGCGCCTACCAACTCGCGGTCGAGGACGGCGCGGTCGAGGGCGTGCCGGCGGGGTCTCCGATGACGGACGCCCGGCTGGTGTTCGTCCAGAACCCCCGCGGCGGACAGGCGTACTCCGAGCGGACGCAGCACGCGTTCGACGCCGAGGCACGGGAGGCCTACCGCGAGCGGTTGCACGGGGTGGCACGGGGCATGGCCGGCCGGACGTTCGTGGCGAACGTGGACGACCACTGCGAGAAGGCCCGGACCGGGGTCGAGTGCCGGATCCACGTGGTGGCGGAGGTGACCTGGTGAGCGACACCGCGGACACGACCGACACGACCGACACGACCGGCACGGCTACTGCGGCCGACACGGCTGCTGCTCCGCCCGTCATCCGGCACGGCGCCGACGCCATCGCCGACGCCCTCGGTCGCCCCCGTCCCACCGCCCAGCAGCGTGCCGTCATCGAGTCGCCGCTCGTGCCGGCGCTGGTCGTCGCCGGTGCCGGCAGCGGGAAGACCGAGACGATGGCCTCGCGCGTCGTCTGGCTGCTGGCCAACGGACTCGTCCGACCCGACGAGGTCCTCGGGCTGACCTTCACCCGCAAGGCCGCCGGCGAACTCTCCGTCCGCATCAACGACCGCATCCGCGCGCTCGAGGACGTCGGGCTGATCACCCCCGGGGACGCCTTCGAAGCGCCCACCGTCTCGACGTACAACGCCTTCGCCAACGCGGTCTTCCGCGAGAACGCCCTGCTCGTCGGACGTGACGGCGAGTCCCAGGTGCTGACCGAACCCTCGGCCTGGCAGCTCGCCCGTCGGGTCGTGGTGGCCGCCCGCGACGACCGGCTCGCCGGACTCGACCGCGACGTCGACACCCTGACCGCAGCCGTGGTGGCGCTCGCCGGTGCCACCTCCGAACACCTCGTCGAGCCGGAGGACCTCCGCCGGTTCGCGATCGAGTTCTCCGAGCTGCTGGAACTCCCCGGCAACCGCGGCAAGCCGTACAAGGCGATCACCGACGCGGTCGCCGCGATCGGCGCCCTCGAACCCCTGGCCGACCTGGTCGCCGAGTTCCGGCGGCAGAAGGTCGACCGCGGGTTCGTGGAGTTCTCCGACCAGATCGCCCTCGCGCTCGCCGCGGCCGAGTCGGCCCCTCGCGTCGTCACGGACCTGCGGAGCCGGTACGGGGTGGTGCTCCTCGACGAGTACCAGGACACCTCGGTGGTGCAGACCCGGTTCCTCGCCCGGCTGTTCCGCGGGCACTCGGTGATGGCGGTCGGTGACCCGCACCAGTCGATCTACGGGTTCCGCGGTGCGAGTGCCGCGAACCTCGCCCGGTTCCCGCACGACTTCGGCGGGGACGAACCCGGCGTGGCCGAACCCGTGACCTTCGCGCTGTCGACCAGCTGGCGGAACCCGGTGGACGTGCTCGCGGGGGCGAACGCGATCGTGGCACCGCTGTCCGAGGCGTCCGAGGTCGACGTCGAACGGCTCTCGCCCCGGCCGGGCGCGGACGCCGGCACCGTGCGGGTGGTGTTCCCCGAGACCCTGCCGGAAGAGGCCGACGAGGTCGCGGCGTGGTTCCAGGACCACCGCCGTCAGGACCCGACGGGCTCGATGGCGCTGCTGCTGCGCGCGCGGAAGGACCTCGCGGCGTTCACGGCGGCGCTCGGTGCCCGCGGGGTGCCGTACCACGTGCTCGGCACCGGCGGACTGCTCCAGCGCCCGGAGATCGTCGACCTGGTGGCGTGCCTGCGGGTGCTGCACGACCCGGCGGCCGGCAACGACCTGATCCGGCTGCTCGCGGGTGCACGGTGGCGGGTCGGCGCGGCGGACATCGTCGCCCTGCACCAGCTCGCCCGGTGGCTGTTCCAGCGCGACCACACCCAGCAGCGGCTCGACGACGACCTGACCGCGGCGTTCCGGGCCTCCGTTGCCGCCGGGGAGCACGGGTCGATCGTCGATGCGCTCGACTTCGTGGCGACCGCGCCCGACGAGCACGGCGCGCTCGAGGGCATCACCGCCGCGGGGCGCAGCCGGATGCGTGCGCTCGGCGGCCAGCTCGCGATGCTCCGGTCACGCGCGGGGGGCGACCTGGTCGACTTCGTGACGCTCGTCGTGCAGGAGATGCGGCTCGACATCGAGGTCGCCGCGCACGAACAGGGGAGCGGCGCCTACCTCGACGCCTTCATCGACGAACTCGCCGGCTTCGTCTCGACCGACGACCGCGCCGACCTCGGTTCGTTCCTCGGGTGGATCGACGCCGCAGCCCGGCGTGACGACATGGGCCCGCGTTCCGAGGAGCCCGAGGCCGGTACCGTGCAGATCCTGACGATCCACGGGTCCAAGGGACTGGAGTGGGATGCCGTCGCGGTGCCCCGGATGGTCGAGGGCGGACTGCCGGCACGCCCGCAGGAGGGCTCGTCCGGCTGGCTGGGGTTCGGCCGGCTGCCGTACGAGTTCCGCGGGGACGCCGCCGAGCTGCCACGACTCGCATGGCGCGGGCAGGAGACCCAGAAGGACGTCACCACGGCGATCGAGGCCTTCAAGGAACAGGTGAAGGCCCGCAACGAGGACGAGGAACGCCGACTCACCTACGTCGCCCTGACCCGTGCCAAGCACGACCTGCTGGTGTCCGGCTCGTTCTGGGCCGGCGGGGTCCGACCCACCGAGCCGAGCCGTTACCTGCGCGACCTGGTGGACGCCGTCGTCATCGACGGTGCGGCGATCCCGGAGACGACGGTGCACGACGAGAACCCGATGGGGGAGAGCGGCGCGACCCAGACCTGGCCGCACGTGCCGTTCGGGCAGCGTGCGCCGAGGGTCCTGGCCGCCGCGGAGCGGGTGCGGAACGCGAACCCCGGAGCGGCGGGGCGCTTCGCCGCCGACATCGACCTGCTGCTCGCCGAGCGGCACGCCACCCGGAACGCGAAGCACGCGGTCGCCGTCCCGCACCGTGTGCCGGCGTCGGGCTTCAAGGACTACCTGACCGAACCCGACTCCGTCGCCGAGCGGCTCCGCCGGCCGATGCCGGAGCGACCGTACCGCGCGACCCGGCTCGGCACGCTCTTCCACCAGTGGGTGGAACAGCGTGCGCAGAGCGGTGGCGCGCTCGAGACCCTCGACGTGTGGGACGGGGAGCTCGACCTCGATGCCGACGACCTCGCCGATGCGTCGCCGGACGCCGTGGTCACCGACGACGACGCCCGTCGACTGGCGGACTTCCAGGCGACGTTCGCCCGCTCCCGCTGGGCCGGGCTGACGCCGATCGAGGTCGAGCGCGAGATCCACATCCCGTTCCTCGGGCACAGCGTCGTCTGCAAGCTCGACGCCGTGTACGAGATCGACGGGCGTGCCGAGGTGGTGGACTGGAAGACGGGCAAGGCACCGTCCGGTGCGGACGACCTGGCCCGACGCACGCTGCAGCTCGCGCTGTACCGCGTCGCCTACGCCGAGTTCACCGGGCGGCCGCTCGACCAGGTCGACGCGGTGTTCTACTTCGTCGCCGACGACCTCGAGGTCCGTCCGACCGAGCTGCTCGACCGCGCCGGACTCGAGCGTGCGTGGTCCGAGGCCATCGGCAGCTGACGTCCCGCGGAAGGCGCGTCGTGCTCCTGTCGTGCTCCGCCTGTGTCGCGCTGCGCGCGAGGCGCGCCTCGATTGTCGCCCTGCGCCCTGTCGCGCTGAGCCCGTGTCGAGCCGCGTCAGTGTCGCGCCGCGCCCGTGTCGAGCCGCGCCGCGGTGTCGCGCCGTGCCCGTGTCGTGCTCCGCCCTGGAGGCCCGGTGCCGGTCCGCCGGGCCGGCACCGGGCCTCCAGGCGGTCGCGTCAGGTGCCCGGGCGGCGGCCGGGACCGGTCACTACACCCCGCAGGACGCACAGCGAGTGGTCACAGACCGTCGGGTGGCCGCGCTGCGACCGACAGGTCGTGACCGCTCGGCGGAACTGAGCGGGGAGTCGTGACCACCGTGGGGCGGTGTGGAACGAGACGGTGTGGACGAGAAGTGTGGAACGAAACGGTGCGGAACGAGGCGGCGTCAGCCGTGGCGGCGTTCGGTGGAGGACAACAGCTGCTCCACCTCGCCGATCTCCATCGTCTCGGGTGACACGGACTGCAGCGGTTCCGCACTCGGGGCGTGCACCGCGTCGACCAGGCGGTGCATCATCGAGACGGCATCGTCGACGACCTCGGTGCTCTTCGCCTGCACGCCGTGCAGCAGCCAGTGCGCCGTCTCGAGCTCGTGGTGCACGCGCGCACGCTGAGCGAGCTGGCGGTCGCGTCCGCCGCCGTTCGCCTCGTAGGCGCTGAGGACGGTGTCGAAGGCGTCGCGGCGGCCGGCGAGCACCCATGCGAGGTCCTTCGCCGGGTCGCCGAGCCGTAGCTCGCCCCAGTCGAGGACCCCCGTCACCGCATCGCCGTCGGCGAGCAGGGCGCCGGTGCCGAGCGAGCCGTGCACGACGGTCGGTGTGAACTGCCAGAGCTGCTGGTCCCGAGCGGCACCCTCCCAGCGTTCGACGAGCGCGGCGGGGACGAGCTTGGTCGCCACGGCGCGGTCCATCACCGAGACTGCGGACCGGAGCACCTCGAACGGCGTGAGCGAGGGCAGCCCGGCGTCGGAGACGAAGCTCGTCGGCAGCTGGTGGATCGAGGCGACGGCACGGCCGACACTGGTGGCGAGGTCGGGGCGCTCGACGAGCGACGCGAGGGTCGGGTGGGTCCCGGCCAGTCGGGTCGTGACGATGGCGCGCGTCGACCCGATCGGTGCCTGGCCGCGGTACTCGGCGACGCCGAACGGCAGCCGCGTGCGGATGCCGGCGCTCAGTGCACGGATGGCGACGAGGTCGGCTGACTGCCGGGCCTCGGCGCGCTGGTTCCGGGGGCGGCGGATGACGATCTCGGTGCCGTCGGCGTCGCGGAGGAGCGCCGACTCGTAGTCGCCGGCCGCGGCCGAGCCGAGCGTGCGCGTGCCCGTGACGAGGAGACCTGGAACGGCCGTCGTCGCCAACGCGGCTAGAGTGAACTGGGATCCCGCCATGCCCCTCAGGGTAGGCGCGTGACGCGTGCACGGCTGCACGCCACGCTGTTCGGCGGCCCGTACGCCCACCGCACGTCTCCTGCACGTCCGCACCCGATCCGAGGAGCTCTCCCGCCGTGACCGTCGAGTTCGCCGCCCGGCTCCCGCTCTCCCGCAACGAACTCGACCGCGACGCCGAGTTCCGCACGACCGACGACGTCGAGCGTGTCCTGCGCGAGCACGAGCGCACCCGGTACCTACCGGTGCGTGGTGCTGAGATGCTCCGGAACGCCGACGGCACCCTGCGCTTCGTGGCCGCGTCGGAGATCCCGGTCGACACCGTGACCCTGTACCTGGGCCGTGCGGTGTCGGACGCCGCGGACGCGCCGGCGGGTACCCGCTTCGTCGCCGCCCTGATCGACAGCGCGACGGCCACCGCCATCGAACCCGACGACGCCGCCTGGCAGAGCCTGCGGATGTTCGGCACCGAGCTCTCGCCCCGCGACCAGGGCCTGGCGGTCGAAGCCGTGGCGATGGCCAACTGGCACGCCGTGCACGGCTTCTCGCCGCGCACCGGGTCACCCACGGCCGTCGTGAGCGGCGGATGGGTCCGCCGCGACCCCGAGGGGCACGACCTCTTCCCGCGCACGGACGCGGCGATCATCGTCGGGGTCGTCGACGCCGACGACCGGATCCTGCTCGGCTCCAACGCCGCGTGGGACGCCGACCGGTACTCGCTGCTGGCCGGGTTCGTCGAGCCGGGGGAGTCGCTCGAGGACGCCGTCCGCCGCGAGGTCTGGGAGGAGTCCGGAGTCCGCGTCGAAGAGCCCGAGTACCTTGGCTCGCAGCCGTGGCCGTTCCCCGCGTCGCTGATGGTGGGCTTCCGTGCCCGTGCAGCCGGCGGTGACCCGACGACCGCACGCCCCGACGGCGTGGAGATCCTGGACGTCCGGTGGTTCTCGCGCGACGAGATCCGCGAGCGCGCCGGCGACACCCTGCTGCTGCCGGGACGCACCTCGATCGCCCGCGCCATCATCGAGGAGTGGTACGGCGGGCCGCTGGACCTGCCGTGAGCGTCACCGGTCCGCGCGGCGCAACGGGCGCAGGGGCAGTCGAGCCCCGGCCGCCGTCGCCCGACGAACTGCTCGCCGCGCTCGACGCCGAGCAGCGGACGGTCGCCCGCACCCTGCTCGGTCCGGTCGCGGTGCTGGCCGGTGCCGGGACGGGCAAGACCCGTGCGATCACGCACCGGATCGCCTACGGGGTCGCCACCGGGACCTACGCCCCGAACCACGTCCTCGCGCTGACCTTCACGACCCGTGCCGCCGGCGAACTGCGGTCGCGCCTGCGGGCCCTCGGGGCCGGGACGGTCCAGGCGCGCACCTTCCACGCCGCCGCGATGGCGCAGCTCAGCTACTTCTGGCCGGACACCGTCGGCGGGCACGCCCCCAAGATCGTCGAATCCAAGGGTCGGATGATCGCCCACGCCGCGGACACCGTCGGCATGCACGTCGACACCCCGGTGCTCCGCGACCTGGCCGCCGAGGTCGAGTGGCGCAAGGTGCAGATGCTCTCGCTCGACGAGTACGAGGCCGCCGCCGCGGACCGGGTGATGCCGCGGGACACCACCCCGCGCCGGGTCATCGACCTGATGAAGGCGTACGAGCGGCTGAAGGACGACCGGCGGCAGCTCGACTTCGAGGACGTTCTGCTGGCGACCCTCGGCATGGTCGAGTCCGAGCCCCGCGTGGCGTCGTACGTGCGGCAGCAGTACCGGTTCTTCGTGGTCGACGAGTACCAGGACGTCTCGCCGGTGCAGCACGACCTGCTGCGGGCCTGGCTGGGCGGCCGTGACGACCTGTGCGTCGTCGGTGACGCCAGTCAGACCATCTACTCGTTCGCCGGCGCCTCGAGCGACTACCTGCTCGGGTTCGGGTCGGAGTTCCCCCGCGGGTCGGTCCTGCGCCTCGAGCGGAACTACCGCTCCACCCGCGAGGTCGTGTCCGCGGCCAACACGCTGATGCGCGGCCAGCCCGGGGCACTCGACCTGGTGGCCCAGAGCCAGGAACCGGGCCCGGAACCGGTCGTGCTGGCCTGTGTCCACGACGGCGACGAGGCGCAGACCATCGCCCGCCGCATCGCCGAGCTCGTCGGGGCCGGAGCGTCCTACGGGGAATGCGCCGTGCTCTTCCGCGTCGGGGCGCAGTCCGCCGCGCTCGAGTCCGCGCTCGGTCGGAACGGCATCCCGTACCGCGTGCAGGGAGGCACCCGCTTCTTCAACCGCCCGGAGGTCAAGCTCGCCGTCCACCACATGCGCGGCGAGGCGATCCGGCAGACCGACGACGAGCTGACCCGACGGGTCCGGCTGGTGCTGCAGGTCAGCGGCTGGACGGAGACGCCGCCGGAGGGCACCGGCGCAGTGCGCGAGCAGTGGGAAGCGCTGCAGGCGATCATGGGCCTGGCCGAGGACGCCCCCGCCGGCACGACGATGCAGCAGTTCACCCAGGACCTGGTGGACCGCGCTGCGACGCACCACGAGCCCGAGGTCGACGCCGTCACGCTCGCGACGCTGCACTCGTCGAAGGGTCTGGAGTGGCCGCACGTGGTCATCGCCGGCGCCGCCGAGGGGCTCCTGCCGATCTCGCACGCGTCGACCGACACCGAGGTGGACGAGGAGCGACGCCTGTTCTACGTCGGGCTGACCCGAGCCCGCCGATCCGTCACGATCACGTGGTCGCAACAGGGCTCCACGCGTGGGGGAGCCCGGGCTCCGAGTCGGTTCCTGGCAGCGCTCGGCACGCGCACCGCGGATGGGGTCGGACCGGCGAACGGCTGACCGACAGGTCGTCGCGCTCGAAGACGAGCTGGTCGGGCTCGGCCCGTTGCGTCCGGAGCGGGAGCCGTTCCAGCAGCATCCGTGTCGTGGCGGCGGCCACCGCCGCTGCCCGCCACGGTGAGAGCGGTGCCGGGTGCCGGCCCCACACCTGGGCGGCGATGGCAGGCCAGGCCGGGTCGTCGTCGACGCGTGCGTACTCAGCGCACTGGAGGCACGGACCGGCTCCCGGCACGACGAACGGACCGAGACGGACGCGTCCGTCCCCGACGACGACCGCCAGGTGCGGCACACCCCGGCGGGTCCACGCGGCGCGGAGCGCCGGGTCGACGACGTGGTCGGCCACCACCACGGCGAGGCGTGGTTCGGGCTCGGGCAGCACGATCGGCCCCCCGGCGGGCGCGGCGGTGCGGCTGACCGTCACGCCCTCGCCGGACAGGAACGTCGCCACGGTGTCGGCGAGGACACCGGCGCCGTGCACCTCGATGCGTTCGAGCGGCTCGGGCAGGACCTCGACCACCGCGGGCGACGCGGCACCGAGCACCCCGGCAGCACGTTCCGGAGAACACCCCGACGCGGCCGCGAGGCCGCACAGCACGTCGTGCCCGGTCTCTCGTCGGAGGCCGTTGAGGAACCGCTCTTCCCCCGTGGTGGGCACCGCGACGACCGCGCGCGGGGGGTCCACCCCGAGCTGGACCGTGGCGGGGTCACGCCAGACGAACTCGAGCGTCGGATCGATGCGGATGCCCATGACCCCACGGTGCCGGAGTGCGCGGCACGTGTGGGGTCACAAGAGGGATCTGTGGAGAACTCAGCGGGGCTGGTCGCCCGTGTCGTTCCCGGGCTCGTCGCCCGCTCCATCCTCGGTGTCGTCGGCCACGCGGCCGGACTCGTCCTCGTGCGGGCGCGCACCGGTCGAGTCGTTCAGCAGGTCCTCGAGGGCCTTGTCGAACGCGTCGTCCTCGTCGGTCTGGGACGGGTTCCGCAGCCGTGCGACGAGGGCGTCGGGTGCGTCGACGTCGTCCGAGGTCGGCACGAGGTCGAAGTGCGACCAGAGGGCGTCACGCTGCTCGGCACCGAGCTCGTCGGTCACCCGCTGCCACATCGCCGCGGCCTCACGCAGGCGGCGCGGCCGCAGCTCGAGGCCGACGAGTGTGGCGAACGCCGACTCGGCGGGGCCACCCGCGGCACGGCGACGGCGCACCATCTCGGCGATCGCCCCGGCCTTGGGGAGACGGACGGTGGCAGCAGCGGTGACCGTGTCCACCCAGCCCTCGACCAGCGCGAGCATCGTCTCGAGCCGGGCGAGTGCTGCGTCCTGCTCGGCGGTGCGCGGCGGGATGAGGGCACCCGAGGCGAGTGCGTCGCGCAGCTGCTCCTGGTTGGTCGGGTCGATGTCGGCCGCGAGTTCCTCGACGCGGTCGAAGGGGATGTGGATGCCCCGTGCGTAGTCCGTGATCGACGAGATGATGTGCAGCCGGAGCCACCGTGCCGACCGGAAGAGCCGGGCGTGCGCGAGTTCGCGGACCGCGAGGTAGATGCGGACCTCGTCCTCGGAGACGTCGAGGCCCTCGGCGAACTCGGCGACGTTCTGGGGCAGGAGCGCTGCGACCTGCTCGTCGAGGAGCGGCACGCCGACGTCGCCGCCGGACACGACCTCCTTCGAGAGCTGCCCGACGACCTGACCGAGCTGGATCGCGAACAACGCCCCGCCGATGCCGCGCATCGCCTTCGAGACGTCACCGAGCATCGCCTTGAGCTGCTCGGGAGCACGCTGGTCGATCGCCTCGGTCAGGGCATCGGCGATGCTGAAGGCCACCGGCTCGGCGATCTGCGTCCACACCGGGACGGTCGCCTTGGCCCACTGTTCACGCGTGTAGAGACTCGGGGTCGCGGTCAGTTCGGCGACCGTCGTCACCTCGTCGAGCCACAGTGCGGCGACCTGGAACGCCTGGTCGGCCGCCTGCGAGGTGGCCGGGTCGACGGGGTGGCCGCCCTCCCGAGCGATCGCGGTGGCGCGTTCGGCGGTGGCCGAGAAGTCGATGCCGTCACCGCCGGACTGGGCGGCTCGCTGGAGCTGGCTCATCAGGTTCGCCACGGAGGCCGGGTCGTTCGGCAGACCGGCGGCACCGGCGAGCTGCGACGGGTCGATCTGCCCCTCGCCCGAGAGCAGCTTGCGCAGCATCTCCTGGAAGTCGTCGTCCGGCCCCGGCTGTGGTTCATCAGGCATGCCGACTACGCTAATCGCTGCTCACGGGGCCGCACCTGGGATGCCCCCGTGGGAACGCCCGAAGCGCTGCGCCCAGGGCGAACAGCCCCGTCGCGAGACGAGGGCGACCACCCTGCCGCCAGGCGCGGGTGCCCACCTCGGAAGGACCCCGCGTGACCCTCTTCGCCCCCGCGCCCCGTCGTCGCTCGCGTGCCCGGACCGTCGGGTGGGCGTTCCTGATCGGCGCGGTCGTCCTGGGCCTGTTGGCGAGCCTGCTGCCCAGCCCGTACCTCATCGAGGTCCCCGGGCCGGTCTACAACACCATCGGCACGCAGAAGCAGGGGACGGGCAAGGACGCGAAGGACGTCAAGCTCATCCAGGTGTCCGGCCACGAGACGTACCCGACGGCCGGTGCCCTCGACATGCTCACCGTCGGCATCCAGGGCGACGCCACGAACCGTCCGTCCTGGACCAGCGTCATCCGCGCGATCTTCACCAGGTCACAGGCGGTCATCCCGGTCGAGGCGATCTACCCGAGCGGCACCACGACCGAGCAGGTGAACGAGCGGGACTCCGCCGACATGCAGGCATCGCAGCAGTCGGCCGTCGCCGCCGCGCTCATCCAACAGGGGAACGACCTGCCGACGGAACTCGAGGTCAGCGCCGTGCAGGAGGGCTCGGCGGCCGACGGCGCGATCGAGAAGGGCGACGTCATCACGGCGTTCGACGGCAGGTCGCTCACGACCAACGCCGACGCCTCGAGCCTCCGCGAGCTCGTTGCGAAGCACGGCACCTCGCGCCCCGCGACCGTCACCGTCGAACGGGACGGCGCGACCGAGGACGTCAGGGTGACGCCGCGCAGTGAACAGGGCACGGCGCTGCTCGGGGTCGGTGTCACCGAGCGCTACGAGTTCCCCTTCAAGGTGTCGATCCGGCTGCAGGACGTCGGCGGTCCGTCCGCCGGCATGATGTTCGCGCTCGGGATCATCGACGAGATCACGCCGGGCAAGCTCAACGGCGGCAAGCACGTCGCGGGCACCGGCACGATCACGGCAGACGGCGAGGTCGGGCCCATCGGTGGGATCCGCCAGAAGCTCTACGGGGCGGCGGACGCGGGTGCCACGGTGTTCCTCGCCCCCGCGGACAACTGCGACGAGGTCGTCGGGCACGTGCCGGACGGACTCGACGTCTACAGCGTCTCCACGCTCGACCAGGCCGTCACCGACCTGCAGACGATCGCCGACGGCGGGAGCACCGCGAAGCTCGCCCGCTGCGGTTCCTGACCCGGTCCTGAGTCCCCGTACAGGTTCACGTCCGGTCGGGTCCCATAGGATCAGTGTCACTGACGGCCCGCCGCGAGCCGGGCCCGCCGGTCCGACACGTCTGGAGCACATCAAGTGACGACAACCTCGTCCACCTCGGGGCGGCGTTCGCCGCGGGTCCCCATCGTGGTCACGATCATCGTGCTGGCCGCACTGGTGATCGCCTTCTTCATCTTCGCCAGCCTGTACACCGACTACGCGTGGTTCGCGCAGCTCGGGTTCCAGCAGGTCCTCACGACCCGGTGGATCGCCGGGACGCTGATGTTCCTGGCGGGCTTCCTCGGCATGGCGGTCCCGGTCTTCGTGAGCATCGCGCTCGCGTTCCGGTTCCGGCCGGTCTACGCGAAGCTCAACTCGCAGCTCGACCGCTACCAGCAGGTCATCGAGCCCCTGCGGCGCGCCGTGATGATCGGCATCCCCGTGGTCCTCGGCATCTTCGCCGGGCTCTCGACGGCGGGGCGCTGGAGCATGGTCCTCGAGTACTTCAACCGCACGCCGTTCGGCAAGACCGACCCGCAGTTCGGACTGGACATCGGGTTCTACGTGTTCGAGCTGCCGTTCTGGCGCTCGATCGTGGCCTACTCGTCGGCCGTCGTCCTCATCGCCGGTCTCGCCGCACTCGCGGCGAGCTACCTCTACGGCGCGCTCCGCTTCGGCGGTCGTGAGGTCCGGATCTCCCGCGCCGCGCGCATCCAGCTCGCGGTCACGGCGGCGCTCTACATCGCGCTGCAGGCCGTCAGCCTCTGGCTCGACCAGTACGCGGCCCTGACGAAGTCGAACTCGCTCATCACCGGTGCCCAGTACACCGACGTCAACGCGGTGATCCCGGGCCGCGAGATCATGGCCGGCATCGCGGCGATCGTCGCGTTGCTCTTCATCGTCACGGCGGTCATCGGCCGCTGGCGCATCTCGATCGTCGGGACGGGCCTGCTGCTCGTCGCCGCGATCGTCGTCGGGGGCATCTACCCGTGGGTCGTCCAGCGTCTGCAGGTGAAGCCCTCGGAGCGCACGTTCGAGTCCGCCTACATCGAGCGGAACATCAAGGCCACGCGTGACGCCTACGGTGTCGCCGGCGTCGAGGAGCAGAACTACGACGCCACGACCGAGACGAGCTCGGGTGCGCTCGCGAAGGACGCGCAGACCACCGCCAACATCCGTCTCATCGACCCGAAGATCGTCTCCGACACGTTCAGCCAGCTGCAGCAGTACCGGCAGTACTACCAGTTCCCGAAGGAGCTGGACGTCGACCGTTACGACGTCAAGGGCGAGACCGAGGACACCGTGATCGCGGTCCGCGACATCGACCTCGCCGGGCTCAGCTCGGCCGCGAACACGCAGTACAACCGGGCGTTCGTCTACACACACGGCTACGGCGTCACCGCGGCCTACGGCAACCAGCGCGCGAGCGACGGCAAGCCGGTGTTCCTCGAGTCCGGGATCCCGTCGAACGGTGCCCTGGGTGACTTCCAGCAGCGCGTGTACTTCGGTGAGACCTCGCCGCCCTACTCGATCGTGGGTGCCCCGAAGGGCACGAAGGACGTCGAGCTCGACTACCCGTCCGGCTCCGACGACGACAACGGTGGCAACGCGACCACCACGTACGCCGGCGACGGCGGTCCGAGCCTCGGCAACTTCTTCAACCGGCTCGTCTACGCCGCGAAGTTCCAGTCGGAGCAGATCCTGCTCTCGAACGCGGTGAACAAGGACTCGCAGATCCTCTACGACCGCGACCCGATCACCCGCGTGCAGAAGGCCGCGCCGTACCTGACCGTCGACAGCGACGCGTACCCGGCGATCGTCGACCACCGCATCCAGTGGGTGGTGGACGGCTACACCACGAGCGACGCGTACCCGTACTCGCAGAGCCAGAGCCTGTCGGACAGCATCGCCGGCGCCGAGTCCTCGACGTACCGCACCGACCAGGTGAACTACATCCGGAACTCGGTGAAGGCCACGGTCGACGCCTACACGGGCAAGGTGACGCTGTACACGTGGGACACGAAGGACCCGGTCCTGAAGACGTGGCAGAAGATCTTCCCGACGTCGATGAAGCCGGTGTCGAGCATGAGCGCGGAACTCCTCGACCACGTGCGGTACCCGACGGACCTGTTTAAGGTGCAGCGCTCGATCCTGGGCACCTACCACGTGACCAACGCCAACTCGTTCTACTCGGGTGACGACGCGTGGAACACCCCGCAGGAACCGACGAGCACGGCGACGTCGGACAGTGACGCCGACACCGCGGCGACGTCGACGAACGCGCTCGGCGCGCAGACGACGACGACGGCCAACAGGGCGAACCTGCAGGACCCGTACTACCTGACGATGAAGGTGCCGGGTCAGGGGACCGCGTACTCGCTGTACACGACCTACATCCCGCAGCAGTCGGCCGGGGCGAACAACCGCAACGTGCTGACCGGCTACCTGGCGGTGAACTCCGACGCGGGTGGTGCCGGCAAGGGCGAGAAGGCGTCGGGCTACGGCAAACTCACGCTGTTGACGATGCCGAAGACCGACAACATCCCGGGCCCCGGACAGGTGCAGAGCCTCTTCAACGGTGACTCGACCGTGTCGCAGGAGCTCAACATCCTGAAGCGCGGCAACTCGACCGTGAAGCAGGGCAACCTGCTCACGCTCCCGGTCGGCGGCGGGTTCCTCTACGTGCAGCCCGTCTACGTCCAGTCGACCTCGAGTGGTTCGTACCCGCTGCTGCAGAAGGTCCTCGTGGCCTTCGGCGACAAGATCGCGTTCGAGGACACGCTCGACGAGGCCCTGAACTCGCTGTTCGGCGGGGACTCCGGTGCGGCGGCCGGCGACTCCGGCGCGAGCGGCGGCGACAGCGGTACCGGTTCCGGTTCCGACAGCGGGTCTGGCTCGGACACGGGTTCCGGCTCCGACACGGGCTCCGGCTCGACCGGCTCGACGGGTTCCGGCTCGGCTGACAACGACGCCCTGCAGAAGGCCCTGGCCGACGCCAAGGCAGCCCTGCAGGACCGCCAGGAGGCCTACGCGGACAACGACCTGGTCGCTGCGGCGGAAGCCGACCAGCGCCTCCAGGACGCGATCGAGGCCGCCACGGCAGCCGAGAACGGCAAGTGACACACCGTGGCGGGGCACTCGATTTGTGTCCCGCCACGGCCCCGTGTAGGCTTCTAAACGTGCCGCGGGGTGGAGCAGTTCGGTAGCTCGCTGGGCTCATAACCCAGAGGTCGTAGGTTCAAATCCTGCCCCCGCAACCAAAAAATAATCGTTAGAACCTCGGTCCTTGAAAGGGCCGAGGTTCTTTCTTTCCCACGGGAAGCCACCTCGAGGGCGTTCCAGGGCCAGAAACTGGCCCAAGACGCCGTCCGTGGCGATCTGGGCGGACTTTGCCGGTTCTTCCGAGCTGACCTCTCTCACGAGATCCCCTGGCCCCTGTCGATTCTGAAGGTCGCTGGTTCTAACGACTCGGGTTTGCACCAGTTTCCGGTCGCGGGCGAGATCGAGCTCCAGCGAGTCGGACAGAAGCCGGCGGAACGGCTCGGTCACGTCGCTGCCGGTCGCCTCGTCGTCGTCGACGTAGAGACGCTCGAAAACGCCCTGGTTGAGGTCGCGGTGGTTCGTGTCCGGCGCGTTCGCGTAGTAGAGGCTCGCGTCGGCAAGCAACGCGCACAGGTAGTCAACTTTCTCGAGGATCTGGTCCTGAGCGGCTGAGTGCTTCGAAATCGTCGCTTCGGCAGCGGCTCGCGACTCGGCGATGCGCATCTGCTCCTGCTTCATACGGTCCATCGGGACGGCGTCCGCGTAGTAGGCCTGCATGAGCCGGTCGAGCTGCGTCTCCAGTTCCCTCAGCGTCCGGCCTGGATTGTGACGCGCATGGCGATTTCGGTGCCGCCGAAAATTGCCTGCCGGAATCGCTTCGCGACAAATACATAACTGAACGCCTGATCTTCTCCGAAGCATGGCTCGCGGAACGAATTCAAGGCTAGATCGCGCCCGCAAACGCTTTCCCTCCGCGACCCTCAGTTTTAGCTTCAACGTTAATTCAAGCGGCTCAGAGGGAAATAATGGACTGCATGGAATCTCGACGACAAGCCGAATCGAACAGCTGGACGCTTGCGTCAGAAGAGCTTCGCGTGTCGGCGATTGTCGACGCGCTAGGCATGCCCATGGACGAGAAGATCGTCCATCTCGTTTCCCTCTTGCGCCACCTCGGATGGGATACCACCGCTTCGTGCTCGGGACACGCGACGAGGGCGACGGCCGGGCCGTACGTGATCATCAGGTCGCCCGCCGCCCATTGGCATTACGCGAGCACCGATCCCCGCGACGAAAACCGGATGAGGGAATCTACGAACGTGACCATGAGGCAGGCGGCTCCGCTCTTGAAGATCGTCGAGTCGCACAACGCGTCGGCCCCGGCGGGCGCGCCCCTGCTGGAACTCCGCCACGTCGGCCACGCCCACGTCGGCCTGTGCTTCGTCAACTGCGACTTCGACAGGCTGCGGAGCGAATCCGAGATGAGGAAGGTCCTGGAGCAGCGGCGTGCCGAAATCGACCGTCTCGCCGCCGCCTTGGAGCGCATCGCTCTCTCGAGCGTCCCGCTGATCCCGGAACGTCGGTAAATTGCTGAAACGAAAGACCCCTCGGTGCCATACGGCGCCGAGGGGTCTTTCGTCGTTCGAACTACATGCAGTGGATGCCGCCGTCAGGGCTGAACGCGTGCAGCTTGCCGGAGGTCGTCGGCCCGCTGATGATTACGCCGGTGTCCCGGTAGGTGGTCGAGCGGATGTTGTACGAGAACGCGGTGCCGTTCGGATACGCGCTCCACCGCTCGCCCTTCTTCAGCTTGGGAGAGGTGCAGGAGACGGAGATCGCCACCGATGAGGATGCGCTGATGTTGAGCTTCCCCGCGACCTCGCTGCGGGTGATGCCGAGGTCGACGGCGATGGAACGCGTCGCGGTCGTCGACTTGCTGACGGTGCAGGTTGCCCCCGTGCGGCTCACGTCGCAGTAGCTCAGACGGTCCTTCTTGTTGTAGGCGTGCTTGCTGGTCTTGTTGATTACCGTGCGCTGCGTGTACGTCCCGATGTCGGAATCGGTGTGAACGGGAACGGCGGATGCCGTCTGCGCTCCCGTCAGCGCCAGCCCGACGGCCAGGGCCGCCCCCATCAGCGCCGCTACTGCCTTCTTCATGAAATCTCCCCAGTTTATTAAGTTACTTGCTCTTCTTGCCGCATTCCGAAAGGAATGAGTCGTAACCGTGATCGCGCATCTTCTTCTTCACTGAAGCCGTCACGTCGCCGGAGGGCACCACGCCGATCCCGATGCCGTTCGAAGCGGTGCAGTTTACTATCACGGTAAATCCGCCGTCGTTGCCGTTGTCGCTGTAGGTCGGTTCCTTGCCGAGGGCAGGCTTGCTGAGGTCGTACACGAGGGCGCGGTCCTGATCGACCCGGTCCTTTGCGAAAGCCAGCGTCTTGCCGACGTACGCGTTCGCGGCCGGAGACTCCTCGGCCTTGGGCTGCGAAGAACATCCGGCGACCGCGACCAGCGTCGCGGCCGCTGCGGTCAGCGCCAGAATTGACTTCTTCAAATGAACCCCTCTTCGAATGAAGCGATGGCGGAAAGCTACCAGGCGGCCACGGTCCGGAGGAAGAACCCTGTGCGATTCCACAGTGCGGTGAGCAGCCCCGAAAGATACCCGCTCGTCGTCTGCACGGATCGTCGAGATGATCACGTATAGGCACTATGCGATAACATGGAGCCGCAGTCCGTCGGTTTCTTACTGCGCAACGAGAGGGGTCGCATGGCGCTGGTCAAGGTCGTTTACTTCGACGAGGAATCGGCTTCCGACATGCTCGACATCGCAGCGGGCGGAAAAGAAGTCGCTTCCACGGAACAGTCGAGAGAGCGTATGGCGGCGATCGAGGCTGAAGCCGGCGCAAAAGCCGCCGCCAAATTCAACTGGCTGCCGTTTTTCGGCGGCTCGGCGGAACTCGGCGCTGCCGCGAGCGCGTCCGCCGTCGGGCGGAGCATCCTCAACAAGACGCTATCCAACACGATTTTGACGGACTACCTCCGGAAGCTCGACGCGCTTGGCGGCATTGAGCGGATCGACGCGCTGTCCGTGTCGGCTCCGCCGGACTCCGCGGCTTACGTGAAGATGTTCACGCCGTATCTGGCCATGCTGCGGCTCGACGATCTTCCCATCAACCTGGCGGAGATCGACAGCGCGCTGATGTCCGCGAAGGGCTACTACGAGATGGTCGGACGCAAGGGCGACGCGGCCGATTGCATCCTCCGGTTCAACATCGAAGCTTTCCGGAACAACTACGGCTTGGCCGACCTCGCACGCATGGACCTCGTCTTCCATGGGATCCGCGTCGGAAGCGCGTACGAGACCAGCCTGACCATGTCCGCGGAAATGAACGGCGGACAGCCGGAGCCCGCGGACGTCAGCGGACTCGACATAGTCGACGGCTCGGAGGAACCGACAGGGGACATGCTCGACGTCTACGACGTGGTGCTGGCCGGAGTCGAACATGCGGAGTGAGACGAAAGTCACCCTGTACTACGGGCCTACGTCCTGGTTCACGGAAGCGCTCGGCAAGGGCGCACGTACCTACCTCCTGGACGCGGTGAACGAACGCGACGAGGCGAGGCGGCGGCACCGCCATACCGTTGACGGGCAGGAAAAGCCATTCGAAGAGGAGCCGGCCGCCCGGCCGAAGCGGCTGGTCGCGATGTCGAACGATTATGCCAGCGTAAGCGAGCACGCGATCACCAACTTCGTGGGGCTGGTGCGGGAGATCGACCCGAAGCGGCTCGTACTCCACAACCCGCCGGAGCTCGTCCACGCCCAACTCGAACGCGCATTCCCGACGCAGACGGTGCGCTACGACTACCCCGTTCTGACGCGCGAAGCGCTGAGGGCGTTCCGAGACGGATTCGCAGATCGCATGGTTGGACAGACGGCGGTCCGGAACAGGATGCTCGCCGCGCTGTACCCCCTCACCACGACCCGGCGCGCCAAGCCGGTGGTCGTGATGTTTTACGGCCCTTCGGGCGTCGGCAAGACCGAGACCGCGCAATTCGTGAACGGGCTCATCGGCGGAAGGCTGCTCCGCAAGCAGTTCTCGATGTTCCACAGCGAGAAGTTCGCTTCGTACGTGTTCGGAGGCGAGTACTCCGAGGCGTCGTTCGCCCGGGACCTGCTCGACCGGTCTTCCAGCGTCATCCTCATAGACGAGTTCGACAAGGCGGCATCCGTCTTCCACAGCGCGTTCTATGAGACCTTCGACGAAGGCGTGTTCGAGGACAAGAACTACCGGGTGAGCCTCGGGCCGGCCCTGATAATCTGCACGTCCAACTACTCGTCCGAGGAAGAAATCCGCGGCGCTCTCGGCGAAGCCCTGTATTCGCGGTTCGACGCGCTCATCGCTTTCGAGGCGTTGTCGTCCGAAGAAATCAGCAGGGTGATCGACCGACTGGTCGACGCCCGCGTCGAGGCGCTCCCGACGGAAGAGTCAAAGGTTCTGAACGCGGCCGAAATCAAGGACCGCTTGAAATCGCGGGCCGGCAAGATCGGAAACGTCCGCAAGCTCGGAAAGCTGGTGGACGAAGTGATTTCTCTGAAGCTCGTCCGCGCGACGCTCGACGGGCCGGAAGGATCCGGATCGCCCGGCGGCGAAGTCCAGTAGGCGGCCGGCGAACGCTACTGCTGGAGCGAATACCAGACCGCGACTGCGATAGCGAGGACGCCGATCGCACCGGCCCCCCAGACCGCGCCGTCGTCCCTCCGGCGCTGGTCGTGGTGGGTGGAGCAGTAACCGCCCCGCGGCGTCGGTTTTTGGCAGAGCCTGTTGGGGCCGCGAGACCTGTTTGGCGCGAGACAAGAAAGGGCCGGTTCCCGATACGCGTGGCGGAACCGGGCATTCAGGTACGCCGATCCGGCGAACGCGACCGCGGCCGCTGCGACGATGAGCACGAGCATGGTTCCTCCGGACCTGCCTATCGGGTCGATCCCGGAAAGCGTTAGGGCGCCTCACCGCCGACTTTGGGGAAGCCGCCGACGCCATTGTCCCGGCGCGCGAAAGCGAGCGACTGTCAGCTGCCCGTGCGAGGATCGTCCCGACGACTGAGGGGACCGAGATGCGCGCCATACACGTGCCGACGGGGACGGCTTACAGCGCCAACAACGTGCCAGACGACCGCCGCGCCGGTCCGTGGAAGTGCGCTGCAGTCAGCTGCGGGGTTCCGGTGTTCCACGCGCGCGCGGGACGACGGCGCAACCCGTCGGGCGGAGATCCGATCGCCGTGTCCGCTAAGTTCTCGTGTTTCCACGGCCGGAAGCACGACACGAGCGTCCTGCACGACGCCCCCGCGCAACGTCCTCGACACGCCAGCCGGACCGAGGACGAACGGCGGCGGCACACCCATCTGCTGACGGACCTTCCGGTGGCCGATCGGCCCGTGACCGAGCCCAAGCCCCGAGGCGTTCGCGGACACGAGCGCGCGACGTACGAGTACGGCGAGCCCGTCCGCGGCGTCGCGGGCCTCGCCCGACTGTCCGTCGCGATCCGGCGGAACCCCGCGATCGCGACGGAGGAGCAGTTTCGCCACGACGGCGTTGACTACTGGTGGGATGAACTGGCGTACATGTCAGACTCCAACGATTACGACAAGCTGGACCGGCGCATCCGGGCCCAGTTCAACGTTTCCGCCCGAGCATATTACGTCGAAGGCGTAGCGAAATACCGCGCATTCCCGACCGACCTCGGCGGACGCTTGCAGATCCACCTGATGTCAGCGCTCGAGCCCGATGCCCGTGAGATACACGTCTTCATGCCCGACGAGGCCGAGTTTCGAGACGCGGTCGTAGGCATCAGGCGCGGCACTAACCTGGTGCTGTTCTCCCGCTCACCCAGCGTGCTCTCGAAGACCGACGAGCCCGCGCTCAGCATCGAAAGCGCTGACCAGCTGATGGCGTGGGAGGGGTGAACGCGTCGCGCTGCTCCGCCGTCGGGGGGACAGCGGATCGCGAATCCGCGGAGGCGCATGAGCATGCGGCTACCACTAATGGGCCCGCAACAGCCCCGCACGATCAGCGACCACCTCGTCCCGCACGTCGAGGTTGGCAGTTTCGCACACGCGTCACGAAGCGTCGGACGGCGATAACCCGGCCGTCTTCGCGCTGATACGTAACCTCCAGCTGGTCGCCGCCATCGACGAGCGCAAGCGCCCGCGTAAGTTCCGCCATGATGGTGTCGACGTCGCCCGTGACGTTGCCCTACGTCCGGTTCTTCACCTTCAGGTTCCAAGCGACGGGGCGGAAACGCGTCGTGCCGCGGCACTGGGACGCTGCCCTGCCTCACGGCTCGCGGGCTCCTGTGTCGCGCAGGAGAGGGCCGGCTGCGGCCCTGCGGAGGGAAAGGTCAGGCCCCTCCATCCACGCGAGTGTCGGGCGCAGGCGCTATCTTTGAGCCAGGCTCGGCTCTCCCTGGACGTCGGGCCGACGCGGTCGCGCTTGAGCTTGACCGGTTAATAGCGAGGTACTCATAATAAGCGCCACTTATGCGGCACGATATTGCAATGACGGGGTTATCGAAACGTGGAACCATCTCAGGCATCTGAGGATTATGAAGCGCCTGCGCTTCATCCCCTGACCCCCGAGTACGTGCCGGGCAAGCACGGGGTGTACTTCAACGCCATCAAAGACGCACTGGCCTGGACCGACGACAAGGAAGTGCGCAACGTCGCCCTCACGGGAAGCTACGGCGTCGGCAAGAGCAGCATCCTGCGCCAAGTGGCGGAGGACAAGTCGCTGAAGGCGATCCAGGTGTCCCTCTCGACGCTCGGATTCGAACCGGCCGCGGACGCCTCGAAGCGCACCGGCTCGGACGGGAAGGCGGATGGAGCCGAGAACCCGCTTCGGGACACGAAGACGAACCAGATCCAGAAGGAGATCGTCAAGCAGCTGCTCTACACGCAGATGCCGGACAGGATGCCGGGATCGCGTTACCGCCGCACGGCCGCGTTCAGCTGGAGGCGGGAGATCCTGATCGCGCTGGCCTCGGGCATCCCGCTAGCGATAGTGATCTTCCTGTTCGGTTGGACCGCGAAGCTCGCGACTCTCTTCACCATCCGACCCGACTGGGCCATCGCTGCCAACGGCGGCATGGCCGTCGTCGCGGCCGGTTTGGTGCTCGGGGTCCGCTTCGTGACGCACAACAAGCTCCGCATTGACAGCGTTTCGACCGGAGCGGCCACGATCACCCTGTCAGCGAAGACCGACACCTACTTCGACGAGTACCTCGACGAGATCGTCTACTTCTTCCAAGTCGTCGACGCGGACATCGTAATCTTCGAGGACATCGACCGGTTCGAGGACCCGCACATCTTCGAGACGCTCCGCGAACTGAACACGATCCTCAATGCGGCGAAGCAGCTCAATAACAGGACCATCCGCTTCATCTACGCGATCAAAGACAGCATCTTCGAAGAGCTGGGGGTGCGCGCGGCGCGCGAAGCGGCGGGGCAGCAGCCGGAAGCGAAGAAGCCGGCAGCCGACGCTGCGATCCTTGAAGTGGCGCGAGCGAACAGGACGAAGTTCTTCGACCTGGTCATCCCCGTCGTTCCATTCGTGACGCACCAGAGTGCTCGCCAGTTCATGTCGGACGAGCTGAAAGATATCAAGGGACACAAAGTAAGTGATGCGCTGATCGACATAGTAGCGCAGTACGTACCAGACATGCGGCTGATCAAGAACATTCGGAACGAGTTCGCGATTTTCAAGGAGCAGGTGATACGCAAGTCTTCGCTAGAGCTAGACGACGACGGGCTCTTCGCGATGGTGCTGTATAAGAGCACTCATCTGTCGGATTTCGAGCAAGTGAAGCTTGGCACGAGTCATCTGAACACGCTGTACAATGAGAGTCGCGAGATCGTGGCGCAACAAACCGCGAAGCTGAACTCCGAGCTACTGGGACTTCGACGCCGCCTGCGAAACGCGAATGACCAGGCGGCACGAGCGGACGAGCTCGGTGCGGCAGTAGAGGAGTACATCGCGCTGTTGATCGGACACATTGGCTATCCGCTCACTCACATTCAGTACGACGGTGCCGCAATTCCTGCATCTGACCTGCACACTGCTGAGTTCTGGCAGAAATATGTTGACGGCAGCGCATCGCTCGCCTTCCGTTTCGGAAACCCTTACCTCGGTAACCCTATCTCGGTGCTGGAGCCCGATGAACTCGAGCGCGCGGCCGGGTACAGTCTGGATCCGTCCAAGTGGGATCCGGTCGGTAAGAACGAACTCGATGAGCAGATTGCCTCGCTCCGAGAAGATATTGGCTTCTACGCCGATGCTGACATGAGTGACTTGGTGAAGCGTGAAAGCATCTCGGTGACGGTTGACGGAGCTGAAGTGCTGTTCGCCGAGCGCGTGCGGAGCCTCCTTGGCTCTGACCTCGCCGCGGACCTTATTGGCGGGGGCTACATCGACCGCTACTTCACGCTCTACACGTCGACGTTCCCGGGTGGAAAAGTCAGCGCGAATGCGATGAATTTCGTCCTCAAGAACGTTGATACGGGCTCGATGGACATGTTCTTCAAACTGACACCAGACGAAGCGAAGGGGGTTATCCATGAGCGCCCTCGGCTTGCCTTTGCGGGGAGGGCGGCTTATAACTTGGACTTCGTTGATTACCTCCTACAGGACGAGCCCGCGCCGGGTACTGCCACTGTTCTGCGGAATCTGCAGCGCGGCACCGATGACGAGAAGCAATTCTTACAGGCATTCGTTGCGAGTGATCACGACGCAACAGTGCTCGCAGGAGCGCTGGCAGAGACGTGGCCCCGTGTGCTGGTCGTGCTTGTTGGCGAGATTGAAGTCGAGGACGGTCTTCGCTTGGCGCTGGTCGACGCCGCGCTCAAGCGCCTCGAACCATCGGTCGAGTACGCCGTCAACGACAGCGTGAGGTCGTATTTGCTTGGAAACTACGGCGCACTCAGTGCATTCACGGGAGTTGGTGCGAAGCCTGAGGCGATCGGGAAGCTCATGACTACCGCCGACTTCGACATGCCGGACCTCTCCCTGCTCAGTGCGCCGATCCGGACCGCAATCGTGCGGGTCGGGAGGTTCACCGTCACGCGTGAGAACCTCCTGGCCGCGATCGCGCCGAAGGTGGGAACCGCGCTCGACGAGCTGCGGAGGGATGCGCCATCGGTCTACAAGCGCATGCTCGCTTCTCTGAACGACTATCTCGGGATATTGGTGGACGAAGAACACAGCATTGCCGCACCGGATGCTTTCGGTGACATCCTGTCCGACATCGACAGATCGGATCGCAAGTCGCTGGGCGCAGTCGTGGCGCGCTCCGTCCTAGGATGTGAGATTGACGATCTGACTAAGGTAGTTCAGGGCTCATGGCCGGGCCTTGCGCAGAACGGTCGATTCCCTTCATCGTTCGAGAACGTAGCGTCGTACGTCGAGCAATACGGCGTCGACGCCGCGCTTGCAGTGGTGTTATCAGCCGGAGAGATCTCCGAGAGTGAGGATCACGAGGAGGAGGTGAAGCTCGACCTCGCTCTGCAAATTGCTCGCGCTGGTAACGTATTGCCGGACCCGGAGATTCGCGCGGCGCTCATCGAGAGCCTCGCGCTCGAGGAGTCCATCGCGCTCGAATCTGTTCCGAAAGAACGAGGGGATTGGATCGGACGCCTTATCGCGCATGGTGTCATTAAAGACTCTGCAGCGAGCTTTGCGCTCATCGCGTCGGATGACTGGGTTGGCCTGGAATTCGCAATCAGTGCGTCGAGCGAGGTGCAATCATTTATCGCGCCGGATATCGTTTCGCCCAGTATCATGATCAGGTTCCTTGATAGCAGTGTGGTACCAACGTCGATCAAGGCAACCGTCGTGAGCCAATTCGTCGATTATTCTAACGGCGCCGACCGCGCGGTTGTCAACCGTATGCTCAGATATGCACTCGACAATGGCGTGACGCTGGAGTGGAGCGCGGTCGAACGTGCGGCCCGCGCCCGTGCGGACTCGTCACTCGTCGTGCGAGCGGTCCAACCGTTTATCAACTCGGTGACGCTCGACGATTTGCGTCCTGTGCTCACAGCTATGGGCGGAGACTACCCGAAGCTGCTCGAACGAAACGGTAAGCATCCGACGGTCCCGAACACCCCCGAACACGATGCGCTCTTGAACCGTCTTTATGACCTCGGGACTGTCAGTACTTTTACCCCACAAGGCGCGACTTTCAAAGTGAACATGGGTGCTAAGAAGCGCTGAGAGCCGACTTCTGTGGAAGTGCGGAAGGGCAGGGCCGGCCTCATCCCCCATGGGCGGCCGTCATCAGTCGAGTTCGGCATAAACTCACTCAGTCGATCATTGGGGTCCGCCCTTAGATCTAGTGGTCACTCCGGCTCTGCGCAGCTTCAGGATGACCGACTGACGCGAGATGCCGAATTTGCCAGCGATCGCGCGTGAGGTTTTGCCCGCTTCGTACATGCGGATCATGCGATCGGTCATGGCTGCTGTCACCCGGGCCACCGGCTTTCGCCTGATGGCGGGCCGGTGGACGTGCTGAGGCGTCTCGTTAAGGGTGTTGGCACTGACTGCCAGGACAACCAAGTAGACCCCTAATAGCATTTGTTAGAACCACAACGCCTCGGATACACGAGGCGTTGTGGTTTTCTGCGTCGGTCGTTGGTGGTCATTCCTAGTGTGCGATCGTACCTCCATCGTCCTCCTCGCCGGCGTTGTGATTTGCACAAGTCGGAGTTGCTGAAATGCTTCACGATTTGACTTATCATGGACTCTAGGAGGTAACGCATATAATTGATGAATTGAAATTAGGTCCGGGGTTTGCCGAGGCGCTCGACAAGATGGTGGAAGCAATCCACGGCATGCGGGCTGAAAAGGATCTGCTTGAGGCGCGAGTTACGGTGGGCTTCGCTACTGCGTCGCGAGACTCGCCGGTCGGCGAGGTGATGCATTCGCCTGAATTTGACGAGCAGCTGCGCGCTCGCGTCCCTGACATGTCAATCCAATGGCACGGCAACGGTTACCGCAAGGACTTTTACGTGGATGGCGAGGGCGCCACGATGATGATGCGCGCTAGTTCCTCTTCCTAGGCCGCTTTGGGCGTGCTACGCTCCGCCGAAAGGGAGGAATCGTCATGACAAGCCTTGCAGAACTCGCTGGCCTGACCTCGAGCGCGCCGATGCCGCCGGCATCGGTCGAGCTGGCGGAGGATCACCTCGAACCCGCTGTTCTGGCGGCGTCGAGGGCGCTGCTAGAGCGCGGCGACTTGTACCGCTATACGGGTGTGAAGCCGAATCACAAGCATGCCGCAATCAGCAGCTGACCCGGTCGCGCAGTACGAGCAGATCGGCAGGTTCGCTGCCGTCATCGCGAGTGTGCGGGATCAGCGAGAGCCGTGGTCGACGGCGACGATCGCTGCGGACGCTGTCGCGGTCCTCCGCGCGGAAGTAGAGCGGCAACTTGCCCATCCGATCTCGCTAGGAGTCCGCGAGCGGAGGCTCGCGTATGCCCAGCCTGACGCGCTCATCTATCCCACGTCGGAAGAGGAGGCCGCCGCCCTCTGGGCAGCCGGGAAGACTGCAATCATGCAGTCCCTTCAGACCGAACCCGGCCCGATCAATCAGCTTGCCGCGGAACTGCAGGTGGCCGTGAGCCGGAGAGTGTCGTGTTCCGTGTACCTATCGGCGGCAGACGCGGAGTCTTTCGATTTTCACGTCGACGAATGGGACGGTGCGTTGGTGCAGCTCTCCGGCACAAAGACGTTTGCCGTGCTAACGGACGCAGGTGAAATCGCTGAAGTTCGGATTGGGGCGGGTGATCTCCTGTTCCTTCCACAGGGGCGTAAGCACAAGGCGTTGTCGAGCAGTGGCTCGATGCATTTGAGCGTCAACTTCCTCCCGGATTGAAGGAGGTCCTTTCCGAGTTCCGGTAGCGATCAGGGCGTATCCATTGTTACTAAACCTTTCACTCTGATAGGGGTATGCATCTTCAACAAGGGCAGTTCCGGTACATGATTCCGATCGCTCGAAAGCCGATCGGGCACCCTTACCTCCGTGGAAGGGTGTTGGCATGAGTGAGAGAAGCACTCGTCGGTACACTGATTTTGCGCTAAAGGCCCCCTCTTTTCGCATGTACCGGTCGTGTTGTATGAGTCGCTACGATGGCGGCTGTAATTGATATAATGATTGCATGGAAGAAGCTGTCCGATAAATGGATCCTGAAAAGTTCGTTGTGCGTTCTGTGGCTCGTGACATGGCTGAAGTTAAGCCCGATCTAATCCTTGACGAAGAATTGCTTGACCAAGTGCTCACGGAGACACCTCTGACCCGCACTATCTTCCGAGCTGTGATACATGCCGCGGGCGTCCGGGGTTGGATCATCAAGCAAAAGAGAGCTCGCGGCGAAGAATGGCATGATAGTAAAGCGATTGACTTTCGAAGTCTGAAGTCGGGAGAGGGCGTCAAGGTCGAGCTTAGTACTAATGCCCTCGCTCGGCTCCTTGAAAGATACGATCGTCTCCGCGACATCGTTGAGGAGCATGGCGTTCGGCTGGGCGAACACGAGTACGTGAGCGGTGATGTGGAGCAAGTTATCGTCGCAGGATCTAAGACGATCGCTGCATCCATTAAGACGTTACTCGATGCGGGCGAAGGCGAAGATTTCTGGACCGAACTCGCAACAAACCATCCTAAGATGCTTCGGCGTCTCGCCGACGGCGCGGTCCACGAGGATCGTCGTGCGCAGCTGGAGCTATTCGAATCATTTCTAGTCAGTTCTACGAATTTGAAGACGTATGCTGCCGGAGAAGGAGTCGACTCTTCAAAGGATGAGAAGATTTGGCAATATTTCTTCGAACAGAATCCATGGATCTTCGGGTATGGCCTGGACTACCAGTATCTAAACATCTTGCAGCGAGAGGCGACGGTAGGGAGTCCGACGGTCGGCGGCAGCGAGCAAGAGTTGGTCGACTACCTGATGGGTGCGTCCGAATACACCGTCCTGGTCGAACTCAAAACTGCCGGCACTCCGTTATTCGCGACTAATCAAAATCGGTCCAACTCATGGCGTCTGTCGAACTCACTTATTCTGGCCGAGTCGCAAATCCTTGAGCAGAAGGCGAGTTTCCAAGCGTTTGCTGATAAGCAAGCGGGAGGGTTGTACGGCAAGCGCGGCAATAAGATCACGCAAGCGACTCTCAATCCCAAGGTTATTCTCGTGATTGGCAATAAAGCCGAGCTTGAGCAAGCGGACTCCGACCTTGAGAGGGAGATCAAGAGTCGAACACTCGAGCTTCATCGCCGCGATTCCGGCAGTATCACTATCCTGACGTTCGATGAGCTTCATGACAGAGCGCGTCATATCGTTGATATTGGGTCAGCACGCTTAGGCTAAGCGATTTAACGTCGCGTCTGTCTACCTTCACTTACCTCGCAACCCTCCCGCCTCCTTGCCGACTGGAACGAGGAGATCCCAGCTCTGCGGCAACTTTCATATCGGGAGCAGCTCGCCCGCCACGAGTTCTTCGCCTTCACGAAGCAGTTGAATGAGAAGGAAGCGCTCGCACACCGCAAAGCCGTCGTTGCCATACAATCTTCATTCCCGCATCGCGCCCGGCAAGATCATAAAGCGCTTTGAAGTGCTGTGCTCCATCGACTACGCGGCAGTACCGATACCGACCGGAAAGCCTCAGGCTCACCGTAAGGTGATCCGCGGATTGGCTCGCCCAGAGCCAGATCTCGAGAAGATCGCCCGCACTCTGTTCGATCAGGTCACGCGTGAGGTTGAGAACGACAAGCGAGCTGCCTGGCGCTCAGATCACGAACCAGACCTCCCGCCGCGTGGCCGTACCCCAACGTTTGTAAGACTGAGCGCTCGCAGCACCGTCGTCTTTGCAACGCCAGCTCGTTCTGCGACCGCTCGTGTACTGAGTCCAGACCGGTACAGCGCCACGATCTCGTCCTGCTGCTCTTGGGTGACTCGAGGCCTGGTAGGGCGAGGGAGATCATCCTTGCGACGGGAAGAGTCTGAAGCAACGGTAAGGGTGTTGGTACGAACTTGGGCCAGGACAACCAAGCGTCACATGAAGGCCCCGGTCCAACAGGACCGGGGCCTTCTTCGTGTCCCCGCCCGCAGGACGACCGAACGCAGGCCCGCCCGCAGGACGACCGAACGCAGGCCCGCCCGCAGGACGACCGAACGCAGGCCCGCCCGCAGGACGACCGAACGCAGGCCCGCTCGCAGGACGACCGAACGCAGGCCCGCCCGCCGCACACCCCCGGGTACGCTCACCGCATGGCCACCCTCACGATCGCGGCGGCGCAGTTCGCCCCCGTGGACGACCCCGTCGCCAACCTCGACACCGTGCGCACCGCCGCCGTCGACGCGGCCGCCCGGGGCGCGGACCTCCTCGTCACGCCGGAGTACACCTCGTACTTCACCGCCGACATCGACGATCGGTTCGTCGCCGCGGCGCAGCCCCTTGACGGTCCGTTCGTCTCGGGCCTCCGCGACGTCGCTCGCGAGACCGGCATCGCCCTGGTCGTCGGGGTCGCCGAGTCAGCGGACACGCCGGAGCGCTTCCGGAACACCCTGGTCGCGGTGCTCCCGTCGGGTGACGTGGCCGCGACGTACCGGAAGGTCCACCTCTACGACGCCTTCGGCTCGCGGGAGTCGGACCGAATCGAGTCCGGCGACCCGGAGCAGCTGCCGGTCTTCGAGCTCGGCGGAGTCCGCGTCGGGCTCGAGACCTGCTACGACCTGCGTTTCCCCGAGGTCACCCGGCGCCTCGCCGCTCCCGAGACCGGCGCGGCCGACGTCGTCGTCCTCCCGGCGGAGTGGGTGCGCGGGCCCGGCAAGGAGCACCACTGGCGCACGCTCCTCACGGCCCGCGCGATCGAGAACACCGTCTGGGTCGTCGGGGTCAGCCAGACGCCGCCCATCGGGATCGGTGGCTCGGTCGTCCTCGACCCGTCCGGCGTCGCCGTGGCCTCGGCGGGTGCCTCGCCGGGCACGCTCACCGCCACGATCGACACCACCGTCACGGACGCCGTCCGTCGGGTGAACCCGTCGTTGTCGCTGCGGCGGTACGACGTCGCACTGCGCACCCCGCCTGGAGGCCCGGGGCAGCGCTGACGCGTCCGTCGCGTCCCCGACGCGGTCGCGTCCCCGACGCGGTCGCGGCTCAGGCGCGGGGGCGCGTTCCGAGGGTCGCCAGGCGTGCGGCGGCGTCCTCCAGGACGCTCCGGCGCTTGCAGAAGGCGAAGCGCACCAGGGACCGGTAGCCGGCGACACGGTCCGGGCGGACGAACGCCGACACCGGGACCCCGGCGACCCCGGCCAGAGCCGGCAGTTCGAGGCAGAACGCGCGGGCGTCGTCGTACCCGAGCGGCGCGGCGTCGGCGAGCACGAAGTAGCCGCCGTCGGGGCGCATCACGTCGAAGCCCGCAGCCGTCAGTCCGTTCGCGAGCAGTTCGTGCTTCGCGCGCAGGTCGGCGGCGATGCCGGTGAACACCGCGTCGGGCAGGCGGAGTCCCACGGCGACGGCCGGTTGGAAGGGTGCGCCGTTCACGAACGTCAGGTACTGCTTGACCGTCGTGATCGCGTCGACGAGCGCCGGGGGAGCGGTGAGCCAGCCGACCTTCCACCCGGTGGTGTTGAAGGTCTTGCCGGCGCTCGACACCGACACCGTCCGTTCCGCGGCACCCGGCAGGGTCGCGATGGGAGTGTGCGGGACGTCGAAGGTCAGGTGCTCGTAGACCTCGTCCGTGATGATCACCGCATCGCGCTCGGTGGCCAGGTCGACGATCGTCTGCAGCACGTCGGTGGGCAGGACCCGGCCCGTCGGGTTGTGCGGGGTGTTCACGAGCACGGCGCGGGTGCGGTCGGTGAAGGCCGCACGCAGCGTGCGCTCGTCCGGCAGGAAGTCGGGTGCGGTGAGCGGGACCGTGACGTGCACCCCGCCGGCCAGCCGGATGAGCGCCCCGTAGGCGTCGTAGAACGGCTCGAAGGTGATCACCTCGTCGCCGGGTTCGACCAGCGCGAGGATCGTCGCGGCCAGCCCCTCGGTGGCGCCGGCGGTGACGAGGACCTCGCGGTCGGGGTCGACGTCGAGTCCGTACCACCGCTGCTGGTGCTCGGCGATCGCCGCCCGCAGGTCGGGGGTGCCCCGGCCCGGCGGGTACTGGTTCACGCCGTCGCGGATCGCCTGCACCGCGGCCTCGAGCACCTCGGCCGGCCCGTCCTCGTCGGGGAACCCCTGCCCCAGGTTGACCGCGCCGGTGTTGGCGGCGAGGGCGCTCATCTCGGCGAACACCGTCGGTGCGGGGACTCCGTCCGGTCCGAGCAGCATCGCTCCGTCGGCGGCTCGCAGCCACGGTCCTGCCTGGCGCATGTGGTTCCCTCCCGTGCGGGCGACGACGTGTCGCGCTGAACGGACCCCAACCTAGCTGTCCGTCCCGCGGCGGACCGGGGCACCGTGTACAGCGCACGCATAAGATCGCCAGGGGTGGCTCGCAGCCTCGCCAGAAGGACCGCTCAGGTGCTTGCGACAGACTGCACGAGCTTGAAAGGAGCACGTCCAGCATGACCGACACCACGCCCGACGGGCAGGGCGACGACCGCCGTCCGGACGATGCGGCTCCGCCTGCCGCCAGTGAGGACGCCGCAGCAGCGGCCACGAGAGGGAACACGTCGATGCCGAACGACTCCGACCAGCCGGACGAGACTCCTCGCCCGAACCAGAACGACGGGACGACCCCGGACCACACGGACGTGATCCCGTCGTCGACGGACCACCCGACCGACCGCTACACCGCGCCGTACCCGGCCGTCTCCGGTGACTCCTCGCGCGCGCAGCAGGGCGGCTACGGCCAGCAGACGTCGCCGTACGGCCAGCAGGCGCCGCAGGCCCAGAACCCCTACGGCCAGCAGTCGCAACAGAGCCAGAACCCGTACGGCCAGCAGCCGCAGTACGGCCAGCAGGCGCCGCAGGCCCAGAACCCGTACGGCCAGCAGTCGCAGTACGGCCAGCAGGCGCCGCAGGCCCAGAACCCGTACGGCCAGCAGTCGCAGTACGGCCAGCAGAACCAGAACCCGTACGGCCAGCAGTCGCAGTACGGCCAGCCGGGCGCCGAACGCCCCCGCTACGGCGAGTACGCCCAGCCGACGTCCTCGTCCGCTCCGAGCTCGTCCTCCGAGTACGCGAACGCATCCGCGCAGGCCCCGCAGTCCGCCACGAGCGCCTTCGGCGACGTCGACGGCGCGAACCAGCGCAACGGGCACTACTTCAGCGACGACGCCTCGGGTGCCGCGGCGACCACGACGACCAAGGAGCGCTCGGGCCGCAACAGGCTGCTCCTGCCGATCATCGCCGGTCTCGTCGTGGCCGGGCTCGTGGGTGGCGGTGCTGGGTGGCTCGCATCGTCGGCGGCGAACGACGGTGGCAGCGTGGTGTCCTCCGGTTCGTCGCAGGGCGGCAACCTGACCGTCAACGACTACGACTCCGCCACCGTCGTCACCGCCGTCGCGGCACAGGCGACCCCGTCCGTGGTCACGATCAACGTGTCGGCGAGCAACGAGGCCGGCACCGGTTCCGGTGTCGTGATGAGCAAGGACGGCTACATCGTCACGAACACCCACGTGGTCACCCTCGACGGCGACAGCTCGAACGGCCGGATCACGGTGACGACCTCGAACGGCAAGATCTACGCGGGCAAGCTCATCGGCACCGACCCGACGGTCGACCTCGCGGTCATCAAGATCGACGCGACCGACCTCAAGCCGATGGAGTTCGCGGACTCGTCCAAGCTCAACGTCGGGGACACCGCGGTCGCGATCGGTGCGCCGCTGGGCCTGTCGAACACCGTCACCGACGGCATCGTCTCGACCCTGAACCGCAGCATCCAGGTCACCTCGAGCGCCCCCAGCGAGGGTGGCGACTCGAACGAGGGCGGCAACGGCGGCTCGGGTCCCTTCGACTTCTGGGGCAACGGGGACAACGGCAGCAGCTCGTCCGCGAACACCACCGTCTCGCTCCCGGTCATCCAGACCGACGCCTCGATCAACCCGGGCAACTCCGGCGGTGCGCTGCTCGACTCGAAGGGCCGACTGATCGGCATCAACGTGGCCATCGCCTCGGCTGGCAGCTCGTCGTCGTCGGAGTCGGCCGCCGGCAGCATCGGCGTCGGCTTCTCGATCCCGGCCAACCTGGTCAAGCGGGTCGCGAACGAGATCAAGGACAACGGCTCGGCGACCCACGGGCTCCTCGGCGCAACGGTCGGCGACGCCACCGAGGACGCCAGCGCCACCCAGGTCGGCGCCCTCATCAAGTCGGTGTCCAACGGCGGTGCCGCGGCGAAGGCCGGTCTGCAGAAGGGCGACGTCGTCACGAAGATCGGCTCGGCGTCGGTCTCCGACGCCACCGACCTGACCGCGCAGGTGCGCTTCTTCGCGGGTGGTGCCTCGACGACGATCAGCTACGTCCGCGACGGCCAGACCCGCCAGGCCGACGTGAAGCTCGGAACGTACGACAGCAAGGGCTGACGCCACCACACGACGGACAGGAGGCCCGGGGCACGACGTGCGCCGGGCCTCCAGTCCGTCACGGGGGCGCGTCCCGCGCCGACGCAGGTGCGCGGTTCGGCCTCTTGATAGGCTCATGGTCGCTCTGCGGGGCGGCACCGCCCCGGTGCGTCCCGTGCCGCCAAGCCAGCACCCCGAGGTACGCATGCAGTCAGACGGACAGCCCCTGCCGGGCGTCTCGTACGTGATGCCCGTGCTGAACGAGGTCACCGAGGTCCGGGCCGCCGTCGGCAGTCTGCTCGACCAGGACTACGCGGGCCCGTTCGAGGTCATCCTCGCGCTCGGGCCGTCGATCGACGGCACGAACGAACTCGTCGCCGAGATGAGCGCTGCCGACCCGCGGATCCGCGCGATCGACAACCCCGTCGGCTCGACGCCCGCCGGGCTGAACGTCGCGATCCGTGCGTCCGTGCACCCCGTCGTCATCCGCGTCGACGCGCACTCGGTCCTGCCCACCGACTACACGCGCATCGCGGTGCGCACGCTCCTGGAATCCGGAGCGGACAACGTCGGCGGCATCATGCGCGCCGAGGGCCGGACCCCCTTCGAGCGGGCCGTCGCCCTGGCCTACGGCAGCCGTGTCGGCCTCGGCGGCACGCCGCACCACGTGGGCGGCACAGCCGGCCCGGCCGAGACCGCCTACCTCGGCGTGTTCCGACGTGAGCGGCTGTTCGACGTCGGCCTCTTCGACGAGGGCATCAAGCGCGGCCAGGACTGGGAACTCAACCGGCGGCTGCGCCAGACCGGCGGGACCGTCTGGTTCACGCCGGAACTCGTCGTCACCTACCGCCCGCGGCCGAGCCTGAAGCGCCTGGTGCGGCAGTTCGTCGCCACCGGGCTCTGGCGCGGCGAGCTCGCGCGTCGATTCCCGGCGAACAACGGCCTGCGCTACTTCGTGCCGCCGGCGATGGTCGCGGCGATGGCGCTGGGCGTCGTCGCCGGACTCGTCGGCATCGTCGGCGCGGCGCTCGGCACCCCGCTCGCCTGGGCGCTGCTCGGGTTCGTCGTGCCCGTCGTCTACCTGCTCTTCGTCGTCCTGGGGTCGATCGCGGTGGCGCGCCGCTCCGGGCTGCCGACGCTCCTCTGGTTGCTCGTCGTGCTGCCCTGCATCCACGTGGGCTGGGGGCTCGGGTTCATCATCGGGTTCCTGACCCGCACGTCCGAGCTGACCACCCACACGGGACGGTGACCGAATGACCGACCACCCCACGACCGGCCGCGGATCCGCACGGCCGACCTCGATCGCCGAACTCCGGGCCGTCGCCCAGCCGGACGAGGTCCGTGCGCGCGCCAACGCCGAGCACTGGACGGCCTCGCTGTACCTGCGCGACGTCTCGCCGTACCTGACCTGGGTGCTCCTGAAGACCCGCGTCAGCGCGAACCAGGTCACCGGCCTGATGATCCTGGTCGGCTGGAGCGTCGCCGCCGCCCTGCTCATCCCCGGCATCTGGGGCGCCGCCCTGGCACTGGTCCTCGGCCAGCTGCAGATGCTCGTCGACTGCTCCGACGGCGAGGTCGCCCGGTGGCGCGGCACCAAGTCGCCCGCCGGGGTGTTCCTGGACAAGGTGGGGCACTACACGACCGAGGGGCTGATCCCGGTCGCGCTCGGCATCCGCGCGGCCACCTGGCCCATCCACGGCGCCGACTGGATGTGGACCACCATCGGGTGCGCGCTCGGCCTGGTCATCGTGCTCAACAAGGCCCTGAACGACATGGTGCACGTGGCCCGCGCGAACGCCGGGCTCGACAAGCTGGTCGACCGACGGGATGCCTCCACCGCCCCGTCCGGCCGCAGGCTCGCCTCGCTCCGCCGCGTGGCACGGTTCCTGCCGTTCCACCGCCTGTACCACTCGGTCGAGCTGAGCATGCTCGCGTTCGTCTTCGCGCTGCTCGCCCTGGTGATCGGTGACCCGCTCGCCAGCCGGATCCTGGTCGGTGCGCTGTTGCCGCTCGCCGTGCTCGCGACGATCGGGCACTTCCTGGCGATCATCGCCTCGAAGCGGGTCAAGGCGTGACCGAGGACACGACCGTGCCCGGAACCCTGCGCCGGCACGCGGTGGTGCACCGCGGACGACCGCGCGTCGCCGTGGTGAGCCTGTCGCAGGGCACCCGGCCGGAGGACCTGCGCCGCGGCCTCGACAGCGTGCTCGCCCAGCAGGACGTCGAGCTCGACGTCGTCTGCGTCGGCAACGGCTGGGCACCCACGGGGCTGCCGGACGGTGTGCGAGCCCTGGCCCTGCCCGAGAACGTCGGGATCCCGGCCGGTCGGAACGCCGGGGCCGAGGTCGTCGACGGTGACTACGTGTTCTTCCTCGACGACGATGCGTCGGTGCCGTCGCCGACCTTCCTGCGCGACGCGATCGCGCTGTTCGAGCACGATCCGTCGCTCGGCCTCGTGCAGCCCCGGGTCGTCGACCCCACGGGTGCCGCGAACCCCCGCCGATGGGTGCCGCGGATCCGGAAGGGCGAGCCGGACCACTCGTCGCCGGTGTTCTCGGTCTGGGAAGGCGCCGTCGTGCTGCCGATGGACGTCTACCGTGCCGTCGGCGGCTGGGGGGCCGAGTACTTCTACGCCCACGAGGGCATCGAGCTCGCCTGGCGCGTGTGGGATGCCGGCCGTCGGACCTGGTACGCCGGCGACCTCGTGGCGCACCACCCCGCGATCGACCCGGCGCGGCACACCGAGTACTACCGGTTGAACGCCCGGAACCGGGTGTGGCTGGCTCGGCGCAACCTGCCCGCGGTGCTGCGCCCGGTGTACGTGGGGTCGTGGGCCGCGATCCAGATCACGCGCTGGTGGCGTCACCCCCGCCGACTGGCCACCTGGTTCGGCGGGATCCGTGAAGGATGGACGACCGACTGCGGTCCGGTCCGCCCGATGGGCTGGATCACAGTCGCACGGATGACCATCGCAGGGCGGCCGCCGGTCGTCTGACCCGCACGCCTCGTCCCACCAGAGCAGACCCGGAGAAGGACCATGTCGATCATCAGCGACCTGCGGACCGCGCTGCGGCTCGTCGAGCGACTCCTGACGTCCCGCCGCAGCCGGCAGCAGCTCGCACGGCGACTGCCGTCCGCGCCGAAGCCGGCGCCCGGTTCGGTCGAGATCGCCGTGTACTTCGCCGACGGTCCGGTCAACATGTACCAGGTGCGCCAGTGGTACGCGCCGCTGGCCGAACTCGCGAAGACGCACCCGGTGGCGATCATCTCGCGGAGCCCGGGCACCATGCTGACCCTGCTCGAGGAGTCTCCCGTGCCCGCGGTCTACGCCCGGCAGGTGGTCGACCTCGAACACTTCGTCGACACGCAGGCGCCGAAGGTGGTGCTGTACGTCAACCAGAACGCCCGCAACTTCCAGATGATGCGGTACGGGCGGATGTGGCACGTCTTCGTCAACCACGGTGAGAGCGACAAGATGTACATGACGACGAACCAGTTCAAGGCGTACGACTACGCCCTGATCGCGGGGGACGCGGCACGTGACCGTCTGGCCGAGGCGCTGTGGGACTACGACCTGGACGCCCGGACCATCGCGATCGGACGCCCGCAGGCCGACCACTTCGCCGGAGCGGCCCCGTACCCCGACGACGACCGGACCGTCGTGCTCTACGCCCCGACGTGGGAGGGTGACCGCGGTGCCGCGGCGTACGGGTCGATCGCGTCGCACGGCACGGTCATCGCCGAGCAGGTGCTCGCATCGCCCCGCCACCGTCTGGTGTACCGCCCGCACCCGCGCAGCGGTGTGCTCGACCCCGCCTACCGCGCGGCGCACGAGCGGATCGTCGCGGCGATCAGCGCGGCCAACGCCGCCGACCCGGCCGCGCACCACCTGTACGACGACGGCGGTGACCTCGGCTGGCAGCTGGCGGACGCGGACGTGGCGATCACCGACATCAGCGCGATGATCTACGACCGACTGGCGGTGGGCAAGCCGCTCATCGTCACGCGGCCGGTGTCGCCCGAGGCCGACGTCGACGAGCGGGGCTACCTGAGCGACGCGAACTGGCTGACCGCGGCGGACGCCCCGTCGGTGCTCGCCCGGGTCGACGCGGCCGCGAGCGACGCCGAGGAGCTCGCACGCCTGCAGCACTGGGTCGCCCGGTACTTCGGCGACACCACCCCGGGTGCGGCAACGGCGCGGTTCCACGCGGCAGTGGAGTGGTTGCTCGAGCGGTGGCGGACCGTTGCCGCCGAACGCGACGGGGCCTGACGGGCGATCGTCACCCCGCGGGCTCCGTGCCGGAGGCCGGTGCCGCGTCACGGCTGCATCCCCGGCCCGACGAGCGACATCCGCCAGAGGTACTCGGACCGGTCGGGCCGACGCCACCGGACGATGACGACCCCCGTGTCCTCGGGGTCGGCGCCGAAGACCGCCAGGGACAGCGATCGGCCGGGGTCGAGGCGGCGCACTGCGAGCGGCGGGCAGTACCCGTTGCCCAGGTGGGTGAGCGTGAGCCCGTCGACCGGCTCAGGGCCGATGTTGACGAGGTCGTACCGACGCGGTGCGTGCGATCGGTCGACGGCGAACGGGACGGCGTACGCGGTTGGTGGGTGGTGCATGGTGGGAACGCTAGGGGGAGGGTCCGACGGCGGGACCCCGGGGGCGGCCACGAGGGCCCGGGCTGTGGAGGGAGCCACTGACGCCCGTGTTGGTGCAGGGGGAGTACCCCGGCCGGTCAGGAGCCGTAGTCGGCCGCGTACCGGGCCAGCGCGGCCTCGATGGTGCCGTCGAGCTGCAGACGACCCTTGTCGAGGTAGAGCCCCCGGTCGCAGAAGCGGCGCAGGTCCTTGTCGCTGTGGGAGACGAAGAACAGCGTCCGGCCGCCGGCCAGGAGCTGCTCGATCCGCTTGTAGCACTTCTCGCGGAAGGCCTTGTCGCCCACCGCCAGCACCTCGTCGACCAGGATGACCGGCTCGTCGAGCCGCGAGATCACCGCGAACGCGATGCGGACCTTCATGCCGCTCGACAGGTGCTTGTAGGGGGTGTCCACGAAGTCGGCGATCTCGGCGAAGTCGATGATCTCGTCGAAGGCGTCGCGGATCTCGGCCCGGGACATGCCGTGCAGGCCCGCCGTCAGGTACACGTTGTCGCGCACGGTGAGGTCACCGACGAAACCTCCCGTGATCTCGATGAGCGGGGCGACGCCGGCACCCACGTCGACGCGGCCCTCGTCGGGCAGCATGACCTGGGCCACGAGCTTCAGCAGGGTCGACTTGCCCTGTCCGTTCCGCCCCACGACCCCGATCGCCTCGCCCGGGCGGACGTCGAACGACACGTTGCGGAGCGCCCAGAACTCATCGGCACGCTTGCGGCGCCCGCGTCCGGCGAACAGGTCCTTGAAGTTCCGGCTCGCGCGACGGTTCCGTTTGAAGCAGATGCCGGCGTCGCGCACCGAGATGACCGGGGTGACGGTCTCGATGCGTCGGGTCTGGTCGGTCGCGGTCATCACAGCTCCTTCAGCACGCGGTGCTCGCTGCGGCGGAACACCGCGAAGCCGATCACCAGGACGATGCCGGTCACGACCACCGAGGCTCCGACCTCGAGCCAGTCGAGCTGGCCGGGGAAGAACGCCGCACGGTACATGCCGAAGATGCCGGTGAGCGGGTTGATCGCGGCGATGTCCCGCAGGGCGGGAGGCAGTGCGTGCGTGCCGTAGATGATCGGGGACGCGTAGAACAGGAACCGCAGCACGAGCTTGGTGGCGCGCTCGAGGTCACGGAAGAAGACCACGAGCGGGGCGACGATGAGCCCCAGGCCGTAGACCAGTGCGCACTGCAGCACGATCGCCAGCGGGAAGAACACGACCTGCCAGTGCAGGTGGGCGCCCGTCGCGATCGCGAAGGCGGCCAGGACCGGCAGGCTCAGCAGGAACTCGATGCCCTTCGACGCGTCGATACGTGCCACCCAGATCGTGCGGGGGATGGTGGTCGAGCGGATGAGCTTCGATTCCTTGATGAACGCCCGGGTGGAGTCCGAGACGCCACCGGTGAACCACATCCACGGCAGCAGCGCGGACAGCAGGAACACGATGTACGGATCTTCACCGACCGAGCCGCGGTGGAAGACCTGCGTGAAGACGAACCAGTAGATCCCCGACATCACGAGCGGGTCGAGGATCGACCACACGTAGCCGAGCGCCGACGTCGAGTAGCGGACCCGCAGGTCGCGGACGGTCAGCAACCAGAGGGCCTGACGATAGCGCCGACCGGCGCTCCGGGCCTTCGCGGGTGCGGGAGCCACGGGCGCGGTCGGCGCACTCGCTGTGGTCACGGTTTCCCTTCGGGCGGAACCGCCGAGGGGTCCTGACGGTGGTTCAGGCGAACAGGTTGTTCGCGCGCTCGAGGTCCTCGGCGAAGTCGATCTCGACCGCGTACAGGTCGGAGATGTCGATCGGCGTCCAGCGTAGCCCGTCCTCGGCGATGGCAGCCTCGATGCCGCCCTCGAAGTACTCCTGGTCGTCGACGCGACCGAGCTGCCGGATGAGGGCCTGCTTGTCGGCTGCGGAGACGTAGTTGATCCCGACGGCTTCGCCGAGACCCCCGACGACCTGCTTGGAGAGCTTGTGGATGAAGCCCTCGGCGTCGACGGTGTACTTGACCTCTTCGTCGGAGACCTTGTCGGTGTTGATGCTGACGAAGGAACGGCCCTCGTCGATCATGTCGGCCGCACGGACGAGCGCCATCGGGTCGAAGACCACGTCGCCGTTCATCCAGAGGACACCGCTCTTGCCGGTGGCCTTGAGGGCACGCAGCAGGCTCTTCGAGGTGTTGGTGGAGTCGTACGACTCGTTGTAGACGAAGTTCGCGTCGGGGAACGCCTCGACGATGTGCTCCGACTTGTAGCCGACGACGATCGTCACGCGGGCGCTCGAACCGAACGCGGCGCGGATGTTGTCGAACTGCTGCTGCATGATGGTGCGGCCGTCACTGAGCTCCGTGAGCGGCTTCGGCAGGCTGCGGCCGAGACGGCTGCCCATCCCCGCTGCGAGGATCACGATCTGCGTGGTCATGCTGGTCCCTTCTGGTGTCCGCCCGCGCACCCTGGGGTACGGGCGGGCCTCGTCGAGTCTGCGCTTCCAACGTCCGAGTTGCCCGAGAACCGTTCGTGTCGACGTGGTCGTCGCTGCGAAGAGGCCGCCGGGATCGCCTGCTGGAGCAGGTTTCCAAGTGGTGAACACTCCTTCGTGCCCTGGTGAATGATACGGAAACACCCCCTCGCGGGGTACGGGTCTGCGCGCTTCGTACTCAATTCGTGACCCGGGCCGCGACGGTTCCCGACGGTCGGAGAGCGTTGGTACGGTGGGTCGATGCCAGCGCGAGCAGAGAACGAGGACGTGTACGCCACGGCCGACGCTGCCTGGATGACCGAGGCGGGGGACGCCGACGAAGCGGACACCGCCGCGGCTGCTGAGGGCGACGCAGCCGACGACGACACGGGGGACACTGATGCGGACGACGCCGCCACTGATGACGCGATGACCGACGCGACGACGGACACCCGTACCGACGCGACGACGGACACCCGTACCGACGCGACGACGGACACCCGTACCGACGACGCCACGACGGACACCCGCGCCGACGACACGACGGCCGCGGCGCCGCGCCCCGCGAAGGCGCGCAACGGCAAGGGGCGCACCAAGCGCCCGACGAAGGCCGCCCCGCGGACCGACGCCGAGCCTCCCGTCCCGACCGACGCGGACGACGTGACGGACGACGCCGGCCGGGCGACCACCGCCACCCCGCCCGCGACGAAGAAGCGTGCGCCGCGCAGCGCCGCACCGAAGCAGCCGCAGACGCTCCAGCCCGTCGTGCTCGCAGCGAGCGGCCTGGTCAAGCGGTACGGGCAGACCCTGGCCGTCGACGAGGTCGACCTCGAGATCCGGCAGGGCTCGATCTTCGGCGTGGTCGGCCCGAACGGCGCCGGCAAGACGACGACCCTGTCCGTGATCACCGGACTGCTGCGCCCCGACGCCGGCTCGGTGACAGTGCTCGACCACGACGTCTGGGCAGACCCGACGGCGGCGAAGCGCAGTCTCGGGGTCCTGCCGGACCGGCTCCGGCTGTTCGACCGGCTGACCGGTGCGCAGCTCCTGTACTACTCGGCCACGCTCCGCGGGCTCGACGGTGCCACCGCACGGAAGCGCAGCGCCGACCTCGCCGAGGCCTTCGGGCTGGGCGAGGCGCTCGGCCGCCAGGTCGCCGACTACTCGGTCGGCATGGCGAAGAAGATCGCCCTGGCAGCGACCCTGATCCACTCGCCGCGGGTGCTCGTGCTCGACGAGCCCTTCGAGTCGGTCGACCCGGTGAGTGCGGCGACGATCACGGACATCCTGCGCCGGTACACCCGGGGCGGCGGCACGGTCGTGCTCTCGAGCCACTCGATGGAGCTCGTGCAGCGCACCTGCGACTCGGTCGCCATCATCGTCGGCGGCAAGGTCCTGGCGTCCGGCACCATGGCCCAGGTCCGCGGGCGCAAGAGCCTCGAGGACAAGTTCGTCGAACTCGCCGGCGGTCGTGTCGTCGCGGAGAGCATGGAATGGTTGCACAGCTTCTCCGGCTGAGGGCGGACCTGCTCGCGGGCGAGGTCCGGGGCACCGCCCGCCGGTCCGTCGCCGTCGTGCTCGCCAGCCTCGTCGGACTCCTCGCCGCCGTGTTCGTCGCGTCGCAGACCATCGCCCTCGGTGACGCCGACCCGGACGTCGCCCGTGCGGTCATCGTGCCCGTCGGCACCCTGATCACCTTCGGGTTCACGGTCGTGCCGCTCGTCGTCGGCCGGAGCGACCAGCTCGACCCGCGGCGCTTCGCGGTGTTCGGCATCGAGCGCCGTCGCCTGGCGATCGGGCTCGTCGTCGCCGGACTCGTCGGCATCCCGGTGATCGGCGTGGTCGTCGTCGCGATCGGACAGGTCGTCGCCTGGGCGCGCGATCCCGGTCTCGGCCTGCTCGCGGTCCTCGGCGGGCTGCTCGGCGGCGCGACCTGCGCGCTCCTGATCCGCGTCTGCTGCACCGTCGGCTCCCGGCTGATCGGGCCGCAGCGCTCCCGCGACGCCGGGTGGCTGGTGGCCCTCGTCATCATCGCGCTCTCGATCCCGACGGTGGCGCTGCTGCTCCGCGTCGACTGGCTCGACCCGCAGGGCGCCGAGATGCAGCGCGTCGCGGACATCGCCGGCTGGACCCCCTGGGGTGCCGCGTGGGCTGTGCCCGCCGAGGTCGCGAGCGGCCACGTCGGCGCCGGTGTCGCGAAGCTCCTCGTCGCGGTCGCCGTCGTCGCGCTCCTCGCCTGGGCATGGTGGGCGCTCGTCGGCCGTGCGCTCGAGACCGTCGACGACCGCGCCCGCACCCGCCGCTACCAGGGGCTGGGCTGGTTCGACCGGTTCGGCTCGGCCCCGGTGTCGGCCGTCGCTGCCCGGGCGCTCACCTACTGGGTGCGCGACCCGCGGTACCGCACGTCGTACCTGATCATCCTGCTCGTGCCGATCGTCGTCATCCCGCTCGGCGTCGCCGGGGTGCCGTGGCAGTGGACCGCCCTCGTGCCGCTGCCGCTGATGGCCCTGATCGCCGGGTTCCTGCCGCACAACGACGTCTCGTACGACAACACCGCCGTGTGGCTGCACGTCGCGTCCGGTGCGCCCGGGTGGAGTGACCGGCTCGGTCGTGTCGTTCCCGTGCTGGTCGTGGGGGCGCCCGCGATCGTCGCCGGGGCCGCGCTGTCCGCGTGGCTGTTCGGCGACTGGGCCGCCTTCCCGCTGCTCATCGGCGTCAGTGCGAGTGCCCTGCTGTCCGGGCTCGGGTTGTCGAGCGTCCTGTCCGTGCTCATGCCCTACCCGACGGTGCGCCCGGGCGACCATCCCTTCCAGCAGCCGCAGGCCGCCGGCGTCACCGCCACGGTCGCGCAGGCGACCATGGTGATCGGCATCGTGCTCTGCACGGTCCCCGCTGTCGGCCTCGCGGTGCTCGCCGCCGTGCAGGGACCGGAGCCGTGGTCGGTGCTGACGCTCCTGGTGGGCATCGGGGTCGGTGCCGTCGTGCTCGTGATCGGTGTGTCCGCGGGCGGACGCCTGTTCGACCGCCGCGGCCCCGACCTGCTCGCCGCGGCGCAGCGCAACTAGCGGTGCAGCGCAGCGCAACGAGCGGCGCAGCGCAACGAGCGGCGCGCCCGAGGGCGGACCGTCGTACCCTGGACCCATGAGCATGACGGAACCAGGCGGCGGCCTCGACGTGATGGACCGGGAGCTCGAGAAGCTCCTCGAAGACGAAGCGATCGAACCCGGTGACCACGAGCGGTTCTCGCACTACGTGAAGAAGGACAAGATCCTGCAGTCGGCCATGTCCGGCAAGCCGGTCAAGGCCCTGTGCGGCAAGAAGTGGATCCCGGGTCGCGACCCGGAGAAGTTCCCGGTCTGCCCGGACTGCAAGGTCATCTACGAGAAGATGAAGGCCGAGTAGACGCGACCAGCAGACGGACGGGAGGCCCGTGGCGACGCCGCCACGGGCCTCCCGTCCGTCGTCTGCGTCAGCTGACCGCACATCGTGAGCAGAAGAGGTCGGGTCACCCTCGGACACCCGACCATTTCTGCTCACGAAGCGGCGACGCGGACGCGGACGCGAACGCGACGCGCGAGGTGCGTGCGTGCGTGCGCGCGCGCGGGTTCTAGATCACCAGGGTGGGGATGGCGGGGTCGCCGCGCCCGATGCGGGACGCGTCGGCGGGCAGCTCCGCCTTCGCGCGCTTGTGGTGCGCGCGTGCGGCCTCGACGCCCTGCGTGCCGAGGAACGCCGGGTCGACCTCGCCGCCGGTGACGACGGGGACCAGCAGCGGCCGCTCGTCCGGGCCGACCTGCGCGCCCGTGAGCACGATCTCGGCGGTCGCGACGCCGTTGCGGAGTCGTCGGCCCGCCTCCTTCCGGCCGCCGATCGACGCCTTGTCGGCCGACTTCTTGGCGACGGGGACCCAGTCGCCGCCGTCCGCGTCCCGGTGCGCGACGAGCTTGAACACCATGCCGGCGGCCGGGTGCCCGGAGCCGGAGACGACCGAGGTACCGACGCCGTACGAGTCGACCGGGGCGGCTCGGAGCGCGGCGATCGTGTACTCGTCGAGGTCGTTCGTCACCGTGATCTTCGTGCCCGTCGCGCCGAGGCGGTCGAGCTGCGCACGCACGGCGGCGACGACGGACGGCAGGTCGCCGCTGTCGATCCGGACGCCGCCGAGCTTGCCGTCGGTGAGGCGGACGGCCGTCTCGACCGCGGCCTCGATGTCGTAGGTGTCGACGAGCAGGGTCGTGCCGCTGCCGAGCGCGTCGAGCTGCGAACGGAACGCCTGCTCCTCGGAGTCGTGCAGCAGCGTGAAGGCGTGCGCGGCGGTGCCCATCGTGGGGATGCCCCAGGTGCGGCCAGCCTCGAGGTTGCTCGTCGCACCGAAGCCGGCGATGTACGCGGCACGGGCGGCAGCCACGGCGTTCCACTCGCCGGTGCGGCGGGAGCCCATCTCGGCGAGCGGGCGGCCGTCGGCGGCGGACACCATGCGGGCGGCGGCCGAGGCGATCGCGGAGTCCGCGTTGAAGATGCTCAGGGCGAGGGTCTCGAGCACGACGGCCTCGGCGAAGGTGCCCTCGATCTGCAGGATGGGGGAGTTCGGGAAGTAGACCTCGCCCTCCCGGTAGGCGCGGACGTCGCCGCTGAACCGGTAGTCGGCGAGCCACGAGGCGGTGCCGGCGTCGATGACGCCGCGGTCGCGCAGGAACCCGATCTCCTCGTCGCCGAAGCGGAAGTCGCCGAGGGCGGTGAGGAAGCGTCCGAGTCCGGCCGCGACACCGTAGCGGCGGCCGTCCGGCAGCCGCCGGGCGAACACCTCGAAGACGCATCGGCGGTCGGCGGTGCCGTCCTTCAGGGCGGCGTCCACCATGGTGAGCTCGTACTGGTCGGTGAGGAGCGCGCTGGTCACGTCTCCGACACTAGTGACGTGACCCTCGGGAGGCCCGGATCACCCCCGGCGCCCGGCGTCACGGTTCGGTCCGTGCGAGGTTCCGGACTCGGTGGTACCCGCCGAGGGTCGCACCGAGTCCGGAACCTCGCACGTCGCGTGGGCGGACCTCGCACGGTGCGAGGGTCCGGGGCGGGCATCGGTACGCTGGTGCCGTGACGGATGCACCGATCGGAGTCTTCGACAGCGGGGTCGGCGGCCTCACCGTGGCCCGCGCCATCATCGACCAGCTCCCGCGCGAGAGCATCCGGTACGTCGGCGACACCGTGCACTCGCCCTACGGCCCGAAGCCCATCGCCGACGTCCGCCGCTACGCGCTCGAGGTCATGGACGATTTGGTGGAGCAGGGCGTGAAGGCCCTGGTGATCGCGTGCAACACCGCCTCGTCCGCCGTGCTCCGCGACGCCCGCGAACGGTACGAGCAGGCGTACGGCATCCCCGTGGTCGAGGTCATCCAGCCCGCGGCCCGCGCCGCCGTCAAGCAGACCCGTACGGGCCGCATCGGGGTCATCGGCACCGTCGGCACCATCGCGTCGCGCGCCTACGAGGACGCCTTCGCGGTCGCCGCCGACGTCACGCTGACCACCGCCGCGTGCCCCCGGTTCGTCGAGTTCGTCGAGGCGGGGGACACCTCGTCGCCGTCGCTGCGCGAAATCGCGGCCGGGTACCTCGACCCGATCCGTGCCGCCGACGTGGACACCCTCGTGCTCGGCTGCACCCACTACCCGCTCATGTCCGCCGCGATCCAGTTCGTCATGGGTCCGGAGGTCACGCTCGTCTCCAGCGCCGAGGAGACCGCGAACGACGTCTACCGCCGGCTCGTGGAGCACGGGCTCGAGCGCACCGCGACCACCGCCCCGACGTACTCGTTCGAGGCGACGGGCGACGACAAGAACGGCTTCATCCGGCTCGCCCGGCGCTTCCTCGGTCCCGAGGTCTCGAGCGTCGGCCACCTCCAGACGGGGGCCATCACGCTGCCCCGCACCGAAAGGACCCCATGACCGACAACCTCCGCGTCGACGGCCGTACCGCCACCGACCACCGTCCCGTCACCATCGAGCGGGGGTGGAGCACGCAGGCCGAGGGCAGCGCGCTCATCTCCTTCGGCAACACCAAGGTGCTCTGCACCGCGTCGTTCACCAACGGCGTGCCCCGCTGGCTCGCCGGCAAGGGCACCGGGTGGGTCACCGCCGAGTACTCGATGCTGCCGCGGTCGACCAACGAGCGCATGCAGCGCGAGTCCATCAAGGGCAAGGTCGGCGGCCGCACGCACGAGATCTCCCGCCTCATCGGGCGTTCGCTCCGCGCCGTCGTCGACACGAAGGCCCTGGGCGAGAACACCCTCGTCATCGACTGCGACGTGCTGCAGGCCGACGGCGGCACCCGCACGGCGTCAATCACGGGCGCGTACGTGGCGATGGCCGACGCGATCGAGTGGGGCCGCGCCAAGGGCTTCATCGCGAAGAAGGCCACCCCGCTCACCGACAGCGTGCAGGCGATCTCGGTCGGCATCGTCAAGGGGGAGCCGATGCTCGACCTGGCCTACACCGAGGACTCCGCCGCGGACACCGACATGAACATCGTCACGACGGGGTCGGGCAAGTTCATCGAGGTGCAGGGCACCGCCGAGCACGCGCCGTTCGACCGAGACGAGCTGAACGTCCTGCTCGACCTCGGCCTGGCCGGCAACCAGTCGCTCGCGGCGATCCAGCGTTCGGTCCTGGGTCTGGCGTGACGTCCCGCGAGGTGGTGCTGGCCACCCACAACCAGGGCAAGGTCGTCGAACTGCGCGAGATCCTCGGGTCGGCGCTCGGCGAGGGTGTCGAACTCGTCGGGTACGACGGTCCCGAGCCGGTCGAGGACGGCGACAGCTACGCGGCGAACGCCCTGATCAAGGCGCGTGCCGCGGTCGCACACACGGGGCTGCCGGCGCTCGCCGACGACTCCGGGATCGCGGTCGACGCCCTCGGGGGCGCACCGGGCATCCACTCGGCCCGCTACGCCGGCACCCGCTCGGACGCCGACAACATCGCGCTGCTGCTCACGAACCTGCAGGGTGTCGTCGAGCGCACCGCCGCGTTCGTGTGCGCAGCGGCCTTCGTGACGCCCGACGGTCAGGAGCACGTCGTCGAGGCGGTCTGGAACGGCGAGGTGCTGACCGAGCCCGTCGGTGACGGCGGGCACGGCTACGACCCGGTGTTCCGGCCGGACGACGCCGACCGCTCGTCGGCGGAGCTCACCCGCGACGAGAAGAACGCCCTGTCGCACCGCAGCAAGGCGTTCCGGGGCATCGCGCCGATCGTGCGGGAGTACTTCGGCGTCTGAGCGCCCGCGCTCTTTCCGTTCCGCACGACCGAAGTCGCCCCGAACCACGTGATCACGTGGTTCGGGGCGACTTCGGTTGTGCGCGGTGCGCGGTGCGCCGGTGCGCGGTGCGCCAGCCCTGCGGCTAGAGCGTCGGGTCGACCGTCGGGGCCGTGGTGGCCTCGGCCTCGTTCGTGTGCTTCGCCTTGCGGGCGTTGCGCAGGTACGTCAGCGCCATCGGCACGACGGTCACGACGACCGCGGCGAGCAGGATGATGTCGATGTACTCGCGGACGATGTGCGCCACGAAGGGGATGTGCCCGATGAAGTACCCGAGGAACGTCACGCCGACGCCCCAGACCACGGCGCCGATCGCGTTGTAGAGCGAGTACTTCTTGTAGTCCATCCGGCCGACGCCCGCGGCGATCGGGGCGAAGGTGCGGACGACCGGCACGAAGCGCGCCAGGATCACGGCGAGGGGGCCGAAACGGTGGAAGAACGCGTTGGTGCGCTCGACGTTCGCCTTCGAGAAGAGCCCGCTGTCCTTGCGTTCGAAGATCGGTGGCCCGGCCTTCTTGCCGATGTAGTACCCGAGCTCACCGCCGAGGAACGCGGCGGCGCCGATCATCAGCGCCGCGACCCAGATCGGGATGCCGCCGATCTCGCCACCGCGGTCGAAGGCGAACAGGCCGGTGATGACCAGCAGGCTGTCGCCCGGGAAGATGAAGCCGATGAGGAGACCAGTCTCGGCGAACACGATCGCGCAGACCACGAGCACGGCGATGGCCCCGAAGTGGTCGAGGATGTACTGCGGATCGAGCCACGGGATCAGGGCGAGTGCGACGGAGTGCATGGTTCTTCCGGTCGTGGAGGCGGGAGTCACGGGGAGGACTCCCGCGGGATGAGGGTACCGCCCGGAAGTGACCGGGCCATCCCTCGCAGGGTTGACCTGCTCGAGGCGTGCGGATGACCGCAACGCTGCGCCTGGGGGGACTCGGTGCGGAAGGAGGGACTCGAACCCTCACGCCTGGGGCACAGGAACCTAAATCCTGCGTGTCTACCGATTCCACCACTCCCGCGAGCAGCGGCAGTCTACCGAGCGCGGCGTGCGGGGCGGACGTGCGCCGGGCCTCCAGGCCGTGGGACGCACCGTGCGCGGGACGTGACGTGGTGCGAGGAACCGGACGTGGTGCGGGGCGGGCCGAGTGCCACCGAGTGCGGAACCTCGCACGGGACGACAGCACGACAGCACGACAGCGCGGCAGCGCGGCAGCGCGTCAGCGCTACAGCACGTCAGCGCAGCGGGCGCGGCAGGTACCGGGGGACGTACCGCAGCAGGATGCCCGCGCCGACCAGGCCGAGCACGCCCATCACCCCGCTGGCGACCGCGATGGACGCGACGGCGGTCACGCCGGAGATGAGGAGCGGTGCCGCCGCCGACCCGAAGTCGCCGGTGAACCGCCAGGCCCCCAGGAACGGTGCCGGGGCGTCGCGCGGTGCGAGGTCGGCGCCAAGCGTCATGAGGATGCCGGAACCGACACCGTTGGCCAGGGACATGCCCATCGCGATCGCGACGAACCAGCCGACCCGGGCGTCCAGGTGGCCGCTCCAGGCGAGCAGGAAGTAGCTGATGCTCAGGCCGAGCATGCAGGGCAACGCGCTCGCGAGCCGTCCCCACCGGTCCATGATCTGCCCGCTCGTGTAGAACAGCGCGAAGTCGACGGCTCCGGCGATGCCGATCACGAGGGCCGCGGTCGAGTCGTCGAGGCCGACGCTCACCGCCCAGAGCGGCAGGATCACCTGTCGTCCGGCGCGCATCGCGCCGATCAGGCCGGCACCACTGCCGAGCCGCAGCAGGACCGCCCCGTTCGCGCGGATGGTGCGGAAGAGCCCCTGCGCCTCCTGCTGGACGAACTGCGCGCCGGTGTCGGCGGGCGGTTCGGTCGCGTGGTCGCTCGCGTCGGTCGCGTGGTCGGCCGAGTGCCGGGAGGCCCGTGGCGGCAACCGCAGGCCGCGTGTGCCCGTCGCCGGGTCGCGCAGCACCAGGAGCACGGTCGCCGCCGCCAGGCAGCAGACGACGTGGATCCAGAAGGCGCTGCTCGTGGTGCCGGTCAGGTGGATGACGCCGGCGGCGATGAAGGGGCCGACGAAGTAGCCGAAGCGGAAGACGCCGCCCAGGCTCGACAGCGCCCGGGCCCGGATCCGCAGGGGGATCGCGGTGGTCATGTAGGCGTGCCTGGCGAGCGCGAACACCGCGGTGGAGACGCCGACCAGGAACACCCCGAGCGCCAGGACCCAGGCGTTCGCGGCCGTCGTGGCGACGACGAGCCCGACCACCGAGACGAGCGCGGCGCCGATCATCGCGTTCCGCTCACCGATGCGGGCGACGACGATGCCGGACGGCACGTCGCCGATGAGCTCCCCGACCAGGATGAGCGAGGCGACGAAGCCCGCGAACGCCAGGCTGGCGCCGAGGGAGTCGGCGGCGATCGGGATGATCGGGATGATCGCGCCCTCGCCGATCGCGAAGAGCGCGGCGGGCAGGAACCCGGACAGCAGGACGGACCGGAAGTCGAATGAGTCGTTCCCCGTCGTGGCCATCGCCCGACCAACGGTACGCCAGCGGTACCGCTTCGTCGGCGGGTTACCCTGGACGCATGCGTGTTCTTGCGGCGATGAGCGGTGGTGTCGACTCGGCGGTGGCCGCAGCCCGGGCGGTCGACGCCGGCCACGACGTGGTGGGCGTGCACCTGGCCCTGAGCCGGATGCCCGGCACCCTGCGCACCGGCAGCCGCGGATGCTGCACCATCGAGGACTCGATGGACGCCCAGCGCGCCGCGTCGGCCCTCGGGATCCCGTACTACGTGTGGGACTTCTCGGCCCGGTTCAAGGAGGACGTCGTCGACGACTTCGTGGCCGAGTACCAGGCCGGCCGCACCCCGAACCCCTGCATGCGCTGCAACGAGCGGATCAAGTTCGCGGCGCTGCTCGAGAAGGCACTCGCCCTGGGGTTCGACGCCGTCGCGACCGGGCACTACGCCTCGATCGTCACCGGTCCGGACGGCTCCCGTGAACTGCACCGGTCGGCCGCCTGGGCGAAGGACCAGTCGTACGTGCTCGGCGTCCTGACCGCCGAGCAGCTGCAGCACGCCATGTTCCCGCTCGGAGCCACCCCGTCGAAGGACGAGGTCCGGGCCGAGGCCGCCGAGCGCGGGCTGACGGTCGCCCAGAAGCCGGACTCCTACGACATCTGCTTCATCCCGGACGGCGACACCCGCGGCTGGCTGGCGGACCGCGTCGGCACCGCCCCCGGCGACGTCGTCGAGCGTGACGGCACGGTCGTCGGCTCGCACGAGGGTGCCACCGGCTACACCGTCGGACAGCGCCGCGGCCTGGCCCTCGGCCGCCCGGCACCGGACGGCAAGCCCCGGTTCGTGCTCGAGATCCGTCCGAAGGACAACACCGTCGTCGTCGGCCCGAAGGAAGCCCTCGCCGTCACCTCGATGTCCGGCTCGCGGTTCACCTGGGCGGGCACGGCCCCGGCCGACCCCGCGACGCCGTTCGCCTGCGACGTGCAGATCCGCGCGCACGCCGACCCGGTGCCCGCGACCGCCCGGGTGCAGGACGACGTGCTCGTCATCGACGTCGACGATCCGCTGCACGGGGTCGCTCCCGGGCAGACCGCCGTGGTCTACGTCGGCACGCGGGTGCTCGGCCAGTGCACGATCGACACCACGGTCAGCGCCGTCCCCGTCGACGCCTGACCCCGCCGCTCCCGGGGCGCACGCTCGCTGCACGCCGCGTCGGTGGTGCACGGTAGAACTGATGCCATGAGCGAGACCGACGCGACGTTCGAGACCATCGACCCCGACGGGCTCGACGCCGCCCAGGCCGCGCGCGAGGTCGACCGGTTGCGCGCCCGCGTCAACGAGCTGCGCCACGACTACTACGAGGGCAACGCCTCGCCCCTGTCGGACGCCGACTACGACGCCCTGGTGCACCGCCTCGACGCGATCGAACGGCGGTTCCCGGAACTCCTGACGCCCGACAGCCCGACGCAGACCGTGGGCGGGCAGGCGCAGACGACGCAGTTCGCGCCGGTCGAGCACGCCGAGCGCATGCTCTCGCTCGACAACGTCTTCAGCCCCGACGAGCTCACCGAGTGGTCCCTCAAGGTGCAGCGGGACGCCGGTGCCGAGCGGGTGCGGTTCCTGACCGAGCTGAAGATCGACGGCCTGGCCATCAACCTGCGGTACGAGCACGGTCGGCTCGTCTCGGCCGCCACCCGCGGTGACGGCGTGGTCGGCGAGGACGTCACCGGCAACGTCCGCACGATGGGCACGATCCCGGACCGCTTGTCGGGCACCGGCCACCCGCCCCTGGTCGAGGTCCGGGGCGAGATCTTCTTCCCGGTCGCCGAGTTCGACGAGCTCAACGCGAACCAGCGCGAGGCGGGGGAGCGTGTGTTCGCCAACCCGCGCAACGCCGCCGCCGGGTCCCTCCGCCAGAAGGAAGAGGGCAAGTCCGAGGCGAAGCGTGCCCTGATGGTCGACCGGCTGCGGCGTCTGCGGATGCTCGTGCACGGCATCGGCGCGTGGCCCGTCCGCGAACTCGAGCAGGGCACCGACGTCCGCAGCCAGTCCGAGGTGTACGAGCTGCTGCAGACCTGGGGCCTGCCGACGAGCAGCCACTACCGGGTGTTCGACACCATCGACGAGGTCAACGGCTTCGTCCGGACCACGGGGGAGCGCCGGTCGGCCGTCGAGCACCAGATCGACGGTGTCGTCGTGAAGGTCGACGACCTCGCCCTGCACGAGGAACTCGGGTCGACGTCACGGGCGCCGCGGTGGGCGATCGCCTACAAGTACCCGCCCGAAGAAGTGCACACCACGCTCACCGACATCGTGGTCAGCGTCGGCCGCACCGGCCGTGCGACCCCGTTCGCGGTGATGGCCCCGGCCGAGGTCGCCGGTTCCGTCGTCCGCCAGGCCACGCTGCACAACCAGCAGGTCGTCAAGGCGAAGGGCGTGCTGATCGGCGACACCGTCGTGCTGCGGAAGGCCGGCGACGTCATCCCCGAGGTGCTCGGCCCGGTGGTCGAGCTCCGTGACGGCTCCGAGCGCGAGTTCGTGATGCCGACGAACTGCCCCGAGTGCGGCACCGAGCTCGCCCCCGCGAAGGAAGGCGACATCGACCTGCGCTGCCCGAACGCGAAGAGCTGCCCGGCGCAGGTGCGCGGTCGGGTCGAGCACATCGCCTCGCGCGGGTCGCTCGACATCGAGGGGCTCGGCGAGGTCGCGGCCGCGGCGCTCACGCAGCCGCTCCGCCCGGAGACCCCGCCGCTCGTCACCGAGGCCGGACTGTTCGACCTGACGATGCAGGACATCGTCCCGATCGAGGTCATCGTCCGCGACGCCGAGACCGGCATGGAGAAGGTCGACGACGACGGCGCCCCGAAGCGCGTCACACCGTTCAGTCGGGCGCGCAAGAAGACCGATCCGCCGTTCGACCCCGAGGCGCGGGGCGCCGAGTACACCGGTGAGCCGAGCCGCTACCCGTCGAAGAACGCGTTCGAGATGCTCGCGAACATCGACGCCGCGAAGACGAAGCCCCTGTGGCGGATCCTGGTCGGCCTGAGCATCCGCCACGTCGGACCGGTCGCCGCCCGAGCCCTGGCGAACCACTTCGGCTCCCTCGACGCGATCCGGTCGGCCTCGCGCGAGGACCTCGCGGCCGTCGACGGGGTGGGCGGCATCATCGCCGACGCCCTGCTCGCCTGGTTCGACGTCGACTGGCACCGCGAGATCATCGACCGCTGGACCGCGGCCGGCGTGCAGTTCACCACCCCGGGCCACCCCGGCCCGGGCGGCGCCGACGTCGAGGGCGGCGTGCTGAGCGGCGTCACCGTCGTCGCGACCGGCTCACTCGAGGGCTACACGCGCGAAGGGGCGCTGGAGGCGATCATCACCGCCGGCGGCAAGGCGGCGTCGAGCGTGAGCAAGAAGACCGACTTCGTGGCCGCCGGTCCGGGTGCCGGTTCGAAGCTCACGAAGGCCGAGCAGCTGGGTGTCCGGATCATCGACGCCGAGCAGTTCCACCTGCTCGTGACCGAGGGGCCGGCGGCGCTCGCCGAACCGGAAGCGCCGACGACCGAGGACTGAGGCCCGAGGACCGAGCGGGATGCCCAGCACGCCCGGTCGCATCCGCTGAGCGCGGCGCGCCGTCGAACGCGCCCAGTTCGGGGGACAAGTTGCATCGCGCATGGATGATCGGCGGACATCTCCATAGACTCGACCGAGCATCACCCGTCGTCTGCAGGGGGACGTCGGGACGGCCTTCCCGGGGGAGACCCGATTGCTGCTCATCGCTGCGGCTCTGCTCACCGCCTCGGTGCACTCGCTCGGAGTGATCGAGGCCCCAGGCATGCCCCCGGCGCCCCAGGTCACGGTCGCCAGAACCGCCGCGACCCGCATCGTCCCGGTCGCTGACCCCGCCGCCATGCTCCCGGCGGCACCGGCGGCACCGGCGGTACCAGCGGCGTCGTCGTCGACATCGACATCGACATCGACGACGGGGGTCGGGGTCGACGACCTCGCCGCCGCGCACGGACGAGCCTTCGTGGACGACCTCGGTGCACTCGGCGCCGCCGACCTGCGAAGCGCGGCCACCGACCGTCGTGTCGTGGCGACGGTGCAGGACGACCCGCCGCCCGCGCAGACCGTCGCGCAGTGGTGGTCGCACCTGCCGGCCGACGAGCAGGACCGGCTCCGGGTGCACGCACCCGCCCTGGTGGGGAACCTCGAGGGCGTGCCGTACGCCGTCCGCGACCAGGCCAACCGCGCGACGCTGACCGCCGGCCTCGCCGACGCCGACCTCGGTGCAGCCCGGGCCGCGATGCTCGGGCAGGTCCGCGACTCCCTGGTGCAGGAGCCGGGCGACCCGCGGCGCTTCCTGGTGGCGCTCGACACCCGGGGTTCCGGGCGTGCGGCGATCAGCATCGGCGACCTCGACACCGCGGCCGACGTCACCGTCGTGGTGCCGGGCATGTTCTTCACGGTCACCGGGCAGATGACCGACTTCACCAACACCGCCAACGACCTGTCCCGGGAGCAGGCCACCCTGGCGCCGCTCGCCGCCACCGGCAACGGGTCGGGTGTCGCCGTCGTCGCGTGGATGGGGTACCGCACTCCGGACCTGTCGAACATCCTGTCGCTCGGGCTCGCACGGACCGGGGCGGAGCGGCTCGAACGGACCGTCGCAGGGCTGCGCGTGATCCGCTCGGGCGACCAACCGCGGGTGAACATCGTCGCGCACTCGTACGGGTCGACCACGGCGATGACGGCCCTGGCGTCGGGGCGCATGACCGCCGACACCCTGACCGTGCTCGGATCGCCGGGCAGCGACGTGCGGACGGCGGACGACCTCGCCGTCGCCACCGGGCAGGTCTTCGTCGGCGGTGCACACAGCGACCCCATCGCGGGCTCCGGGTACTTCGGTACCGACCCGGGTGGGGCGTCGTTCGGCTCGACCGTGCTCGACCTGGCCGGGGGCGCCGACGCGCTGTCGGCCGGTGACGTGTTCCGGCGTCCCGTGGGGCACAACGACTACCTCAAACCGGGCACGGCATCGCTGCACGACGTCGCCCTGATCGGCATCGGACGTGGCGACCTGGTGCGCGAGCAGGTCCGACGCGGGAAGTCGGGTGGCGACGGCATCGTCGGCGCCTCGCCGGACATGTACCTCGTGCGCCCGCAGGATCTGCAGCCCCGTGACTGACCGGCCGTGCCCGACCGCCCCCTGAGCGACCCGGCGGACCCGCCGGTCGTGGCGACGCGGTGGGCGTGACCCGATCGTGACCGGCGGCCGACGTGCCGGAGCCGACGCGGGCCTCCCGGCCGGATCGGTGCGCCCGCGCGGATCGCGACCCGTCCTCGGAACGGGCTGGGTGGCAACCTGAACGCGACCGCAGCCTGCACTCGTTCCGGGGCAGAACCAGTACAGCCCTGCTGCCTACGGTGCCGTCATGCGTGTGGTGCGATGGCCTGGTGCTCTCCTGATGTTCGTGGTGATGTCCGTGCTCGCCGGCATGCTCGTCGCCGTCGCGGTGACCCCGGCGGTCGCCGTCGCGGGAGAGGGGACCTCCGGGGCGGTCTCGTTCTTCGAGGACCTGCCGACCTACCTCGACGTGCAGACCCCGCAGCAGGTGTCGTCCATGTACGCGGAGCAGGGCGGGAAGCAGGTCAAGATCGCCTCCTTCTACGCCGAGAACCGCACGAACGTCACGGCCGACCAGATGGCGGACACGCTCAAGCAGGCGGCGATCGACACCGAGGACCCGCGCTACTACGACGAGGGCGGCATCGACGTGCTCGGCACGCTCCGCGGCGTCGCCGCGACCGTCGTCGGCGGCGATGTGCAGGGCGGCTCGAGCATCACGCAGCAATACGTCAAGAACGTCCTGGTGCAGCAGTGCGAGGAGCTCACCGGCGCGGACCAGGCCGCCACCGAGAAGAAGGTCGAAGCCTGCTACGAGGACGCGGCCGGCGTCACGCCGCAGCGCAAACTGCAGGAGATGCGGTACGCCATCGCGGTGAACAAGAAGTACTCGAAGGACGAGATCCTGACCGGGTACCTCAACATCGTCGGGCTCGGCGGGCGGGTCTACGGCGCCGAGGCCGGGGCCGAGTACTACTTCGGCGTGCACGCGAAGGACCTGTCGCTCGTGCAGTCGGCCACGCTCGTCGCGATCCTCAACAACCCGTCGAACCTGCGCATCGACGTGCCGAGCGACAAGGATAACGGCAAGGCCAACGGGTACGAGCTGACGAAGGAGCGCCGTGACTACGTGCTCCGCCGGATGCAGGCGCACGGGTCGATCACGAAGGCGCAGATGACGAAGGCGATCGCGACGCCGGTCACGCCGAAGATCACCGAGACCGCCAACGGGTGCTCGACCGCCGCGACGAACCACGACGCCGGCTACTTCTGCGACTACGTCCGCGACCAGGTGCTGCAGGACCCCGCGTTCGGCAAGACCGCGGCGGCACGCATCGCCACGCTCGACACCAAGGGCCTGCAGATCCACACCTCGCTCGACCTCGACCTGCAGGGTCAGGCACAGTCCGCCCTGTCCACCTACGTGCCGGCCACCATGGCCGGCGTCGACGTCGGCGGCTCGAACATCACCGTGGAGCCCGGCACCGGCCGGATCATGTCGATGGTCCAGAACACCACCTACACGCAGGGGGACCACGCCGGGGCCGGTGCCACGGCGGTGAACTACAGCGCCGACTCCGGGTACGGCAACTCGGGCGGGTTCCAGACCGGCTCGACCTACAAGGTGTTCACCCTGGCCGAGTGGCTCGCCAGCGGGCACACCCTGTCCGACTCGGTCACCACCTCGGAGCACCAGTTCGAGAACGCCGAGTTCACCAACACCTGCCAGAACGTCGCGGGCGGCACCTGGAACGTCGCCAACGCCGAGAGGGTGCCGTCGTCGATGTCGGTCGAGGCGGCGACGGTCGAGTCGATCAACACCGCGTACGCCCAGATGGGCAAGCAGCTCGACCTGTGCAAGATCGCCCAGCTCGCGCAGTCGATGGGCATCCACCGCGCCGACGGCGGTGACCTGACGCAGACGCCGTCCTCGATCCTCGGCGTGAACGAGCTGTCGCCGATCGACCTGGCCGAGGCCTACGCGGGCTTCGCCAACGGCGGCATCGTGTGCACGCCCACCGCGATCGACTCGGTGACCGAGGCGGACGGCACGAAGATCACCCCGACGCCGTCGTCCTGCACGCAGGGCGTCTCGGCGGACGTCGCGGGCACGGTCGACTACGCGCTGCAGGGCGTGCTGTCCGGGTCGGGGACGGCCGCGAGTGCGAACCCCGGGGACAGCGTGGCGAAGTTCGCGAAGACCGGCACCACCGACGGTGACGTGCAGAACTGGCTGGTCGCGTCGTCGACGAAGTACACGAACGCCACCTGGGTCGGCAACGTGCAGGGGAACGTGAGCCTGGCGAACTGGCCATTCCTGCAGGGCACCACCGGGTACAGCGCGAAGTTCGGGGTCGGGAAGTCGATGATGGCGTACCTGGACCAGACCGTCGGCGGGGGAGCGCTGCCCGCGCCGAGCCAGGCGATGATCGGGCAGGCGAGCAAGTCGTCATCGTCATCGTCGTCGGGGTCCTCGTCCGGGCAGGGGACGGCACAGGACGACCAGACGACGCCGACGGCCGCGCCAGCCGCTCCGGCTGCACCCGCTGGTCCGGCTGCTCCGGCGCCCGCCGCGACGGTGGCCCCGGCGGCGCCGGCTGCGAGGGACCAGAACGGGAAGTGACCCGACAACCCCCGCGGGGCGTTGTCCACAGCCGCGCCTGCGCGCCCGACGCAGCCAATAGACTGTGGGGCATTCCACGAACCGATCGACGGAGCACCATGCCTGACATCACGAGCGAGCAGGTCGCGCACCTGGCGAACCTCGCACGTATCGCACTCACGCCCGACGAGATCGAGAAGCTGACCGGGGAGCTGTCGCACATCGTCGAGAGCGTCGCCAAGGTCGCCGAGGTCGCGACCGACGACGTCCCGGCGACGAGCCACCCCGTGCCGCTCGGCAACGTCACCCGACCCGACGTGGTCGGCACGACGCTGACGCAGGAGCAGGCGCTCTCCGGGGCGCCCGACTCCGACGGCGAACGGTTCCGCGTGACCGCCATCCTCGGCGAAGAACAGTAGGGCGAAGAACAGTGACTGACGACATCACGAAGCTGAGCGCCGCGGCGCTCGCCGACGCCCTCGTGGCGCGCGACGTCTCGAGCGTCGAGGCCACCCAGGCCCACCTCGACCGGATCGCCGCCGTCGACGGCGACGTGCACGCGTTCCTGCACGTCAACCAGAACGCCCTGGCAGTGGCGAAGTCGATCGACTCCCGCCGTGCCGCCGGTGACGACCTCGGGCCCCTCGCCGGTGTGCCGATCGCCGTCAAGGACGTCCTGTGCACGCAGGACATGCCCACGACCGCCGGGTCCAGGATCCTCGAGGGCTGGGTGCCGCCGTACGACGCCACCCCCGTCGCGAAGCTCCGCGCCGCCGGCCTCGTGCCGCTCGGCAAGACCAACATGGACGAGTTCGCGATGGGCTCGACCACCGAGTTCTCGGCGTACGGTCCGACCCGCAACCCGTGGGACCTCGACCGGATCCCCGGCGGGTCCGGCGGTGGCTCGGCCGCCGCGGTCGCGGCGCACGAAGCACCCTTCGCCCTCGGTTCGGACACGGGTGGCTCCATCCGCCAGCCCGGTGCCGTGACGGGCACGGTCGGCGTGAAGCCGACCTACGGCGGGGTGAGCCGCTACGGCGCCATCGCGCTGGCGTCCAGCCTCGACCAGATCGGCCCGGTGTCCCGCACCGTCCTCGACGCCGCGCTCCTGCACGACGTCATCGGTGGGCACGACCCGAAGGACTCCACGTCCATCCCGGACGCCTGGCCCTCGATGGCCGCCGCCGCACGCGAAGGGCTGCAGGCGGACACGCTCCGCGGCCTGCGCGTCGGCGTGGTGAAGGAACTCGCCGGGGGCGACGGGTTCCAGGCCGGTGTCACCCAGCGCTTCCAGGAGACGGTCGCGCTGCTCGAGTCGGCCGGTGCGGTCGTCGTCGAGATCGACGCTCCGTCGTTCGCGTACGCGATCAGTGCGTACTACCTGATCCTCCCGGCCGAGGCGTCGTCGAACCTCGCCAAGTTCGACTCGGTGCGCTTCGGCCTCCGGGTCACGCCCGAGAACGGCGCCACCGTCGAGGACGTCATGGCCGCCACGCGTGAAGCCGGCTTCGGACCCGAGGTCAAGCGGCGCATCATCCTCGGCACCTACGCCCTGAGCGCCGGCTACTACGACGCCTACTACGGCTCGGCGCAGAAGGTCCGCACGCTCGTGCAGCGGGACTTCCAGGCCGCCTTCGAGCAGGTCGACCTGCTCGTCAGCCCGTCGGCGCCGACGACCGCGTTCCCGATCGGTGAGCGCATCGACGACCCGCTGGCGATGTACCTCAACGACCTCACCACGATCCCGGCGAACCTCGCCGGCGTCCCCGGGATGAGCATCCCGAACGGCCTCGCGCCCGAGGACGGCCTGCCCGTCGGCGTGCAGCTGATGGCGCCCCAGCGTGAGGACGCCCGGCTGTACCGCTACGGTGCCGCCCTCGAGCGTCTGCTCGAACAGCAGTGGGGCGCGCCTCTCATCGCGTCCGTCCCGGACCTCGACCAGAGTCAGCAGTCCGCTGCGCAGGAAGGTGTGATCTGATGGCGCAGAAGGACGCGCTGATGGACTTCGACGAGGCGCTCGAGCGCTACGAGCCGGTGCTCGGCTTCGAGGTCCACGTCGAACTCGCGACGAAGACCAAGATGTTCTCGGACGCCCCGAACTTCTTCGGCGGCGAGCCCAACACGAACGTCACCCCGGTCGACCTCGGGCTGCCCGGGTCGCTGCCGGTCGTCAACGCACAGGCCGTGCGGTACTCGATCCAGCTCGGGCTCGCGCTCGGCTGCTCGATTGCCGAGTCCTCGCGGTTCGCCCGGAAGAACTACTTCTACCCGGACAACCCGAAGAACTACCAGGTCTCGCAGTACGACGAGCCCATCGCCTACGAGGGCGAGGTCGAGGTCGAGCTCGCCGACGGCACGATCTACAACATCCCGATCGAGCGCGCCCACATGGAAGAGGACGCCGGCAAGCTGACGCACGTCGGTGGTGCCACCGGCCGCATCCAGGGCGCCGAGTACTCGCTCGTCGACTACAACCGTGCCGGCGTGCCCCTGGTCGAGATCGTCACGAAGCCGATCTTCGGCGCCGAGCACCGTGCCCCCGAGCTCGGAGCCGCCTACGTGCAGGTCATCCGCGACCTCGTCCGGGCGCTCGGTGTCTCCGAGGCCCGCATGGAGCGCGGCAACCTGCGGTGCGACGCGAACATCTCGCTGCGCCCCCGCGGGCAGGAGAAGCTCGGCACCCGCACCGAGACCAAGAACGTCAACTCGTTCCGCGCCGTCGAGCGTGCGATCCGCTACGAGATCCAGCGTCAGGCCGCGATCCTCGCCGCCGGTGGCACGATCACGCAGGAGACCCGCCACTGGCACGAGGACACCGGCCGTACCTCGGCAGGTCGCCCCAAGTCGGACGCCGACGATTACCGGTACTTCCCGGAACCCGACCTGCTGCCCGTCGTGCCGGACCCCGCCGTCATCGCGGAGCTCCGTGCCTCGCTGCCCGAGGCCCCCGTCGCACGCCGCCGTCGCCTGAAGGGTGACTGGGGCTTCGCCGACCTGGAGTTCCAGGACGTCGTCAACGGTGGCCTGCTCGACGAGGTCGAGGGCACCGTCGCCGCCGGCGCCGCACCCCAGGCCGCCCGCAAGTGGTGGACCGGTGAGATCAGCCGCGTCGCCAACGCGCAGGACGCAGCCCCCGGTGACCTGGTGTCGCCGAAGCACGTCGCCGAGGTCATCGCGCTCGTCGAGTCCGGCGACCTAACCGACCGTCTGGCGCGCCAGGTGCTCGAGGGCGTCATCGCGGGCGAGGGCTCGCCGGCGCAGGTCGTCGAGGCCCGCGGGCTCAAGGTCGTCTCGGACGACTCCGCCCTGACGGCCGCGGTCGACGAAGCACTCGCGGCGCAGCCCGACGTCCTGGCGAAGATCCAGGACGGCAAGGTCCAGGCGGCCGGCGCGATCATCGGTGCGGTCATGAAGGCCATGAAGGGCCAGGCCGACGCCGCACGCGTGCGGGAACTCGTCCTGGAGCGCGCACAGCAGTCGTAGGCAGTCCCACCACGCAGGGCACGGTGCCGGTCGGTGCCGTGCCCTTGCGTGCGTCCCGGTCGCCGTGGGCATCCTGGGGACACGTCAGCGATCGGGTGACAGGATGAGTCGTGTCCGCAACGATCCGCGCCATCGGAACCGCCGTCCCCGAGACGACCCTCGACCAGCCCAGGGTGCGTGACCTGTTCTCCGCCCAACCCGACCTCGGGCGGCTCGGCAAACGCCTCGTCCCCGCCGCGTTCGACGGGTCGGCGGTCGACCAGCGGCACACCGTCCTCGAGGAACTCGACTCCGCACGTGCCGGTGGTGCGTTCCGTGACGACGACGGCACCCTGCGCTCGCCGTCCACCGGCGCACGCAACGACCGGTACCGCGAACTCGCACCGCCGCTGTTCGTCGCCGCCGCCCGCGACGCCGTGGAACGTGCCGGCATCGCGCCGGAGTCCGTCACGCACCTGGTGACCGTGTCGTGCACCGGGTTCACGCAGCCCGGGCCCGACATCGACGTCGTCGAGCAGCTCGGGCTCCCCGGGGGCGTCTTCCGGCACCACATCGGTTTCATGGGGTGCTGCGCCGCGTTCCCCGCGCTCCGGATCGCCGCGGCGTTCGTCGACCAGGACCCGGATGCCGTCGTGCTCGTGGTCTGCGGCGAACTCTGCACCCTGCACGTCCGCGCCTCGAACGACCCCGACCAGATCGTCGCCAACAGCGTCTTCGGCGACGGTGCGGCCGCCGCGGTGGTCGCCCGCGACGGAGCCGGTCTGCGCTTCGACGACTTCACGACGGCCGTGGTGCCCGAGGGAGCGTCCGAGATGGCGTGGAACATCGGGGACGAGGGCTTCGAGATGGTCCTGTCCACCGCCGTGCCGAAGCTCGTCGGCCTGCACGTCCCGAGCGCCGTGCAACCGCTGCTCGCCGGCGGGGCCGCCTCGGACGTGCCGGTGTGGGCGGTCCACCCGGGCGGCCGGGCCATCCTCGACCGCACCCAGGAGTCGCTCGGCCTGCCGGACAGTGCGATGGAGTCGAGTCGGCGGGTGCTGCGTGAACACGGCAACATGTCGAGCGCCACCGTGCTCTTCGTCCTCCGCGATGCCGTCGACGCCGGCCTCGACGACGGCAGCGCCGTCGTCGCGCTCGCCTTCGGCCCCGGACTCACGGTGGAGAGTGCGCGGCTCACCGCTGTGCGGACCGAGGCGTCGCCCGCGGCAGAACCCGCGGTGTTGTCCGCGGCGGAACCCGCCGTCGCAGCCGACCGCGTGCCCGTCGCGACCACGGGCGCGGCGTGAGCCGTCAGGGCGGCGGCACCACGGGCCTCCCGGCCGTCGACCTGCGCACCCGCGCGCTCAGCCTGACCGAACTGATGGACGACCCGGACTGCGACCCGCGTGCGCTCGCACGCACCTTCCGGCGCTTCGCCGTCGTGAACGCGCTCGTGAGCGGTTGGCGTGCGGCCTGGCGCTCGCACGTCGTGCCGGCCCTGCCCGCCAGCGGCCGTGGCCGGGTGCTCGACCTGGGGTGCGGCGGCGGCGACCTGGCCCGCTCGCTGGTGCGGTGGGCGGCGAGCGACGGGTTCGACCTCGAGGTCGTCGGGGTCGACCCGGACGAACGCGCCATCGCCGCGGCACGGCGGTCGTCCCCGACCGGTGTGACGTTCCGGCAGCAGTCGAGCGGTGACCTGGTCGCGGCTGGTGAGCGGTTCGACGTCGTCGTGTCGAACCACGTGCTGCACCACCTGGGTGCCGAGGAGCGGCGGGGGTTCCTGGCCGACTCCGAACTGCTCGCGAGCGGGCGCAGCCTGCACTCCGACATCCGGCGGTCGCCGGCGGCCTACCGGGCTTACGCGCTGGCGTCACCGCTCGTGGCGGCGGGGACGTTCATCCGGGTCGACGGCCTGCGGTCGATCCGCCGGAGCTTCACCGTGCCCGAACTCCGCGACGTGCTGCCCGGCGGGTGGCGGGCCGAGGCGGCTGCCCCGCACCGGGTGCTGGCGATCCGCGACGCGTGAGCGGGCGTGGCCGCGGGCCGCGGGCCGCGGGGCCGCGGGTCGCGGGGCCACGTTTCGGGCTCAGCGACAGTTCACGCGCGGGCACGCCCGTGAACTGTCGCTGAGCGCGAACGACCGGCCGGCGGCCCGGCGCGACGCGGGACGCGCGACGCGCGCCGCGCGCCGCTACGGGCGCAGCAGCACCTTGATGGCCCGGCGTTCGTCCATCGCGCGGTAGGCCTCGGCGGCCTCGTCGAGCGGCAGCTCCAGGTCGAAGACGCGACCGGGGTCGATCGCGCCGGACAGCACGTCGGGCAGCAGCTCGGGGATGTACTTCCGGGCCGGGGCCATGCCGCCCGCGATGGCGATGTTCGTGTCGAACAGGTAGCGCGTGCCGATCGTCGGCACCCCGTGCGGGACCCCGACGAAGCCGACGTTGCCACCGGGGCGCACCGAGTGCAGCGCCTGGTCCATGCTCTCCTCGGTGCCGACGGCCTCGACGGCGCAGTCGGCCAGGTCGCCGCCCAGGAGCTCCCGGACGGCGTCGACGCCCTCGGCTCCACGGGCGGCCACGATGTCGGTCGCGCCGAACTCGCGGGCGAGCGCCTGGCGGTCCGCGTGCCGGCTCATCGCGATGATGCGGTCCGCGCCGAGCCGCTTCGAGGCGAGCACGGCGGACAGGCCGACCGCGCCGTCGCCGACCACGACGACGGTCTTGCCGGGGCCGACCGCTGCCGACACGGCGGCGTGGTGCCCCGTCGAGAAGACGTCGGACAGGGTGAGCAGCGACGGCACCAGGGCCGGGTCGACCGGGCCGGGGACGACGACGAGCGTGGCGTCGGCGTCCGGGATCCGCACGTACTCGGCCTGTGCGCCACCGACGGGGTCGCCGTAGGCGTCCGTGCTGCCGAAGCCGGACAGGTGGTCGCAGCCGGTGGTCATGCCGTTGCGGCAGGCCTGGCAGGTGCCGTCGTTCATGGTGAAGGGGGAGATGACGAAGTCGCCCTCGTGCAGGCCGGTGACGTCGTCACCGACGGCGACGACCTCGCCGACGAGCTCGTGGCCGATCGGCCGCGGCTGCTTCGTCTCGGTGACGCCGCGGTAGGGCCAGAGGTCCGAGCCGCAGACACAGGCCGCGAGGACCTTGACGACGACGTCCTTGCCGGACAGGAGCCCGGGTCGGTCGCGCTCCTCGACGCGGATGTCGTTCGGGGCGTGGATGATCGCTGCGCGCACGGGCGGGCCTTCCGTCGAGATGATGGGGAACCGGCGCGGTCGACGTCGTCCGGGCCGTCGTCGACAGTACCCTCGTGCGGGTGGACGACGACCGGTACGGCGGCGATGTGCTCTCGGGGGACTGGCGCTCGCGCGGGGTGAAGAAGGTGCGGCAGGTGCCGCTCGAACGGGACATGGTGCTCGAGGACCCGGACTCCGGGTGGGCAGGTGCCGTGGTGGGGCTCGAGGCCGGCAACATCGCGCTCGAGGACTGGAAGGGCCGCACGCGCTCCTTCCCCTTCGCCGGGCAGTTCCTGCTCGAGGGTGAGCTGGTGACGCTGGGGCGGCCGTCGGCGCCGGTCGGCCGGTCTTCCGCAGCCGCTGCCGGCTCGCCGGGTTCGCTGGGTTCCGTTCATTCGGACTGGAGGCCCGGGGGCGCGCCCGCAGTGCGACAGGCGTCCGACGGTGGTCGCCTCCGCACCGCGTCCGGATCGTTCGCCGTGGAGTCGCAGCGTGCTCGGGTGGCGCTCCCCAGCCGCATCATGGTCGAGGGCAAGCACGACGCGGAACTCGTCGAGAAGGTCTGGGGCGCCGACCTGCGCGTCGAGGGCGTCGTGGTCGAGGAGCTCTCCGGCGTCGACAACCTGGCCGCCGTGCTCGACGAGTTCCAGCCGACGCGGGAGCGCCGGGTCGGGGTTCTGGTCGACCACCTGGTGCCCGGGTCGAAGGAGTCCCGCTTCGCCGACGCCGTGATGCGTGGCAAGTGGGGAGCGCACGTGCTCGTCGTCGGGCACCCGTTCGTCGACGTCTGGCAGTCGGTCAAGCCGGCGCGGGTCGGGCTGCGGGCGTGGCCGACGATCCCGCGCTCGATCGAGTGGAAGGCGGGCATCTGCCAGGCGCTCGGCTGGCCGCACGCCGAGCAGGCCGACATCGCTCGGGCATGGCAGCGGATCCTCGGGCAGGTGCGCACCTTCGCCGACCTCGAGCCGGAGCTGCTCGGCCGTGTCGAGGAGCTGATCGACTTCGTGACGGAACCACAGGCCTGAGAACCGGTGGATTGCCCGACCGGCGCGGTGTGCCGGGGGTGATCCGCGCCTCCAGGCCTACTGTTGAGGGATGGACGGCATCGACGGTCGCGTGCGGGGCGCGGTCGACCTGTGGCTGCGCTGGCTGCCGCGCTGGCAGATCGGTACCGCCCGCCCGCGCACGCGCATCTGCCGGAAGTGCACCGGGTCCCCGATCGCCGCGGCCGCAGGGTTCGGACCCGACGTGCCGCACGCCGTCCAGCACGCGCTGATCGGTCGGATCTCGACGATCGTCGAGGACGCCGTCGACGACTACACGGCGAAGAACCTGCCGCTGCTGCAGCGTGAACTCGAGCGGGCGGCGGCCCGGAAGCGGCACGCGGGGTACCAGCCGGCCGAGGGGTTGTCGCCGGAGTTCCAGGGCCTGGACGTGGACCCCGAGCCGTCGCCGGGGTCGCCGTTCCTGTTCACGCTCGGCGAGCTCGCCGGCACCGGTGCGGGGGAGCAGACGCCGCGCGAGCCGTTGTCCGACGAGGCGAAGGCTGCGCTCCGGCACGAGATCGCGCTGTCCGACGAGTGTGCACGGTCGACCGGTACCGCGGTGTGCCTGGCGCTCATCGACCACCGGCCGCGGATCGCCGAGGCCGTCGAACGGCTCGTGGAGCCGCAGATCGAGGCGCTGGTGTCGGACATGTTCCGCGGGTTCGACGGGCCGGAGGACGGCCCGCGCAGCGGGTTGTTCTAGGCGCGGGCGTGGGTGCGGGTGCGCGCGGGTGCGGCTGCGGCTGCGGCTGCGGGTGCGTTCGGTGCGAGGTTCCGTACTCGGTGCGAGCGTTGTCCGGCCGCACCGAGTACGGAACCTCGCACCGTTCGCATGACGCCTCGCACGGTGCGAGGTCGGCGGGTCGGCGTCAGCGGGGGAGCAGGGTGCGGCCGGGGATCACGGTGCCGCGCAGTGAGCGGTGCTCGACCGGGCGCGTGGGGTCGTCGATGCGGCCGATGACGAGGTCGATGGCCTCGCGGCCGATGCGCTCGATCGGTTGTTCGAGTGTCGTGAAGCCGATCCAGTCGCTCGCCAGCGGGTAGACGCCGTCGAACCCGGTGACGGAGAGATCGCGCGGGACCTCGACACCGCGGCGGGCGAGCGCCTCGCACACGTCGAGCATGAGCCGGTCGGTCGGGCACATCACCGCGGTCACGCCCGACTCCTGCACGGCGTCCACCAGGTCGGCGGCGAGGTCGTCGGGTGGCCGCACGAAGCTCGCGTCGATGTCGATCACCCGGACGCCACGTGCTCGGAGCCGCTCGAGCATCGCCGAGGATCGCGCGTGCTGCGTGATCGCGTTGTCGAGCGGGACGGTGAACACCACGGCCGTGGTGTGGCCGGCATCGGCGACGGCATCCGCGATGGAAGCCCCACCGTCGACCTCGTCGCAGTAGACGCTCGAGAGCGCCGGGTGCAGCTCGGGCCGACCCGCGACGACGGTGGCGATGCGGGGCGCGAACTCGGCGATGTCGGCGGACGGCATCAGGCCGCTGCACACGACGAGTCCGTCGACGCGCATCGACACGAGTGCGGCGAGGGCGGACTTCTCGTCCTCGACCCGACCGACGCCCGTCGTGGTGACGACGCGGTAGCCGAGCTCCGATGCGCGGCGCTCCATCACGGCGTGCAGTGCGGTGTAGACCATGGAAGAGGCGTCCCGGACGAGCATCCCGATCGTGTTCGTGCGCCCGCTGACCAGTCCGCGAGCCATGGCGTTCGCGACGTACCCGAGCTCGGCTGCCGCTCGTTCGACGCGTTCGCGGGTCTCGTCCGAGAACCGGCCTGTGCCGGAGAGCACGCGGCTCACCGCCGACTTCGAGACCCCCGCACGTGCGGCGACGTCGAGGATCGTCGGCTGGGAACCGCGGCTGCCGTTCACGCTTCGGACGCTGCGGCGTCCCGTCGCGACCGCGACGCGGTGAACCGGAGCACGCCGCGGGCGATCGCGCGCCAGCCGAGCAGGAACACCCCGAGCACGATCGTCGCGACGATGACGAACGAGATCGGCAGCGGGTTGCCGTCGATGTCGCCCTGCCCGGTGGCGACGCGGATGGCCAGACCGACGAAGACCGTGAGGATCCAGACCACGACGGCGGTCGGCCAGAAGCGCAGCGGTCGAGCCCAGGCTCCGCTCGTCACGTACCCGATCGCCCAACCGGCCAGGAACGGGTACGCGGTGGTCCAGAGCGCCAGCGCCGTGTTGGCCTCACCGTGCGACGAGCGCCCGATGAGAGCGAAGACGACGATGAGGACGACGTCGATGACGGCTGCGAGCCAACCCCAGGTGCGTGCGTTCACCCGCTCATTCTCGCAGGCCCCCGACTGCTCGCTCATTCCTCCACAAGGTGTTCGGCGGGGCTGGCCCTCCACAGCACGCCCACGCGGTGGTGCTCCGTAGGCGGAGGATCCGGAGCATCACCAGTATGTCGATGAACCTCAAGCTCGCACCGGTCCCCGAAGTCCTCACGTTCCGAACGTCCGCTCAGCGCCCCGAGGAGTCCGATGTCATCAGACGTCGGGCGGCTGCGGGGGAGCTCACACGGGTAGCACGCGGACTGTACGTGGAGTCTGCGGGATGGGCCGCACTCCGCCCCAGCGAGCAGCACCACGTCCGGCTGCGCTCGTTCGCTGACCGGATCCGCCCCGGAGACCTGATCTCACACGTCTCCGCTGCCGTCGTCTTCGGTGTGCCCCTGCTCACCCCACCACCGACACGGATCCACGTGACCTCACGTGGTGCCGACCGGCGCACCACGAACGCGACCTTCGTGGTGCACGCCGACCTCGATGCTGAACGGAACGAGCGTCCGGTCGCCACGCCCGACGGGTTGCTGTTGTGCGGACTCGATCGGCTGGCGACCGACCTCGCACTCACACTGCCGTTCACCGACGCGGTCGTGTCCCTCGATGCGCTCCTCCGTCGCGAGGTCGAGCGCGAAGACGTCCGGTCGGCGATCGAGCGGCGCGGGCAGAAAGGACGACGTCGCGCTCTCCGGGCGATCGGGTTCGCCGATGCCGCATCGGACTCACCGGGGGAGTCGTACGCACGAGCGCGGTTCGACCAGTTCGGGACACGACCGCCGGTCCTCCAGCACCGCTTCCGAGCGCTCGGCGAGCCGGACATCGTCGTGGACTTCTGGTTCCCGGATGCCGGGGTCGTGGTCGAGTTCGACGGAGCCGTGAAGTACCGGAGCAGTGCGTACCTGCGGGGACGGACGCCGGAGGAAGCGCTGTTCGACGAGAAGGTCCGGGAAGACCGGCTCCGCGCGTTCCCCGAGGTGCGAACCGTGGTGCGGCTCACCTGGTCGGACCTGCGCAACGAGTGGGTCCTCCGCGCGAAGCTCCGACAGGCCGGAGTCCGTATGTCGCGCTGAGGGGTGTAAGTAGCGCACCGTGCGAGATTGTTCGGCCTCTTGCCGGTGCGCACGGTGCGCGGTTCGTCGCCCATCGCGGACCTGGCTGCTCGGTGCGGGGTCGTCGACAGCGAACCGGGCCGCGCACCGTGCATCGTTCGCCGGTCGGGGGCGAGCAGCCCGCTCGGTGCAGGGTTGTAGCCGGGCACGAAGCCGTCAACCTCGCACGGGTCGGCGGAACTCGCACCGTGCGCCGTCACCGCATCCGACGCGCAGCACCGCGCCCGCGCCCGCCGCCCGCGCCCCGCACGCCCGCACCCGGAGTTCACCCGGCGGCGACGCCGGAGGCACCCGGAGTTCACCCGGCAGCGCCACACTCGACCCCGGCGCGGGAACGTTCCCACACGACCCCACCGCACCACGGAACAGGGAGAACCCACGTGAAGACCCGAGTCCTCGCCGGCCTCGCCATCGCGGCAGCCGCGACCGTCGCACTCTCCGGCTGCGTCCAGAGCGCCAACGCCTCGAACGCCTCCGACACCGACGGCACCACCGACCTCACCGTGTTCATCAGCGGCGACACCAACGTCCAGGACCTCTGGGACAAGTCGCTCATCCCCGCCTTCGAGAAGGCGAACCCCAAGATCCACGTCAGCACGAGCATCGACCTGCATGGCGAGCACGACGCCCAGACCCAGGCGAACCTCGCCACCGCGGTCAAGGCCGGCAAGTCCGTCGCGTACGACCTCGTCGACGCCGGCTTCGTCACCACCGCCGGCAAGGCCGGGCTGATGGCGAAGGTCGGCGACAGCACGATCCCGAACCTGAAGGACGTCCCGGACGCCACGAAGCAGCAGGGCGGCGACAGCGCCATCCCGTACCGCGCTTCGAGCGTGCTGCTGGCGTACGACGCGAAGAAGGTCACGGACCCGCCGAAGACCCTCGACGACCTGCTCGCCTGGATCAAGGCCAACCCGGGCCAGTTCGCCTACAACTCCCCGTCGTCCGGCGGTTCGGGTGGCTCGTTCGTGGCCACGGTGCTCGCGAAGTACCTGACGCCCGCCGAGCAGGAGACGATGCAGACGAAGTACGACAAGTCGCTCGAGTCGAAGTGGGACAAGGGCTTCGCGGCCCTCAAGGACCTCGGCCCGTCGACGTACCAGAAGGGCGTCTACCCGAACGGCAACGACCAGGTCGTGCAGCTGCTCGGCAGTGGCCAGATCGCGATGGCCCCGGTCTGGAGCGACCAGTTCATCACCTCGCAGAAGACCGGCATCATCCCGAAGACCGTCAAGGCCGTGCAGATCGACGACCCGTCGTTCACCGGCAGCGCGAGCTTCCTCGGCATCCCCAAGACCGAGCCGAAGGCCAAGAAGGCGGCAGCCGAGAAGCTCGCCGACTTCGTGCTCAGCGCGAAGGGGCAGCAGCTCGTCGCGAGCGCCGTCTCCGGCTACCCGGTGATCCCGCTCGACAGCCTGCCGGCGTCGGTCGCCGAGCAGTTCGCCGACGCGAACCCCTCGCAGCTCCGCCTCGGGTTCCAGAGCGACTTCGCCGCGGACATGAACGCGGCGTGGGACGCCAAGGTCCCGCAGTGACCCAGACCGTCCAGGACGGCCCGGCAACCGGCCGGGAGGCCCGTGGTGACTCCGCCACGGGCCTCCCGCCCGTCCCGCCCCACGCGCAGGGCCCGGCGCACCCCGCCAGCGGGCGCACGGCGCAGGAGCGGCTGGCCCGCCGCCGGCGGTGGCAGGGCCTCGCCCTCGTCGCCGCCCCGGTGCTGGTCGTCGTCCTGTTCGTCGGCGTCCCGGTGGTGAACGCCGCCCTGTTCAGCCTCGGGTTCACCGGTGGCCTGAACCAGGCGCTCGCCGACATCGGCGGCGACACCGTGCGCGGTTTCTCGTTCGCGGTCTACGCCACCCTGCTCGGCAACGCCACGTTCCTGCGTGACCTGGTCGCGACGCTCGGCGTCACCGCACTGTCGACCGGCCTGACCGTGGCGCTCGCCGTCGTCGTCGCGGTGATCCTGCGACTCCGCGGAGGCTTCCTTGGCAAGACCCTCAGTGTCCTGGCCGTGGTACCGATCTTCGTGCCGGTGGTCATCGCCAGCTGGTCCATCCTGACGTTCACCGACGCGCAGGGGTTCCTCCGGAGCCTCGGTGCCCAGTTCGGCCTCGACGTCCCGGTGTGGGGCTACACCCTCGTCGCCGTGGTGTTCGGCAGCGTCTGGACCAGCCTGCCGTTCGCGGTGCTCATGATCGCCGGGGCGCTGCAGGGCACACCGGACGCCCTGGTCGAGGCCGCGAAGGACGCCGGGGCGAGCACCTGGCGCGTCGTCTGGCAGGTGCTCCTGCCGATGGCCGCGACCCCGCTCGTCATCGCGACGACGTTCACCGTGATCGGGGTCCTCGGTTCGTTCACCGTGCCGTACTTCACCGGTCCGAACGCCCCGACGATGCTCGGCGTCGACATCTCGAAGTACTTCCAGGCCTACAACCGCCCGCAGCAGTCGACGGCGATGGCGTTCATCGTGTTCGCGTTCGCCGCGGCCGCGAGCATCTTCTACCTCCGCTCGACGGTCCGCTCGAACGCGGGCGAGCTCGACAAGAAGCAGCAGGAGCAGCAGTGATCAAGCGTCTGACCGGCAACGCCCTCGTCTGGGCGACCGCGATCGTGCTGGCCGTGTTCATCCTCGGGCCGCTCGTCTGGCTGGCCGCCCGTGCCTTCGCCACGACGTGGACCTACCCGAACCTGCTGCCCGACGGCTGGACCCTGCAGTGGTGGGGCACCGTGTTCGAGGACCGCAGCCTGGCCGTCGCGGTGCAGAACTCGCTCGTCCTCGCCCCGCTCACGGTCCTCATCGCCGCGGTGGTCTGCCTGCCCGCCGCGTGGGCGATCAGCCGCATCGAGTTCCCGGGGCGGCGGCTCGTGCTCGTCGGACTGTTCGCCACGAACGCGTTCCCGAAGATGGGCCTCTTCGTCACGATGTCGGCGATGTTCACCGCGCTGAACCTCATGAACACGGTCACCGGCATCCTGATCGTCCACGTCCTGGGCTGCGTCGTGTTCATGACGTGGTTGCCCGCCGCAGCCTTCTCGGCCGTGCCGCGGTCCCTCGAGGAAGCCGCCCGCGACGCCGGGGCGAGCCGCTGGCGCACCTTCTGGAAGGTGACGTTCCCGATCGCCTGGCCCGGGATCCTCGTCGCGATGGTGATGTCGTTCCTGGCGTCCTTCGACGAGGCGCAGGGCACGTACCTGGTCGGCGCCCCGACGTACATGACGATGCCGACGGCGATGTACTCGCTCGTCCTGAACTCCCCACGCCAGGTCTCGGCGGTGTTCGCGATCGCGCTGAGCATCCCGTCCGTGGTCCTGCTGCTGCTCGCCCGGAAGCACATCATGGGCGGCCGCCTGGCGGACGGCTTCCAGATCCGATGACCCACACCAGTACGAAAGGCGACCAGATGACGGACAAGGCGCTCGTCGCGGAACGCGCACCGGGCCTCCAGGCCGACGGCAGCACGGCGGACCGGACCCGCTCCGGCGGACTCACCATCCGCGGACTGCGCAAGACGCTCGGTGGGCGCGACGTCGTCGCCGGCATCGACCTCGACGTCGCGAAGGGCGAGCTCGTCTCGCTCCTCGGCCCGTCCGGCTGCGGCAAGACCACGACGCTCCGCATGGTGGCGGGGTTCCTGCCCGCCGACGGCGGCGTCGTGACCATGGGGGACCGCGACGTCACGTCGCTCGGCCCGGAGCGCCGGCCGAGCGCGATGGTGTTCCAGAACTACGCGCTCTGGCCGCACATGACGGTGACGCAGAACGTCGCGTTCCCGCTGCGGACCCGACGGGTGCCGAAGCAGCGGGTCGCCGAGCGGGTGCGCGACGCGCTCGAGCTCGTCGGCCTGAGCCACCACGCCGGCTCGAAGCCGACCGCGATCTCGGGCGGTGAGCAGCAGCGCGTCGCCCTGGCCCGCGCCATCGTGCAGGAGCCGGACGTCCTGCTCCTCGACGAGCCGCTGTCGAACCTCGACGCGAAGCTCCGCGTGAGCGTCCGCGACGAGATCCGCCGCATCCAGCAGCGACTCGGCATCACGACCGTGATCGTCACGCACGACCAGGACGAAGCGCTCAGCATCTCCGACCGGATCGCCGTCATGCACGACGGCCGCATCGAGCAGATCGCGACACCGACCGAGCTCTACGCCCGCCCCGCCACGAGCTTCGTCGCGTCGTTCATCGGGTCGACGAGCGTCGTCACCGGCCGGTTCCTCGCCGGCACCTCGGTCAGCCCGACGGCGGCCGACACGGTGCTGGTCCGCCCCGAGCAGGTCGTGCTCACCGATGACTCGCCGATCCGTGCGACGGTCGCGCGGGTGCTCATGCGCGGGCACTTCGCCGAGGTCGTGCTCAGCACCGACGGCGCGGAGCTCCGCGCCTACGTCACCGGGCCGCCGCCGGCGGTCGGCACCGAGACCGGGGTGCGCCTGGGCGAGGTGCTCGTCCACCGCGACGGCGTGCTGCTCGAGGTCGCCCGATGAGCGCGGGGGCTTCGACGTCCACGGCTTCGGCTTCGGCTTCGGCTGCGCCTGCGCCTGCGCCTGCGGTCGACCCTGTGGTCTCGACCAGCGCGGACGCCAGGCCCGGCGTGCGTCCGCCACGCCTCGTCGCCCACCGCGGTGCGCCGCGCGTCCGGCGCGAGAACACGCTGCCCGCCATCGCGGTCGCCGAGGCCCTCGGCGCCGAGGTGATCGAGGTCGACGTCCGTCGCACCGCCGACGGCGTCGCCGTCCTGCTGCACGACGAGACCCTCGGCCGGATGTGGGGCGACGCCCGCCGGGTGTCCGACGTCGACTGGTGCGACGTCGCTCGGCTCGGCAACGGCCTCGACCGGATCCCGCGGCTCGACGGTGCACTCGAACGGCTCGACGGCTGCCGGTCGACCCTGCTCGTCGACCTGACCGACGCCGAGGACGCCCTGGTCGCCGCCCGCACCGTCGCGGGCTTCACCGGCTCCACCGCGGTGGCCTGGTGCGGGGCACCGGCGGCGATGGCGGCCGTCCGCTCCGTGCTGCCCGACGCCGACGTCTGGCTGGCGTGGGAGTCGCTCGATCCGCCCGTCGCCGCCGACCTCGAGGCGCTCGAGCCGTCGACGCTCAACCTCGACGTCGCGTTCCTCACCCCGCGCACCGTCGAGGTCGCGCACGCCCTGGGCCTGCGCGTCGCCGTCTGGACCATCGACGACGTCGAGCCCGCCATCTGGGCAGCCCGGCTCGGTGTCGACTCGATCACCACGAACGACGTCGGGTCCATCGGGGCAGCCCTGTCGGCGGCCGAGCGCGACGGCTGGCCCGAGCGCGACCGCGAGCCCACCGAGACCGAGGTCGCCTCGCGCGCCCAGGCCCTGGCCCACCGCATCGCCCACGAGGTCATCGCCTACACGCGCGAACACCCGGTCAGCGAGGTCCACACCAAGGCGAACCCCGCCGACCTGGTCACCGACGTCGACCGCCTGGTGGAGCAGCACGTCCGCTCCCGCGTGCGGATGGTGTTCCCGACGCACGGGTTCACCGGCGAGGAGTACGGCGAGGCCCCCGGCGACCGGCACCGCTGGTTCCTCGACCCCGTCGACGGCACCACCAACCTGGCGAACGGCGTGCCCTGGACCTCGATGTCGCTCTGCTTGACCCGTGGCGGCCGCCCGCTCGTCGGGGTCGTCGCGGACCCCTGGCGCGGCGAGGTGCTCGAGGCCCGACGTGGCCGAGGCGCCACCCTGCGCGACCGCCAGCTCCGACTCGACGACACACCCCGGCCGCTCGCCGGCGCCGTCGTCGGCACCGAGCTCGACGGACACCGCCCGTGGCCGGGGTTCGGGGCGTTCCTCGACGCCCTGGCCGACCGGTCGTGCACGCTCCGGGTGCAGGGATCGGGCACGTTGACGATCGCCCAGGTCGCGGCGGGGCGCGGGATCGGCGGCTGCGTCTCGGCGTTCAACCCGGTCGACCACGGCGCCGCGGTGCTGCTCGTGCACGAGGCCGGGGGCGTCGTGCTGACGCCGACCGGCCCCGTGGAGGGCTTCCCACCCGTGGGGGAGCCGTTCCTCGTGGCGCACCCGGGGGCCGCGGACGAGCTGCACGCGGTGTGGACGGCGGCGCTCGCCGCGGGGTGAGCTGCGGCGCACGGTGCGGACCGGAGGCACGGTGCCAGGCCGGCACGCGCCTCCCGGCCGACTCTGAGCGGGCGCTCAGTCATCCGACGCCGGGGGTTCGTAGTGTTGCAGTCCACGACGGGTCCGACCGGACCCACCGTGCACCCGAAGGAGCATCGACCATGGGATTCCTCGACCGCCTGCTCGGACGTCCGGAGCGTGACCGATCCGCTGACGCACAGCAGAACCAGTGGGGGCAGCCGCCGCAGCAGCAGGGCTACCGGTACGGCCAACAGTCCTACCAGCAGCCGGCACCGTCCGCGCCGCAGGGCGGCCAGTACGGCGTCCCGCAGTGGGGCGGTGCACCGACGCAGCAGCAGGGCGCGACGACCGACGACGAACGTGCGGTCGAGCGTTACCGCTACCTGCTCCGCACGGCCCCGCCGGAGCGCATCGAGGAGGTCCACGCCGAGGCCTTCGCCAAGCTGACCGACGAGCAGCGCCGCATGGTCTACGACGAGTTCACCCGGACCGCGCCTCCCGGTGAGGCGCCCCGTGGCGACGACCCGCGCTCGCTCGCCCAGTCGGCGACCCGCTCCGAGATCCGCCAGCCGGGCTTCATGGAGCGCTCGCTCGGCGGCGTCGGCGGTGGCGGCGGACGCTTCGGCGGCCAGCGCGGGGGCCCGTCGTTCGGCAGCATGATCGGCGCCTCGATCCTCGGGACGGTGGCCGGCTACGTCATCGGTTCGGCGATCATGAGCGCGTTCCTGCCCGACCCCGGTTCGTTCGATGGCGGTACCGACGCTGCGGGTGACGGTGGTTCGGAGGACACTGGTGCTGAATCCGGCGATGCCGGGGCGTCCGACGGCGGCGCATCCGACGGCGGCGGCTTCGACAATGCGGGCTGGGGCGACAGCGGATCCGACTTCGGCGGTGGCTTCAGCGACTTCGGTGGTGGTGACTTCGACGTCTGAGTGACGTCCGTCGCTCCACCGGACCCTCGGGTACCCACCGTGTCCGACGAAGGAGCGACATGGCCATCATCGAAGCCTCCGGGCTGACCAAGACCTACAGGTCGAAGTCCGGGCCGGTGCACGCGCTGGCCGGACTCGACCTGTCGGTGCCGCAGGGCACCGTGAAGGCACTGCTCGGGCCGAACGGCGCGGGCAAGACCACGGTGGTGAAGGTGCTCACCACCCTCATCACGCCCGACTCGGGGACCGCGACGATCGACGGCATCGACGTGATCGCCGACCCGCAGGCCACCCGGCGGTCCATCGGGGTGTCCGGGCAGTACGCGGCGGTCGACGAGAACCTGACCGGGTTCGAGAACCTCGAGATGATCGGGCGGCTCTACCACCTGGGCCGCAGGACAGCGCGCGATCGTGCCCGGGAGCTCATCGACGTCTTCGACCTCTCCGAGGCGGGCGACCGTCCGGTGAAGGGCTTCTCCGGCGGCATGCGGCGACGCATCGACCTCGCCGGGGCGCTGGTGATGAACCCGCGCGTGCTGTTCCTCGACGAGCCGACGACGGGCCTCGACCCCCGCAGCCGATTGGCGCTCTGGGGCATCATCGAGGGCCTCGTGGCCGAGGGGGCGACGGTGCTCCTCACCACCCAGTACCTGGAGGAAGCCGACCGGCTCGCCGACGACATCGCGGTCATCGACGACGGGGCGGTCATCGCCGAGGGCACCGCGGACCAGCTCAAGGCGCAGGTCGGCGGGCACCGGGTGGTCGTCACCCTGGTCGACGAGGCCGACGGCGACGCGGCGACCACCGTGCTGCGCCGCTACGGGGTCGGCGAGGTCGAGACCTCGGGCGACGGCCGCACCCGTGCCATCGCGGTGGAGGCCGGACCGGCAGCCCTGCAGCGCGTGCTCGCCGACCTGGGCGAGGCCGGCATCGAACTCCACGACGCCGGCATGCGACGCCCGACCCTCGACGACGTCTTCCTCCGCCTGACCGGACACGCCGCGACGGACGACGACGCCGACGAACCCGCGGCCACCAAGCAGAAGGAGACGGCACGATGACCACCACGTCCCTCGCGCCGGGCCGCCAGCTGCCCGTCGTCGTCACCTCGCCGCTCGCCGTCTGGGTCGAGGACGGCTGGACCGTCACCAAGCGGAACCTCATCAAGCTCAAGCGGTCGCCGGACATGCTCGTGTTCGCCGTGCTGCAGCCGATCATGTTCGTGCTGCTCTTCAGCCAGGTGTACGGCGGCGCCATCCAGGTCCAGGGGACCGACTACACGCAGTTCCTGATGGCGGGGATCTTCGCGCAGACCGTGGTGTTCGGTGCGACGTTCTCCGGATCGGCGATGGCGCAGGACCTGAAGGAAGGGCTGATCGACCGGTTCCGGACGCTGCCGATGTCGGCGTCCGCGGTACTGGTCGGGCGCACCAACTCCGACCTTGTCCTCAACTCGATCTCGATGGCGATCATGATGCTCACCGGCCTGGCGGTCGGGTGGCGGGTGAACTCGTCGCCGCTCGAGTTCCTGGCCGGCATCGCCCTGCTGCTGCTGTTCAGCTACGCGTTCAGCTGGGTCATGGCGCTGCTCGGCATGAGCGTCAAGACGCCCGAGGTCATCAACAACGCCTCGTTCATGATCCTGTTCCCGCTGACGTTCATCTCGAACGCGTTCGTGCCGAGCGACACCCTGCCGCTGGTGCTGCGCGTGTTCGCGGAGTGGAACCCGGTGTCGTCGCTCGTGCAGGCCGCGCGGGAGCTGTTCGGCAACGTCGGGTCCGCACCGGTGCCGGACATCTGGACGATGCAGCACCCCGTGCTGACGGTGCTGATCGGCATCGCCGTGATGCTCGTGGTCTTCGTCCCGTGGGCGGTGAACAAGTACACCCGCATCAGCGCGAAGTGAGGCCGGTCCGGCCGGCGTGGACGCTCAGAGCAGCTTGCGCTGCAGCGCCCACGCGGTCAGCTCGTGCCGGTTCGACAGCTGGAGCTTCCGCAGGACCTTCGACACGTGTGTCTCGACGGTCTTCACCGAGATGAACAGCTCCGTCGCGACCTCCTTGTAGGCGTACCCGCGCGCGATGAGCCGCATGACCTCCTGCTCGCGGGCGGACAGGCGGTCCAGCTCGGCGTCGTGCTGCGCCGTCTCGCCGCTGACCGCCCCGAAGGCGTCGAGCACGAAGCCGGCCAGGCGCGGCGAGAAGACCGCGTCACCGTCCGCCACGCGGGCCACGGCCTCGGCGACCTCGGCACTCGACGAGCTCTTCGTGATGTATCCGCGGGCGCCGGCCCGGATGACCCGCACCACGTCGTCGGCGGCGTCCGACACGCTCAGCGCGAGGAACCGGGTGTCCGGGTTCCCCGGTGCGGACCGCGTGATGACCTCGGCACCGCCGCCGCCGGCGCCGCCCGGTAGGTGCACGTCGAGCAGGACGACGCGCGGGCGCGTGGCCGCGACGAGCGTCACGGCTTCGTCGACGGTCGCCGCCTCACCCACGACCTGGAGGCCCGGTGGCAGCCCGGCGCGCACGCCGGCTCGGAAGATGGAGTGGTCGTCGACGATCGCGACCGTCAACGGGGCGGGTCCGGTCATGCGTGCTCCTCGTCGTGGGCCGCGGGTGCGAGCGGCAGGGTCAGCCGGACCTCGGTGCCGGTGCGGCCCGGCCCCGGCGCGATGGTCGCGTGGCCGCCGAGGCGCTGCATCCGGCCGATGATCGACTCGCGGACGCCGTACCGGCCCGCGGGCACGGAGTCGACGTCGAAGCCCGGGCCGCGGTCGCGGATGCTGAGCTCGACCCGGTCGCCGGCGGTCTCGGCGTACACGCTCACGGTCCCGCCGGCGTGCCGGGCGGCGTTGAGCATCGCCTCGCGGGCGGCGGCGACGAGCCCGTCCGGCAGGTCGCTGCGGGCGGGTCCGACCGCGATGACCTCGATGCGGGCGGGGTACTCGGCCTCGATGTCCACGGCAGCGTCCCGCAGCTGCGTGCCGAGGTCGCGCGCCGGTTCCGCCTGCTCGGTGAAGAGCCAGGACCGCAGCTCGCGCTCCTGCGCCCGCGCCAACCGCGCCGCGTCCGAACCCGGCTCGGCCTTCTGCTGGATGAGGGCGAGGGTCTGCAGCACCGAGTCGTGCAGGTGCGCCGCGAACTCGGCCCGCTCGAGGTCGCGGACGCGGGCGGCGCGTTCCTCGGCGAGGTCGCGGACGAGCCGGACCACCCACGGGGCGACCACGACGGCGACCCCGACCAGGACGGCGACCGCGGCGGTGAGGACGGTCCAGACGTTGGGGCGGCTGCTCGTCGTGAAGAACAGCAGGATGCCGAGCACGACGAGCACCAGGGCCCCGAGCGCCCGGACGACCAGGGCGGAGGACCCGGCGGTGCGGACGTTGCGGAGCGCGTCGAACTGCCGCCAGGCGAGTGCGGTGCCGGTGACGACCACGACGCCGGGCACGACGACCTCGAGGGGGACCGCCGCGCCCATCCGCGCTGCGACCACCGCGCCGGCGGCGGCGAGCAGGGCTACGCCGAGCAGGATCTCGACGACCGGGGCATGCCGGGCGGAAGCGGTGGGCTCGTCCTGGTCGACGTCGGTGGCAGGGGTCAGCACGGACTTGAGCGGTGCGCTTCCGGCGGCTGCCCCGGCGGCTGCGCTCGGCACGGTCGCCCAGAGCCAGGCGTAGAGCAGCAGCCCGGCGCCGCCGCAGACCACCAGGACCGCGGTGGCGAGCCGGACGGCCCCGACCGGCAGCCCGGTGTGCACCGCGAACCCGCTGCAGACCCCGCCGACGACCCTGGGGGTCGGGCGCGTCATCGTCGCGGTGGCCATGGGGCAATCCTGGCACCCGGACGGCGGTCCCTGCAGGGTCCGGGGCAGGGATCAGGGACCGGTCAGGGGGAACCCCGATGGTGTCGGCGCAGCACTGCCGGGATGCTGGTGGCCATGACCGATCACCAGCACGACTCCGCTCCCGGCACCGCCGCCGGCAGCGCCGACTCGACGACCCGGTTCTTCGACTGGGTCCGTGGCCTCGGCATCGCGCGCACCGACGACCGTTGGCTCGCCGGCGTGTGCGGTGCCGTCGCCCGCCGCACCGGGCTCGACCCGCTCGTGGTCCGCGGCGTGACGATCGTCGTCGCGCTGCTGGGCGGACCGGTCTTCCTCGCCTACGCCGTCGGTTGGGCGCTGCTGCCCGACACCGCCGGACGCATCCACGTCGAACGGATGATCCGCGGGGTCCTCGACCCGGCGCTCATCGCGATCGGCGCGCTCGTGGCACTGACCTTCGTGCCCGCGGCCCGCGGTCTCTGGTGGCAGGGGGTCCCGGACGCCTGGGGGATGCCCGGCTGGCTCGAGGCGACCCTCGCCACCGCGTGGAGCATCGTGCTCGTCGGCGGGATCGTGTGGCTCATCGTGGTCCTGGCCCGACGCGGGGTGGACGGTGATCGGACAGCGGGCACCGGCACCGGCACCGACCCGGCCGCCGCACCGCGGGGCGACTTCTGGACCAGCCCCGAGGAGCCGCGCCCGGCCCGGAATGCGTGGACCGCGGAGGCGACCGGCGCGCCGGACCCGGGTCGGGCCTCCTGGCAGTGGGGTGCACCGGTGAGCCCCGAGGACCGTCGACGGCAGCACGAGGAGCGGCTGCGCGCCGAACGCGAGCGGACGGCCGAACGGCGGGCGGAGCGGGCCGAGCGACGCCCCGGGGCGGCGTACGTCGCCGTGTCCCTCGGACTCGCACTCGTCGCCGGAGCCGGGGTCGCGTTCTGGGCGCAGCAGGCCGGGTGGTCCGTTCCGGTCCTCGGGATCGCTGCCGCGCTCGCGGTGCTGGCCATCGCCACGATCGTCGCCGGGGTCCGCGGCCGTGACGACGACGTGCTCGGACTGTTCTCGACGGTCGCCGCGGTGGCCCTGGTGGTCACCGGGGTCCTGCCCGCCGGCACCCGGGTCTCGCTGATCGGCGGCACCACGTGGCAGGTCGAACGCGTCGCCTCCGGGACCGAACGGGACTTCGCGATGCTGGCGGGCGGTCCGACGCTGGACCTCCGCGAGCTCGAACCTTCGGCGGTCGGGGGCGACGTGAGCCTCTGGCTGGGCGCTGGCGGAGCCGAGGTGCTGCTGCCGACCGACCTGCCGGTGCGGGTCGAGGTGAGCGGTGTCGGCTACGGGATCGACACCGGCGGGGGCGACGACGACGGCACCGGTGGGGTGCTCCGGACCACCACGCTCGAGAACCGTGCGGCACGCACGGCCGACGCGGACGAGACGACGACGGTGCACCTGTGGATCCTCGGCGGTGGCGTCGAGGTGCCGCGGGCGATCACGGTCGGCGAGTGAGGAACGGGACGATGACGACAGACAGCACGACCAACGACAACACGACGAACGACGGCGCGACGAACGACGGCGCGACGAACGACGCGGCGACTGCACCGGTGGCCTCCCCGGTGGCTCCGGACGGGCCCGCCTGCCGGCCCCGACGCGGTGGTGCGCGCTTCGGCACGATCCTCTGGGGCGTGCTGCTCCTGGTGTTCGCCGGAGCGATGGCCGTGAGTGCGCTGCCGATGTTCTCAGTGGACACCACGACCCTGCTGTTGGCCGCCTGCATCGCCGCCGGTGTGCTGCTGGTCGTGGCGGGGATCGTGGCGGCCCTGTCCCGCACACGGCGCTAGTCGGACCGCTCCGTGCGCCGGGCTGTCCAGGTGTGCACGGGGGTCACCCGGACGGCTTAGCATCATCCACGTGACCGCGACAGACGCCGAGCGGGCCGCCCAGCGCGACGCCACCGAGCAGCCCCTCGACCGCAGCACCCGCCTGCGCCGGTGGATGCTGCACGGGGCCGACCAGGGCGCCTCGCACCAGGGCCCGCACCAGGTCGAGGTCGAGAAGACCCACCCGTGGTGGCGGGTCATGTGCCTGACCGGCGTCGACTACTTCTCCACCCTCGGGTACCAGCCCGCCATCGCCGCGCTCGCCGCGGGTCTGCTGTCGCCGATCGCGACGATCGTCCTCGTGCTCGTCACGCTGTTCGGGGCACTGCCGGTCTACCGCCGGATCGCCCACGACAGCTTCCGGGGCGCCGGGTCGATCATGATGCTCGAGAAGCTCCTGCCGTGGTGGGCGGGCAAGCTCCTCGTGCTGGTGCTGCTCGGGTTCGCCGTGACGGACTTCATGATCACGATGACCCTGTCGGCGGCCGACGCCACGGCGCACATCGCCGAGAACCCGTACACGCCGCACTGGTTCACCGAGATCCCGGTGCCGCTCACCCTGGCGCTGCTGCTCCTGCTCGGCATCGTGTTCCTGCGCGGGTTCAAGGAGGCCATCGGCATCGCGGTCGGGCTCGTCGCGGTGTTCCTCGCCCTGAACGCCGTCGTCATCATCGTCGCCCTCTGGCACGTGTTCGAGAACCCGATGGTGGCGAGCGACTGGTGGTCCGGGCTGACGGCACAGCACAGCAACCCGCTCGTGATGGTCGGCATCGCCCTGATCGTGTTCCCGAAGCTCGCGCTGGGGCTCTCCGGCTTCGAGACCGGCGTCGCGGTGATGCCGCAGGTCCGCGGCGACGCCAGCGACGACACCAGCGACCGACCCGAGGGCCGGATCCGCGGCACCAAGCGACTGCTGACCGTCGCGGCGCTCATCATGAGCTCGTTCCTCATCACGTCGTCGATCGTGACGACGTTCCTCATCCCGCAGCGCGAGTTCCAGCCGGGCGGCGGTGCGAACGGCCGTGCCCTGGCGTACCTGGCGCACGAGTACATGGGCGGGGTGTTCGGGTCGATCTACGACTTCTCGACCGTCGCCATCCTGTGGTTCGCCGGCGCGAGCGCGATGGCGGGGCTCCTCAACCTGGTGCCCCGGTTCCTGCCCCGCTACGGCATGGCACCGCAGTGGGCGCGTGCGGTGCGTCCCCTCGTGATCATCTTCACGCTCATCGCGTTCGTCATCACGATCATCTTCCAGGCCGACGTCGACGCCCAGGGTGGCGCCTACGCCACCGGCGTGCTGGTGCTCATCACGAGCGCAGCGGTCGCGGTGACGCTGTCCGCGCGCCGCAAGCAGCAGCGCAAGCGCACCATCGCGTTCGGTGTCATCTCGGTCGTGTTCGTCTACACCACGGTCGCCAACGTCATCGAGCGGCCCGACGGCGTGCGGATCGCGGCGATCTTCATCATCGCGATCGTCGTGGTGTCGCTCATCTCGCGCGTGCGGCGTTCGTTCGAGCTCCGGGCGTCGTCGATCGAGCTCGACGCGACCGCCCGGCAGTTCGTCGAGGCCGACGCCGACCAGTTCAGTTCGGTCTGCATCATCGCGAACGAGCCCGGTGCCGGCACGGCCGAGGCGTACCGGGCGAAGGGGCGCGAGGAACGCCGCGACTCCGGCATCCCGGCCCGCGTGCCGACGATGTTCCTCGAGGTCCTGCCCGCCGACTCGTCCGACTTCGAAGAGGACCTGGTGGTCGAAGGCCACGTCATCCACGGGTTCCGCGTGCTCAAGGTCCGCTCCGGCAACGTCCCGAACACCATCGCTTCGACGCTCCTCGCCATCCGGGACCTCGCCGGGGTGGTGCCGAGCATCTACTTCGAGTGGAACGAGGGCAGCCCGATCCGCAACGCCCTGCGCTTCGTGTTCACCGGCGCCGGCGACGTCGCCCCCGTCACGCGCGAGGTCCTGCGCGAAGCGGAACCCGAGGTCAACCGACGGCCCAGCGTCCACGTCTCGTGAGTCACGGACCGGGCGCGGGGCGTGCCTCCAGGCCCGTCGGCGGCCTGGCGGCGATCGCGGTCGCCGCTGCGGTCTGGGGCACCACCGGGACCGCGACGCACTTCGCGCCCGGTGTGCCGGCGTTCGTGTTCGGTGCGGTCACCTTCGGGCTCGGCGGCCTCGTGCTCGCCGCGACCGCGGGCCGGGGCACGCTGCGTGCCGTCACGCAGGGCCGGACCCGCGGCTGGGCACTGCTCGGGGCCGCATCGCTCGTGGTCTACGCGGTCGCGTTCTACGCGGCCCTCGCCGACGCCGGGGTCGCGCTCGGCACCACCCTGGCCATCGGGTCCTCGCCCGTCTTCGCCGGCCTGGTCGAGTGGGTCGCCGACCGCAGACGTGTCACCCGTCGGTGGGTCCTCGCCACCCTGGTGAGCGTGGTCGGCATGGTCGTCGTCACCCTCGCGCGCTCCGAGCTCGGCGGCGGCGGGCGGTCACTCGCGGTCGGCGTCGGCAGCGCCCTGGTCGCCGGTCTGACGTACGCGCTGTACTCGTGGGCGGTGGCGCGGGGGATGCACGCCGCGACGAGCCGGATGCCGATCGCCGTCGTCCGCGCGGAGTCCGACAGCATGCGCGTCGGCGGGGACGTCGGGGTCGCGGCCGCACGGGCTGCCCGCGGACCGAACGAACGCGGGCTCGTCGGCGCGGTGTTCGGGGTGGCCGCGGTGCCGCTCGTCGTGCTCGCCGTGGTGGCGGGCGGGCCGTTCCTGACCGACGCCGACAACTGGCCGGTGTTCCTGTACCTGGCGCTGGTGCCGACGGTCATCGGACACTCGCTGTACGCGCTCGGGCTCCGGACGGTGACCGCGTCGGTCGCGACGCTGCTGTCCCTGCTCGAGCCCGTCGTGGCCGCGGTGCTGGCGGTGCTCGTGGTGGGGGAGCGCCTGGGGACCGGCGGATGGGCCGGGATCGTGCTGGTGGTGGCCGGGCTGTCCGTGCTGGCGCTGCCCGCGCGGCGCGCCAGCTGACCAGCAGCGGCGCGCCAGCTGACCAGCAGCGGCGCATCCGTTGACCAGCAGCGGCGCCCGCGTGTCAGCCGACCCGGAGCCGCCGGTCAGCCGTCCAGGATCTGGTCCCGCACCTTCCGCCGCAGCACCTTGCCGATCATCGAGCGCGGCAGGTCCTCGACCACGACGACCCGGCGCGGCACCTTGTACGCCGCCAGGTGCTCGCGCGACCAGGCCCGGAGCGCGGCCCCGTCGAACGTCGCGGGGTCCTTCGGCACGACCGCGGCGACGACCTGCTCGTTGCCGCCCTGCGTGATGCCGACGACCGCGACCTCCTTGACGCTGGGGTGCTTCAGCAGGGTGTCCTCGACCTCGGACGGCGACACGTTGAAGCCGCCGGTGATGATGAGTTCCTTGAGACGGTCGACGATCCGGACGTACCCGTCGGCGTCGATGGCCACGATGTCGCCGGTGCGGAACCAGCCGTCGGGCGTGAAGACCTCGTCGGTGGCCTCGGCCTTGCCCCAGTAGCCGCGGAACACCTGCGGGCCACGGACCTGCAGTTCGCCGGGCTCGTCGATTCCGAGCACCTTCGTGTCGTCGTCGGGGTCGACCACCCGCGCCTCGGTGGAGGACAGCGGCAGGCCGATCGATCCGAGTCGACGCTCGGGGGAGACCGGGTTGGCCATCAGGACCGGGGAGCACTCGGACAGGCCGTAGCCCTCGACCAGGTAGCCGTCGGTCCGGGCCTCCCACGGTTCGACGATGTCCTGCGACAGCGGCATGGCACCGGAGATGCCGATCTCGATGCCCTTGAGCGACACCTTCGCCGAGTCGGCCGCGTGCTGCAGCCGCGCGTAGATCGGCGGCACGGCCGGCAGGAACGTCGGCGGATGGCGCTTGATCGCCGTCAGGACCAGGGCGGGGTCGAACGCGGGGAAGAGCACGAGCCGCGAGGCCATGCTCATCGCGAAGGTCAGGCAGAGCGTCAGGCCGTAGGCGTGGAACATCGGCAGCACCGCGTACACGACGTTGTCGCCGCGGCGGATCTGCGGCACCCACGCCCGGGCCTGCGCGGCGTTCGCCAGCAGGTTCCGGTGGCTCAGCACCGCGCCCTTCGGCGTCCCGGTGGTGCCGGACGTGTACTGGATCAGCGCGACGTCGTCGGTGGCCGGCCGCGGGTGCCGCTTCGACAGCTTGCGGGTGTCGGCGAGGTCGTCCCACTTGACCGTGCCGCGCACCTTCGCCGTCAGCTTCGCGCGGGACTCGCGGGCCTTCGCGACCGGCAGCGCCAGGGCGAGCCGGGTGCTCCGGGGCATGGCCCGGGTGATGTCGACCGAGACGATCGCGTCGAGGTGCACGTCGGCCGGGAAGTCCTGCAGCGTCGCGACGGACTTGTCCCACGCGATGGCGACCTTGGCGCCGTGGTCCTCGAACTGGTGGCGGAGTTCCCGCGGCGTGTACAGCGGGTTGTGCTCGACCACGATCGCGCCGAGCCGCAGCACCGCGTAGAACGCCACGATGTGCTGCGGGCAGTTCGGCAGGACGATGGCGACGCGGTCACCCGCGCCCACGCCGAGCTTCCGCAGGCCGTTCGCCGCGCGGAGGATCTGCTCCTCGAGGTCGGCGTAGCTCGTGGTGCGCTTGAAGAACTCGAGGGCGACCTGCCTGGGGAACTTCCGGGCCGACTGCTCGACCAGGTCGTACAGGGAACCACTCTGTTCCTCGATGTCGTGCGGGACCCCCGGGGCGTACGAGGCAAGCCAGGGACGAGGCGTGTCGATGCTCACCCGACCCAACCTAGTGGGCCACCCCCGTGCACGCTGGGAGGGCCACTTTGCGCGATGGCACCCCCACACCCAGGTGACGGACGGAACATGACGACATGTCCACTGTCTCCGACGTCTTCCGGTCCCGCCTCAACCAGACGTTCACGGGCGGTTCGACCGGCACGGAAGCCTGGATGGACGACCTGGAACACGGCACCGACGCGGGCTTCTTCGGTCCGGGCTCCGCCACGTGGGCGGTGCACGGCGGGAGCCACGGCATCGTCGCCGGCGTGCGGGCACTGCTCGTCCAGGCGCTGCACCCCGGCGCGCTCGCCGGCGTCGCCGACCACTCCCGGTACCGCGAGGACCCGTTCGGTCGCCTGGCGGGCACCAGCCGGTGGATCGCCACGGTCACGTACGGCGACCGGCAGACCGCCCGCAGCGGCAGCGACTGGGTGCTCCGGCTGCACGAGCGCGTCCGTGGGCAGTACGTCGACGCGCACGGCACCACCCGTCCCTACGCGGCCAACGACCCGGACCTGGCACGCTGGGTGCACCTCGCCTTCACCGACGCGTTCCTCCGCGCCGCCCAGCGCTGGGGCGGCCCGATCCCCGGAGGCGCGGACGCCTACGTGCGCGAGTGGGCCGAGGCCGGACGGCTCATGCGCATCGTCGACCCGCCCGAGTCCGAGGCGGAGCTCCGTGCCCAGATGAACGGGTACCTCGACCGGGGCGAACTCCTGGTCGACTCGCGCACCCGAGACGTCGTCCGGTTCATCAAGGACCCGCCGCTGTCCCGCCTGCTGCGACCCGGCTACCGCGCCGTCTTCCAGGGAGCGGTGTCCACGCTCGACCCGCGGCACCGCTCGCTCCTCGGCCTCCGTGCGCCGATCGTCGGCCCGGTGGAGCTGCCGGTGGTCCGCACCACGAAGCTCGTGCTCGACGGGATCGGTGCGGTGCTCGACGACCAGACCGGGTCCGAACGAGCCGCGCGGCGGCGCATCGCGCGCCTGCAGCGCGCTGACGGCAGCGCGGTCGCCTGACCACGGCCGTCACCGCGACCACCTGACGGACGGGAGGCACGGTGCCAGCTGGCACCGTGCCTCCCGTCCGCTCGTGGGGGCGTCAGAAACCCGACGGTACCCGGGGCGTGTACGCGGACTCGAGTCGCGTGACCTCGTCGTCGGTGAGCGTCAGCGACGCTGCGGCCACCGCGTCGTCGATGTGGTGCTCCTTCGTCGCGCCGACGATGGGCGCGGAGACCGCGGGCTTGCCGGCGACCCAGGCCAGGGCGACCTGCGCCATCGGGACGCCGCGCTCCGTGGCGACGGCCTCGACCGCGTCGACGATCGCGCGGTTGGCATCCTCGTCCTGCTTGTAGAGGGTCTTGCCGAACTCGTCGGTCTGCGCGCGCGAGCCCGACCCGGAGGCGTCCCAGGGGCGGGTGACGCGGCCGCGGGCGAGGGGGCTCCACGGGATCACGCCGACGCCGGTGTGCTCGCAGAAGGGGAGCATCTCGCGCTCCTCCTCGCGTTCGAGCAGGTTGTACTGGTCCTGCATGCTCACGAACTTCGTCCAGCCGTGGCGCTCGGCGGTGTGCTGCATCTCGGCGAACTGCCACGTCCACATGCTGCTCGCGCCGATGTAGCGCGCCTTGCCGGCCTTCACGACGTCGTGGAGGGCCTCCATGGTCTCCTCGATCGGCGTCACCGGGTCGAAGCGGTGGATCTGGTACAGGTCGACGTAGTCCGTGCCGAGCCGGGTCAGGGAGGCGTCGATCTCGTGCATGATCGCCGCGCGGGACAGCCCGGCGCCGTTCCGGCCGGGACGCATCCGGTTGAAGACCTTCGTGAAGACCTGGACGTCCTCGCGCGGAGCCAGCTCGGCGAGGAGCGTGCCGGTGATCTCCTCGCTGCTGCCGTCCGAGTAGACGTTCGCGGTGTCGAAGGTCGTGATGCCGGCCTCGAACGCGCGGCGGACGAACGGGCGGGCCTCGTCGATGCCGACGCTCCAGGCGTGCGAGCCCCGGTCCGGGTCGCCGTACGACATCATGCCGAGGACGACGCTGCTGATCTCGAGCCCCGAGTTGCCGAGGCGTTTCGTGTCGGTGGTCATGCCGTCACTCTGGCATCGCGGCCTGTGACGGCGAGCAGGCGGACCTGGAGCGGGGAGTCCTCGGTGACGTCGACCGGGGGTGCGTACAGACCGGTCGCGGCCAGGTCCTCGATCTGCGGCTCGAAGTACTCCCACACGGCGCGGACGAGCTCGTCGGGCAGGGACTCCTCGGTGCCGGTCGCCCGGGCGAGGTCCCACGTGTGGATCGTGATGTCGCTCGTCTGCTCGGTGAGGTACTGCGCGGCGGGCACGACGTCGGTGCTGAGGTGCACGGGGGTGTCCTGCGGGGCGTTCCGCCAGGCGTCGGTGGCCGAAGTGGCGAACCGGTGCCACTCGGCCACCAGGTCGTCGCCGATCGGCTCGAGGTCGGCCTGGGCCTGGGCGTAGTCGCACCCGGTCAGGAGCTTCGGGATCCAGCGCTGCTCGTCGACGACGTGGGCGACGAGGTCGCGGGTGGTCCACTCGGAGTCGGGGGTGGGGGCGTCCCAGTCGGTGACGGCGGCGACGCGGCGGCCGAACTCGGCTGCCGCGAGGGCCTGCATCGCGATCCAGTCGGTGGCCATGGTGGTGCTCCTGTTCGTCGTGCGGGCGTGTGCGCTTGGTGCAACTCGGGGTCGGGAGTGTGGATTCCCCTCGCTGTTGTCGTACGTGCCAACGTTACGCGGGGGCGGCGCTCGGCCGTCGCTCGTCCGCTCGTCCCCGCTGGTGCCCTTGCTCTGCCTCTGCCTCTGCGTCTGCGTCTGCCTCGCGCTTGGTGCCCCTCCGCGCGCCCCTGCGCGCGAGCCCCTGCGCGCGAGCGCCCCTGTGCGCGAGCCCCTGTGCGCGAGCGGGCGAAATGCCGCACTTCGTCCCCGCCGTGTCCCGGGCATTCCGCCCGTCCGGCCGCGCTTCCGATCTCCGCCGGGGTCGCTCGCACCCGGCGCTCGGGTCCTTGCGCCAGCGGGCAAAATGTCAGGCGCGCCACGGGGGCCGACATGGTGTTTCGCCCGCTCGCGGGCGTGGGCGTGGACGTGGGCGTTGGCGTGGGCCTGGATGTGGGCGTGATTGCTGGGATCGGCCTCGACTTCGGCCCCGGCATCGGCGAGCGGGTGGAATGCCCGACGAGCCAGGACGAAGCTCCGGGGTATTTCGCCCGCTCGTGGTCGGGGGACCGGCGCGGGCAACGAAGAACGCCCCGACTCCGTGCGGAGTCGGGGCGTTCTTCTCGGGTTCGGGGAGTGACGCTCGGTACCCTCAGTCGGGCATTGCGTCAGAGGTGGCTCAGGCCGCCTGGAGGACGAACTGGACGTCGAGGTTGATCGTGACGTCGTTGCCCAGGGTGAAGCCGCCGGCCTCGAGCGCCGCGTTCCAGTTCACACCGAACTCGGTGCGGTCGATCTTCGTGGTGGCCTCGGCGCCGAACTTGACCTGGCCGTAGCCGTCCGTGGTGAAGCCGCCGAGCTCGGCCTTGAGGACGACCGGCTTGGTGACGCCGCGCAGGGTCAGGTCACCCGCGATGTGCAGGTCGTCGCCCTTCGCCTCGATGCTCGTGGAACGGAAGGTCAGCTGCGGGTGCTCTTCGGTGAGGAAGAAGTCGCTCGTCTTGAGGTGCTGGTCGCGCTGCTCCTGGCCGGTGTTGATCGACGCGACGTCGATGTTGGCCTCGACGGTCGACTCGAGCGGGTTCTCGGCGGTGACGACGGTGGCGTCGAACGTCTCGAACTTGCCCTTGACCTTGCTGATGGCGAGGTGGCGGACCGAGAAGGTGACCTCGGAGTGGGTGGGGTCGATCTTCCAGGTGCCGGTCTTGTAGCCGGGAACGGTGTCAGCGGTGAGCGTCATGGTGGTCCTTCTTCCGAACGAGAGTCTGCGGTGCGACGCGTTCCATGCGCCTGCATCGAGTTGATACTACGACAGTGTGCACCGTTTTGGTTGAAGCGTCAACCATTGTTCACCCAAGTGTCGCAAACCGCGTGTCGTGAGCTCCTCTGGCACCGACCTCGAGCAGCCGCCGGACGCGGTGCACGAAACGCTCGACCCCATGACCGAGGTCGTCTGCTGTTGCTCTGACGAGCCACCAGTCGACGTCCTTCAGATGCTCGCCGCGCGTGAGGTCCTTTCGGAAGCTGGCTGGATCGGTGCGGTGTAGATCGCTCTCGTACTCGATCGCGACCCTGGCATCGGGGTAGGCGAGATCCACACATGCGATCCACTGCCCGTCGACGACGACATCGTGGTTGAGCGCCGGTTCCGGGAGTCCGCGGCGGATGAGTGCCAGCCGTGTCCGGGTCTCTCCGGGGGACCGAGATCCCCTCCGGATCTCATCGAGCGCGAGGCGGAGCTTCACGATCCCGCGGATGCCACGTCGTCGTCGGACGGCCTGCGCGAGTTCATCGAGCGTCGTCCAGCCGAGCCACCCCACGAGTGCATCGCCCGCGACGATGAGTTCGTCGAGCGTCAGCATCGAGCCCAGCGCGACGAACGTGTCGGCCGGAGTGGTCAGTGGCACTCCTCGTGCGATCGTCGCGCGGACTGATCCGTACCGAGCCCGGTGGCCGACCGTGCCGCGAACCCGGAGCGCTTGATCGGTCCCGATCGTCGTGACGTGCAACCGCTGGTCGCGTTCGAGACGTCTGGGCAGCGGGACGCCGATGATCGCTGCGGCGGTGACGTGGCTGAACACCTGATCGGGGCGGAGCCGAGGAGCGAGCGCTCTCGCACGTTCATCCACGGACACCGGTGGGAACGCTGATCGGATGCCGTGGAACGGTCGGATGAGATCGCGAGCGTCGAGTCGGCCACGCGAAACGCCTCGGTGCAGCGCATCGCGTACTCGGAACGAAGCGTCGCGGAGTGCCATCGGGAGTCGCCGTCTTGCGGTCATCTCCACAGCGTGACGGCGAGCCGGTCTTGCGGACGTGAGTCGGGCCTCCTTTGTGGATGGCTGGCCCGCTTTCACCGCTGTGGAGGGATGGTTGCTTCCGCCAGCGGGCGAAACACCGTGCCGGCTGCCTGGCTGCACGGCGGTGTTTCGCCCGTTCGCGCGGCCCGCTCACCGACAGCTCTGGACCCGCTGTTCCGGACCCGCTGCACGGAAGCCGATGCCGGGGTCGCCCGAGGCGAGCAGGCGAGCGGGCGACATGTCCGGGTGTGCCGTCGGCGGCACTCTGGCATTTCGCCCGCTCGCGCGCCCAGCCCCGCGCCCCCGCCCACCCCGGCCCCGACAGGCACTCGCGGGACCCCTCACGTGCGCGCTCACTCCAGTAGCGTCGGGACCATGGAATTCAGGTACCTGGGCAACTCCGGACTCAAGATCTCCGAGATCACCTACGGCAACTGGCTGACGCACGGCTCGCAGGTCGAGAACGACGTCGCCACCCAGTGTGTGCGGGCAGCGCTCGACGCCGGCATCACCACGTTCGACACCGCGGACACGTACGCCAACACCGCCGCCGAGACCGTCCTCGGCGAGGCGCTCAAGGGCGAGCGGCGCCAGTCCCTCGAGGTCTTCACGAAGGTCTACTGGCCGACCGGCCCGAAGGGGCACAACGACGTCGGCCTCAGCCGCAAGCACATCATGGAGTCGATCAACGGCTCGCTCGAGCGACTGCAGACCGACTACGTCGACCTCTACCAGGCACACCGCTACGACTACGAGACCCCCCTCGAAGAGACGATGCAGGCCTTCGCCGACATCGTCCGCCAGGGCAAGGCGCTCTACATCGGCGTCAGCGAGTGGTCCGCCGAGCAGATCCGCGCCGGTGCCGCACTCGCCAAGGAGCTCGGCTTCCAGCTCATCTCGAACCAGCCGCAGTACTCGATGCTCTGGCGCGTCATCGAGGGCGAGGTCGTCCCCGCCTCGAAGCAGCTCGGCCTGTCGCAGATCGTCTGGTCGCCCATCGCGCAGGGCGTGCTGACCGGCAAGTACAAGCCGGGGCAGCCCCTGCCCGAGGGCTCGCGAGCCACGGACGAGAAGGGCGGCGCGGACATGATCAAGCGGTTCATGCGCGACGAGGTCCTCGAAGCCGTGCAGCGCCTGCAGCCCGTCGCCGACCAGGCCGGCCTCACGCTGGCGCAGCTCGCGATCGCGTGGACCCTGCAGAACGACAACGTCGCGAGTGCCATCGTCGGCGCCTCGCGTCCGCAGCAGGTCACCGACAACGTCAAGGCCGCCGGCGTCAAGCTCGACGCGGACGCCCTCGCGGCGATCGACGAGGCACTCGGCGACATCCCGGAACGGGACGCGTCCAAGAACGTGTCCCCGTCGTCGCGCCCCGCGTAGACGCAACCGACCGACGGACGGGAGGCCCGGTGCCAGCTGGCACCGGGCCTCCCGTCCGTCGTGCCCGCCCCATGACCACCGCAGCTGACGGATCGTCAAGATGAACGGCATGTGTCGCGCATCTGGCAGGGGCCTGGCAAATCGCGTACCCCGCCCAAACCACCCGTCCGCGTCCCCCGAATCGGGGGCATGACCCGAACTCATACCCCCGTTCTGGTGTCACCCGACACCGGTGCGGTGCGGACCGTGCGCCCTGGCACGGTCCCGCGCCTGCTCGCCACCGCGAGGCAACTCGCGTCGTTCGGCACCATCGGTGCCGTCTGCTTCGTCATCGACCTGGGCGTCTACAACCTGCTCCGCGCCACCGTCATGTCGGACGGTCCCATCGCCGCGAAGATCGTGTCGGCCATCGTGGCGACCTCGATCGCGTGGATCGGCAACCGCTTCATCACCTTCCGTGCCCAGCGCCAGACCGGCCGCCGCGAGACCGTCCGCGAGGGGTTGCTCTTCGCTGCCACGAACCTCGTCGGCCTCGGCATCGCCGCTGCCTGCCTGTTCGTCTCGCACTACGTCCTCGGCTTCACGTCCACCCTCGCCGACAACGTCGCCGGCAACGGCGTCGGCCTCGTCCTCGGCACCGCGTTCCGGTTCGCCGCGTACAAGGCCCTCGTCTTCCGGTCCACCGACACACGTCCGAAGGGGTTCCCCGAATGACCATCTCAGCCGTGTTGCTGACGGCCGCAGGGCCGCTGCTCCAGCCCGACAACGACACCGGGACGACGGGGGACGTCCCGAACCGAGGAACCACGGACGTGCCGACGGGAGGCTCGGGGCAGCTCCCACAGGCCGCCTGGTCGCTGGGCGAGTGGCTCGGCTACTCGACCCTCATCGCCCTCTCCGTGCTGCTCACGATCATCGCGTTGACCACCCTCTGGTGGATGCTGCACGCCTGGCGCTCCCGGGACGCGCTGAAGTCCACCAGCTTCAGCCAGACCCCGCGTCCGGCGACGCACCGGTTCACGCTCCTGGTGCCCGGTCGGCACGAGCAGGACGTGATGGGGCAGACGCTCGACATGCTCGCGACCCAGGACCACCCCGACTTCGAGATCATCGCGATCGTCGGGGAGGACGACCCGGAGACCGACGCCGTCGTGCGTGCGGCGGCGGCTCGGCACCCCTCCCTGATCAAGGTCGTGGTGGACGACACCCTGCCGAAGAACAAGCCGAAGGCGATGAACCTGGCGCTCCAGCACGCGACGGGTGACATCGTCGGGGTGTTCGACGCCGAGGACGAGGTCTACCCGCGGCTGCTCTCCCTCGTCGACTCGCGGTTCCAGGAGACCGACGCCGACGTGGTGCAGGGCGGCGTCCAGCTGATGAACTTCACGTCGAGCTGGTGGTCGCTCCGGAACGTCCTGGAGTACTACTTCTGGTTCCGCTCGCGCCTGCACTTCCACGCCGGGTCCAAGTTCATCCCCCTCGGGGGCAACACCGTCTTCGTGACCCGCTCCCGCCTGGAGTGGTCGAACGGCTGGGATGCACACTGCCTCGCCGAGGACTGCGAACTCGGCGTGCGGCTCTCCGCCGACGGCGCGAAGGTCGTCGTCGCCTACAGCCCCGAGGCCGTCACCCGCGAGGAGACCCCGCCGACCTTCGCCTCGCTGCTCAAACAGCGCACGCGGTGGAACCAGGGCTTCCTGCAGGTGCTGGGCAAGGGGGAGTGGAAGAAGCTGCCGTCCTTCCGGCAGCGGTTCTTCGCCCGCTACATGCTCACGATGCCGTTCATCCAGGCGGCCACCGGGCTGCTCATCCCGCTGAGCGTCCTGATGATCCTGTTCGTCAAGGTGCCGACGGCGATCGCCCTCGTGTCGTTCGTGCCGGTGGCGCCGACGCTCATGCTGCTCGCCGTCGAGATCGTCGGGCTGAACGAGTTCGGTCGTCTGTACGGCGAGAAGGTCCGGTTCCGCGACTACGTGCGGCTCGTGCTCGGCCTGGTGCCGTACCAGGTGTTCCTCGCCGCCGCGGCGGTCCGGGCAGTCGTCCGGCACGCCAAGGGCCAGAACGGGTGGGAGAAGACCGAGCACACCGGCCAGCACCGCACCGGACAGGTGGTCGGCTTCGCCTCGGACCTGGACGGATCGGGCGCAGCGTCGTCCGCGGGCGCAGCGTCGTCCGCGGGCGCAGCGTCGTCCGATCGTGCGTTCGCCGGCACCACCACGGGAGGCACCCGATGACCGCCAGCATCACCGACACCACGGGCATCCCGATCCGTGGTGGCACCACCGCGCACCGGGCCGGCGTCGGGGCGTGGTTCCGCCGGCACGCGGCCAGCCTGACGTGGTTGCTGCCCGTCGTCGCGGTGACCGTGCTCGTCCAGGCCTGGAACATGTCGGGCACACCGCAGCGCATCGACGACGAGGGGACCTACACCGCACAGGCGTGGGCGATCACGAACCTCGGCGAGCTCACCCACTACACGTACTGGTACGACCACCCGCCGCTCGGATGGATCCAGATCGCCGGGTACACCGGGTTGACCGGGGCGTTCGCGCGGTACCCCTTCGCGGTGGAGGCCGGGCGCGAGGCCATGGTGTTCTTCTCCGCCGTCTCGAGCATCCTGCTGTTCGTCCTGGCCCGCCGTCTCGGTGCCGGACGGATCACGGCGGCCGCGGCCGGACTCGTCTTCGCGCTGTCACCGCTCGCGCTGCAGTACCACCGCACCGTGTACATCGACAACGTGGCGACGCCCTGGCTGCTCGCCGCGTTCGTCCTCGTGCTGAGCCGTCGCCAGCAGCTCGCCGGGTTCGCCGGTGCCGCTGCCTGCCTCGGCATCGCCGTGCTGTCCAAGGAGACCTACCTGCTCGCACTGCCGTTCCTGATCTGGATGGCCGTGCGTCGCGCCGACAAGAGCACCCGCCGGTACACGCTCAGCGTCGCCGGGGCCGTGCTCGTGCTGATCGGCGGCGGGTACCTGCTGCTCGCCGCGGTGAAGGGCGAACTCGTGCCGGGCAACGGGCGAGTCAGCCTGTGGGAGGGCGTCACTTACCAGCTCGGGTCGCGGACCGCTTCCGGATCCGTGTTCGACGGGGGCAGCCTGGCGAACGAGGCGGCCGCGCAGTGGTGGGCACTCGACCCGGTGTTCATCGTGCTCGGCTCGGTCGCGGCCGTCGTCGGGCTGTTCCTGCGACGGGTCCGACCGATCGCCGCGATGCTCGTGTTCCTGCTCGCGGTGATGTTCCGGCCGAACGGGTACCTGCCGGTGCCCTACGTCATCATGCTCATCCCGTTCGCAGCGCTCCTCGTCGCGTACACCGTCGAGCGTGCCGTCCTGACGATCGCCGGTCGGGTCCACACCCGGGGCCGGTTCGGCCCGAGGGCACGGCGCGGCCTCGGCATCACCTGGGCCGTCGTCGCGGCTGCGGCCCTCGTCGTCGCGGTGCCGCTGTGGGGGACGCAGCTGCGGGGCTTCCTGCTGGGCAACCTCGACCTGCCCATGCAGCAGGCCGAGCAGTGGGTGGGCGACAACGTGCCGAAGTCCTCGCGTCTGCTGGTCGACGACGCCATGTGGGTCGACCTCGTGGACGACGGCTTCGCCCGGAACAACGTCGTCTGGTACTACAAGCTCGACACCGACGGAGCAGTGGAACGGCAGTCCCCGAACGGCTGGAAGGACTCGGACTACGTCATCACGACGGACTCCATGCGCACCGGCGGCAACTCGTCCACCGACGTCCGACAGGCGATCGAGAACTCCACGGCCGTCGCGACCTTCGGCACCGGTGACCAGCAGGTCGAGGTCCGCCGGATCCATGCCGAGGGAGCCAGCGCCGCCGAGACGGCGATCACCCGGGCCACCGACGTCCGGAAGACCCTGGGAACCGAGCTCGCGTCGAACCCGGCCCTGCGTGCGGACGACGGCACGAAGTCGCAGTTCCGTGCCGGACAGGTCGACTCGCGGGCGATGATCGCGCTCGGACAGGTGCTCGCCGACCAGGACGTGCGGGTCGACCGGTTCACCCCGCGCACCGGGGAGACCGGCCAGCCGTTCCGCACCGTCGTCCTGCACACGAGCGACGACGCGTCGGCAGCACGGGTCGCTCGGACCTTCGACGCCATGTCCCAGGCGTTCCGGCCGGACTCGGTCGAGCGTGAGGGAGCACGGCTCACGGTGACGTACACCCCGGCCGACCCGACGACGACCGCGACGAGCGCCTCGTGACCCCCGATCGCTCGGCCGCGCCGGGGCTGGAGCTGGTGCTGTTGCTGGGCGAGCGGGCGAAATGCCCGGAGGGCTCCGGCGCTCACCCCGGCATTCCGCCCGCTCGCCGGATCGGCCGCGGAACCGCTCCCCGCGAACACGTCGGGGCGGAACGCCCGCTGGACGAGCGGGCGAAATGCCCGGGGGACTCCGGCGCACACCCTGGCATTCCGCCCGCTCGCGCGGCGGCCCGGATGACAACCCCACGAACCACACCTCGACACGACGACCGCACGCCAACCGCACCTCGACCCGAAGGAGCACCATCATGACCGCACACACCACGAACCGCCGCCGCACCGTCGTCATCGGAGCGCTCGCCGCCACACTCGTCGCCGCGACCGTCGGGCTCGCCGCCCCCCAGACCGCTTCCGCCGCGACCGCCGACCAGGGCTGGCTCCGCGTCGGACACCTGTCGCCGGACACGAAGGGCGTCGACGTCGAACTGTCCAGCCTCGCCGGGGGGAAGACCGTCTTCGAACTCGACGACGTCACCTACGGCCAGGTCAGCCCGTACGAGAAGCTGCCGGTCGGCACCTACGTCCTGTCGATGCGCGCCGCCGACGCGCCGGGTTCCACCCCGGTCATCTCCACCGACGTCACCGTGCAGAAGGGCGACGCCAGCACCGTCGTCGCCTACGGCAAGAACGACGGGCTGAAGACGACCGCGTTCACCGACGACCTGCAGCAGCCCGGCGACGGCAAGGCGAAGCTCCGGCTCGTGCAGGCCGCCACCACCGCGAAGCGCGTCGACGTGCAGACCTCCGACGGCACCCCGATCGCCGAGGATGCCACCTTCGGCACCGCCACCAAGTACGCAACGGTCGACGCCGGCAAGTGGTCGCTCGACGTCTCCGGCAGCGGCCAGCGGGGCACCGCGAAGGTCGACCTCGCCGGCAACACCGTCTCGACCCTGTTCGTCCTCGACGACAGCAAGGGCAACCTGACGGTCGTGCCCGTGACGGACGCCGCCGCGACCGCCGCCACCCCGTCCGGCGGGGTGCAGACCGGCGGTGGCGGCACAGCCGCTGACCGTCCGGTGACCGAGGCGGTCCACGCGGCCGTCGCGATGCTCCGCTCGCTGTTCCGCTGACGCCCCGGACTGGAGGCGCGGATCACGTGCGCTGCACGGCCCACGCGATCCGCGCCTCCTCTTCGACCCCCCCCACCATCCCCGGAGAGGCAGGCCAGCATGACCCGCAGGACCTGGATACCGGTCGCCGCCGCGGCGGCCGTCATCGTCGCCATCGTCGTCGCGATCGTCGCGGTCCGCCCCTGGTCGTCGAGCACCACGACCGCCGCTCGCGGCACGGCGACCCCGACCTCGACCACCGCGCCCGACGCGGCGCGCTCGCCGCAGCAGCTGCGGTCGGCGTTCCTGGACCGCTACGTCGAGGACGGTCGCGTCGTCCGCACCGACCAGGGTGGTGACACCGTCAGCGAGGGGCAGGCGTACGGCTTGCTCATCGCCTACGCGAACGACGACCGTGCGCGCTTCGACGCGATCTGGGAGTGGACGAGGGACCACCTGCTCACCGACGACGACCTGCTGGCGTGGCGGTGGACGTCCGACGGGGGCGTCGCCGACGAGCAGTCCGCGAGCGACGCCGACCTCGACGCCGCCCGGGCCCTCGTGCTCGCGGGGAAGGCCTGGGACGACGACCGGTACACCGCCGCGGGGAAGCGCATCGCGGCGGGGATCCTCCAGCACGAGACGGCCCGGACGGACCTCGGCACGATCCTGCTGCCCGGACCGTGGGCGGATCAGGAGCCCTACCGGTACAACGCCTCGTACGCCTCGCCCGTGGCCTTCTCGGTGCTGGCGGACGCCACCGGGGACGACCGCTGGAACGCGCTGAACCGGGGTTCGCGCGCCGCGACGGCCGCCGTGCTGGACGCCTCCGACCTGCCCAGCGACTGGTCCCAGGTCCACGCCGACGGATCGGTGGACCCGATGCCGCCCGTCGGTGGGGACGGGCGCGTGCTCTACGGGTACGACGCGATGCGGACGCCGCTCCGGTACGCCGAGGCGTGTTCGGCGCCCGACCGGGAGCTCGCGGCGGCCCTCGCGCCCACGCTCGGACGGACGACGCGGCTCGCCTCGCAGCTCGACCTCGGTGGCACCCCGGTGACGCAGGACACGAACGCGCTGGCCTACACCGCGCGGGCCGCTGCCGAGCAGGCCGCGGGTTCCTCCCGTGCGGCTGCCGACGACCTCGAGCGGGCCGCCCGGACGGCGGCGACCACACCGACCTACTACGGAGACGCCTGGCTGGCCATCGGTTCGACGATGCTGACCTCCGACGTGCTCGGGGGCTGTGCCAGCGACGTCGGAGCCGGCTCGTGAGCGGCCGTCGGAGCGCCGGGCGCGTCTCGGCCGTCCGGCGCCGAGGCGTGGTCATCGGTGCCGTGGTCGCCGCCGTCGTGGTGGTCGGGGGCGTGGCCGGGGTGGCGGTCGCGTCGACGGTGGGCGGCGGCGCGGGGGAGCGTGCCGCGTCGTCGGCGTCAGCGTCCCCGTCGCAGTCGTCTTCTTCGTCCTCGGGTTCCGGCACCGACGGGTTCCAGGATCCGGCCGCACCCGAGGCCCGCTCGACGGCCACACCGGTCAGCGTGTCGATCCCGGCCATCGGCGTGCGGTCCTCGCTCGAGGACCTGCACCGCGGCGCTGCCGGAGAACTCGACCCGCCCGTCGACTGGGACAGCGCGGGCTGGTTCAGCGACGGGATCGTCCCCGGCGAGGTCGGCCCCGCCGTCATCGCCGGTCACGTCGACAGCCCCACGAGCGCCGCGGTGTTCTTCCGGCTCGACGAACTGGTCGCCGGCGACGGGGTCCACGTCCGGATGTCCGACGGCAGCACCCGCACCTTCACCGTGGACCGTTCCGAACGCGCCGCCAAGTCGGCGTTCCCGACGAGCGACGTCTACGGCCCCACCCCTACTCCGCAACTCCGACTCATCACCTGCGACGGCACGTTCGACACCGCCACCGGGCACTACACGGACAATCTGATCGTGTTCGCAGACCTCTCGTCGGATTGACCCACCAAGCCAGCGATACATTCGACTGCGAGCACGAGGAGCACCATGAGCGAGACCCTGGTCATCATCCCGACCTACGACGAAGCCGAGAACGTCCGGCCGATCGTCGAGCGCACGTTGGCCGCGACCGACGACTCCGTGCACGTGCTCGTCGTCGACGACAACTCACCCGACGGCACCGGCGACATCGCGGACGCCATCGCCCGCGAGACCGATCGGGTGCACGTCATGCACCGCACCGTCAAGGACGGCCTGGGCGGCGCGTACCTGTCCGGCTTCGCGTGGGGCCTGGAACACGGCTACGCCAAGCTCGTCGAGATGGACGCCGACGGCTCCCACCACCCCGAGTACCTGCCGTGGATGCTCGAGCTCGCGGACTCGAACGACCTGGTGCTCGGCTCCCGGTGGATCAAGGGCGGCAAGGTCGAGAACTGGCCCTGGTACCGCCTCCTGCTCTCGCGCGGTGGCAACCTGTACACGCGTCTCGCCCTGGGCATCGCGGTGCGCGACGCCACCGGCGGGTTCCGGGTCTTCACGTCGCGGGCGTTCGAGCGGATCGACCTCGCCGGTGTGGCGTCGAAGGGGTACTGCTTCCAGGTGGACCTGTGCTGGCGTGCTCTTGAAGCGGGTCTGCGGGTCGTGGAGACGCCGATCACCTTCACCGAGCGGGAGTTCGGCGTCTCGAAGATGAGCGGCAACATCGTGCGCGAGAGCCTGGCGCTCGTGACGAAGTGGGGCATCGACCGCCGGATCCGCGAGACCCGGTCCCTGCTCAAGGACCACCGCAAGCTGCCCTCGGTGCGGAAGAACGCGCACGCGGTCTCCGACCACGCCGCCTGAGGCGGGGACACACGAACGCACGAACGGCGACGGACCCGGTGGGTTCGTCGCCGTTCGTGCGTGCGGAGTTCGTGCGTGCGGAGCTGCGGCTCGCGGTTGGCTCGCGCAGCACGCGGTTGGCTAGCGCAGCACAACCACGCCGCGGCCGCGGAACCGGACGACGCCGGCGTCCACCTCGGTCGCGCCGAAGCCGTAGAGCTCCTCGCCCACGGCGTCGGGCACCGGGACCTCGGCTGCGTCGTCGGCGAAGTTCACCACGACGTGCACCGGAGCCACATCGGGGCCGAGCAGCCCGCGGGTGAGCACCAGCCAACGCCGGTCCTCGCTGAAGCGGACGGCGTTCGCCTCGTAGCGGTGGTCGACGAACGCCTGGTCGGTGCGCCGCAGGGCGATGAGCACCCGGTAGGCACGCAGGATCGCCGCACCGCGCTCCGAGCTGACGTCGGCCCAGTCGAGCTTGGAGTTGGTGAACGTCGTCGGGTCCTGCGGGTCCGGCACCGCTGACTCGTCCCACCCGTGCTCGGCGAACTCGGCGATGCGCCCTTCGGCGGTGGCCTTGCCGAGCTCGGGCTCCGGGTGCGAGGTGAAGAACTGCCACGGTGTCGAGGCCGCGAACTCCTCGCCCATGAACAGCATCGGCGTGAACGGCCCGAGCAGCGTCAGGGCCGCGGCGATCACGAGCCCCTCGTCGTCGAGCGTCGCGGCGAGCCGGTCGCCGGCGGCGCGGTTGCCGATCTGGTCGTGGTTCTGGTTCGCGACGACCAGGGCCGTCGCGGGGGAGGTCCCGCGGTCGATCGGCCGGCCGTGCCGCTTGCCGCGGAACGACGACCAGGTGCCGTCGTGGAAGAAGCCGTCCTCGAGCACCTTCGCCAGCGCCGACAGCGGAGCGAAGTCGGCGTAGTAGCCGTTCGTCTCGCCGGTGAGCGCCACGTGCACGGCGTGGTGGAAGTCGTCCGACCACTGCCCGGCGAGGCCGTAACCGGCGGCCTCGCGCGGCCGGAACATCACCGGGTCGTTGAGGTCGGACTCCGCGATGAGCGACAGCGGACGCCCGATGAACGACGAGTAGGCGTCGGTCTCGTCGGCCATCGAGGCCAGCACGTGCGGGCGCGTTGTGTCGCGGATCGCGTGCACGGCGTCGAGCCGGAGCCCGTCGACGTGGTGGTCGCGGAACCACATGCGCACGTTGTCGAGCACGTACCGGCGGACCTCGGGGTGCTCGACGTTCACCGAGTCACCCCAGGTGTTGCCGAGCCCGGCCAGCAGGTACGGGCCGTACAGCGGCAGGTAGTTGCCGCTCGGACCGAGGTGGTTGTAGACGACGTCCTGGATGACCCCGAGCCCCAGCGCGTGCGCCGTGTCGACGAACCGGTCGTAGGCGTCCGGGCCGCCGTACGGGGCGTGCACGGAGAACCAGCCGACCCCGTCGTAGCCCCAGTTCCACTCGCCGTTGACGGCGTTGACGGGGAGCAGCTCGACGAACTCGACCCCGAGCTCGACCAGGTGGTCCAGCTTCTGGGCGGCAGCGTCGAGCGTGCCCTCGGGCGTGTAGGTGCCGACGTGCATCTCGTAGATCACGGCGCCGCGGGCCGAGCGTCCGGTCCACGACTCGTCGGTCCACGCGAACCGTGCGGGGTCGACGACCTCGGACGGGCCGTGCACGCCCTCGGGCTGGTAGCGGCTGCGCGGGTCCGGTCGGACCGCGTCGTCGTCGCCGATGCGGAACCCGTACCGTGCGCCGACGACCGGCATCACGGCGTCGGTGGACCACCAGTCGTCGTCGCCCTTGGTGAGCGGGTACTCGACGTCGTCGACGACGAGCCGGACCCGGTCCGGCTCGGGCGCCCAGACGGCGTAACGGTCAGGTGCGGTCATGCGTGACCCTCCAGGATGTCGATCTCGGCCTGCGCGTCGGTCTCGGTGGCGTCCGGCGTGCGGCCGGCGGCGGGCCGGGAGGCACCGCTCGCGTCGGACACGGCGGTCACCGCGTCGGCGTGGCCGGCTGCACCGACCGCGTCGGCGGGCACGAGGAGCGCGACCGGGTAGGTGGTGAGCAGGTCGGCCAGCGCGATCCCGCGGTCGGCGGGGACGCGTCGGCCGGTGAGCAGGTCGATGCGCTCGACGGGGACGGCGTGCACCAGCGTGTCGCCCCAACCGCCGACGCGGCCGAGGCCGATCGGCAGACGCGTCGCGATCGTCACGGCACCGCCGCGGTCGAACGCGATGACGTGGTCGGCCGCGCTGCCGGTGGCCTCGAGCTCCAGGTACCGGGTGAACAGCTCCGGGTGGTCCCGACGGATGCGCAGTGCGCGGGTCGTGACCAGGAGCTTCGCGGCACCGTCGATGCCGATGGTCGGCAGGTCCTCGGGGCCGTCGTCGTCCGGGCCGTCGAGCTCGGCGAGCACGCGACGCCGCTCGGCGTAGTCGACCGGACGACGGTTGTCGGGGTCGACGAGCGAGCGGTCCCAGAACTCGGTGCCCTGGTAGACGTCGGGGACGCCCGGGGCGGTGAGCTGCACGAGCTTCTGGGCGAGACCGTTCGACCACCCGGCGGCGTCGATCTGCTCGTCGAGGGCGTCGAGCACGGCGACCACGTCCGGGTCGTCGAACGCGGCGTCGACGATCGCGTGCATCTGCTGCTCGAACGCCTCGTCGGGCTCGGTCCAGGTGGTGCTGTCACCGGCTTCGCGGGAGGCCTTCTCGGCGTACGCGTGCAGACGCTCACGGCTGGCGGGCCGGGCGCCGACGATCGCCTGCCAGAGCAGGTCGGCGAACACGCGGTCCTGCAACGGCACGAGCGACTGCAGACGCTCGAGCGTGGCGGCCCACTCGTCGCCGAGCTCGGCCAGCACGGCGATGCGGGCGCGGGTGTCCTCGCTGCGCTTCGTGTCGTGCGTGGTGAGCGTCGTCATGGTGTGCGGCCAGCTGCCGAGCCGTTCGCGCTGGGCCTGGTGGAAGTCCGCGACCGAGACCGCGAAGACGCTCGGGTCGCCGCCGACCTCGCTCAGGGACGACAGGCGCGAGGTGCGGTAGAACGCCGTGTCCTCGACACCCTTCGCCATCACCATGCCGCTGGTCTGCTGCAGTCGGACTGCCGCGGCGTCCGTCGGGTCGACGAGTGCCGGTGCGATCCGGTCGATGACGTCGTCGAGGTCCGGGCGGGCCTCGGCGGCGCGCTCGAGCGCGGTGATGAGGTGGTGGGCGCCCTCGGGCAGGTACGTGCGGTACACGTCGAACGAGGCCACGATCTCGGCGACCGCGTCGACGATCCGCTCGTGCGTGATCGTCTCCGTCACGGCGCTCGGTGCGAGCAGGCGTGCGAGCCGCTCGACCTCGCTGCCGAGGATGCCGTCTGCGATGCCCCGTCGGGTGTCGTGCGTGAGCTGCTGCCAGTCGGTCGGTTCGGCGCCCGACGCCGCGGTCAGCGCCTGTTCGCCCGCGGGGTCGACGAACACGCGGTCGAGCACCCCGAGGGCGTCGTACCCGGTGGTGCCGTCGACCGGCCACGAACTCGGCAGCTGCTCGCCCGGCTCGAGGATCTTCTCGACGAGGGTGTAGGCCCCACCGGTCAGCTCCGCCAGGTCCTGCAGGTAGCCCGCCGGGTCGTACAGCCCGTCCGGGTGGTCGATGCGCAGGCCGTCGACGAGTCCGTCGCGGAACCAGCCGCCGATGACCCCGTGCGAGGCCGCGAAGACCTCGGGCTCCTCGACGCGGATCGCCGCGAGGGTGTTCACCGCGAAGAACCGGCGGTAGTTCAGGTCGTGGTCGGCGCGCTTCCAGTGCACGAACGCGTAGTGCTGGCGGTCGTGCACGGTCTCGACGGTGTCGCCGTCGTGCACCGTTCCGGGGGCGGTGGGGTAGGCGGTCTCGCCGACGCGGAGCACCGGACGCTCGGCGTCGGACGTGTCGAGCGTGACGGCGTCGAGCAGCCGGTCGTCGAGCACCGGGACGCGGAGCTTGCCGTCGCCGGCTTCCCAGTCCACGTCGAAGGCCCAGGCCACGGGGGAGCCCTGCCCGAGTTCGAGCAGGGACCACCACCACGGGTTCGACTCGGGGGTCGCGACGCCGACGTGGTTCGGCACCACGTCGACGATGACCCCGAGGCCGACGGCGTGCGCGGCCTCGGCCAACGCCCGCATCGCCTGGTCGCCACCACGGTCGGTGTCGACCCGCGTGTGGTCGACCACGTCGTAGCCGTGGTTCGACCCGGACTCGGCCTGCAGCACCGGCGACAGGTACAGCCAGTCGGCACCGAGGTCGTGCACGTAGTCGACCAGGTCGCGTGCGGCATCGAGGTCGAAGTCGGCCGAGACCTGCAGCCGGTAGGTCGACGCGGGGACGCGGTTCGCGGCGCCGGGCGTTCCGGCGGTCATCGGGCGGTTCCGCTCGGTGCGGTGGAACCGGCCGGGTTCACCGGTGTGACGGAGTCCTGCGGGGCGTCCGGTGCTGGGGCGCCGTCCTGCTCGGCGTCGACCGGGGTGCTGGTGACCTCGTGGTCGGGCTCGGCACGCAGCACGATCATCGACCGGGCGGGGACGTCGAGCGGGGTACCCGCGTCGAGCACCTCGTCGCGCGCGCCGGGGTCGGCGGTGTCGATCCGGACGGTCCAGCCGGGGGAGTACTCCTCGGGTGGGAGCGTGAAGGTCACGACGTCGTCGTGGGCGTTGAAGTACGTGATGAAGCCGACGTCGGTGACGCGCTCACCACGGGCGTCGCGTCCGCGGATGCCCTCGCCGTTCAGGTACATGCCGACGCTCTTGCCGAAGCCGGAGTCCCAGTCCTCGGGGTCCATCGCGTCGCCCGAGGGGGTCAGCCACACCACGTCGGGCAGCGGCTCGCCCTCGCCACGTCGGACAGGACGACCGTTGAAGTACCGGGTCCGGCGGAACGTGGGGTGGTCGTGCCGCAGCTTCACCACGTCGGCGGTGAACTGGATGAGGTCTTCGTCCGCGCTGTCCCAGTCGATCCAGCTGAGCTCGGAGTCCTGCGCGTAGACGTTGTTGTTGCCGGACTGCGACCGGCCGAGCTCGTCTCCGTGCGCGATCATCGGCACACCCTGGCTCAGGAGCAGGGTCGCCAGGAAGTTCCGGCGACGCTGCAGCCGCAGGGCGTTCACGGCCTCGTCGTCGGTCGGGCCCTCGGCTCCGGAGTTCCACGACCGGTTGTGGCTCTCGCCGTCGTTGTTGTCCTCGCCGTTGGCCTCGTTGTGCTTCTCGTTGTAGGCCACCAGGTCGTACAGCGTGAAGCCGTCGTGCGCGGTGATGAAGTTGATGCTCGCCTTGGGCGTGCGGCCGTCGTGCTCGTACAGGTCGGCCGAGCCGGAGATCCGCGAGGCGAACTCACCGAGCGTCGACGACTCACCGCGCCAGAAGTCACGGACGGTGTCGCGGTACTTGCCGTTCCACTCGGACCACTGGGGCGGGAAGTTGCCGACCTGGTAGCCACCGGGGCCGACGTCCCACGGCTCGGCGATGAGCTTGACCTGCGACACGATCGGGTCCTGCTGCACCAGTTCGAAGAAGGCCGACAGCCGGTCGACCTCGTAGAACTCGCGGGCCAGCGCCGAGGCGAGGTCGAAGCGGAATCCGTCGACGTGCATCTCGGTCACCCAGTAGCGGAGCGAGTCGAGGATGAGCTGCAGCGAGTGCGGGTGCCCGACGTTGAGCGAGTTCCCCGTGCCCGTGTAGTCCATGTAGAACTTCTTGTCGTCGTCGACCAGGCGGTAGTAGGCCGCGTTGTCGATGCCGCGGAACGACAGCGTCGGGCCGAGGTGGTTTCCCTCGGCGGTGTGGTTGTAGACGACGTCGAGGACGACCTCGATGCCGGCGCGGTGCAGCTCGCGCACCATCGTCTTGAACTCCTGGACCTGCTGGCCCTGGTCGCCCGACGACGAGTACGCCGAGTGCGGCGCGAAGAAGCCGATGGTGTTGTAGCCCCAGTAGTTCGACAGCCCCTTGTCCTGCAGGGTCGAGTCGTTCACGAACTGGTGCACCGGCATGAGCTCGAGCGTGGTGACGCCGAGGCGCTGCAGGTGCTCGATGACCGCGGGGTGGGCGACGCCGGCGTAGGTGCCGCGCTGCTCTTCCGGCACGTCCGGGTGGGTCTCGGTGAGCCCCTTGACGTGCGCTTCGTAGATGACGGTCTCGCCGTACGGCGTGCGCGGCGGACGATCCCCCTGCCAGTCGAAGAAGGGGTTGATCACGACGCCCTTCATCATGTGCGACGCGGAGTCCTCGTCGTTGGTCGAGTCCGGGTCGCCGAACGTGTACGAGAAGAGCGACTGGTCCCAGTCGATCTCGCCGCTGGTCGCCTTGGCGTACGGGTCGAGCAGGAGCTTCGACGGGTTGCAGCGCGCGCCGGAGTCCGGGTCGTACGGGCCGTGCACGCGGAAGCCGTACTGCTGCCCGGGGCCGATGTTGGGGAGGTACGCGTGCCAGACGTAGGCGTCCACCTCGAGCAGGCGGACGCATTCTTCGTTGCCGTCGGAATCGAACAGACAGAGTTCGACGCGCTCGGCGACCTCGGAGAACAGCGCGAAGTTCGTGCCGCTCCCGTCGTAGGTCGCCCCGAGCGGGTACGGGTTTCCGGGCCAGGTGTGCAAACGGTCCTCCAGGTGTGGGTGCGGCCAACATATCGGCGGCGCTCGTCCGCGTCCGCAGACAAGGCCCAGCTGTGGATGCGTGATGCGCCCCGCGGCCTGTGGAGGAACGGACGAGTAGCGTCGCGCGCATGGCCAACATCGTCTCGAAGATCGCAGACCAGGTCCGCCCGCTCGGGGTCTCCACGAACTACGGAGAACCCGTCGAGGTCGGCGACCAGACCCTCATCCCCGTGTCCGTCAGCTGGTTCGGCTTCGGAGGCGGCGGGGACGACGAGAACGGTGGTGGCGGTGGCGGCGGCCTGTCGGCCCCCGTCGGCGCCTACGTCCGCCGACCGGGCAAGGATCTGGAGTTCGAGCCGAATCTGATCTCGCTGATGGTCGTGAGCATCCCACTGGTCTGGGTGACCGGGCGTGTCCTCCGCAAGCTGGTGCGCGCGCTCAAGAAGTGAGCACCTGACGCAACGGGAGGCCCGTGGCGACGCCGCCACGGGCCTCCCGTTACGTCACGCGGTCGCGACCGCGTCTAGACTGCTGGCACACACACGGGAGTCCGGGACCGCCGGGCTGAGAGGGAGCGATCGGCGCTCCGACCGTCGAACCTGATCCGGATCATGCCGGCGCAGGGAGGAGTCAGCAGCATGCCTTCAGGCACGTCCACAACCGTCACCACCGCTCCGCGGCGATCGCTGCGTTGGCGGGTCGTCGACATCGTCGTCGCGAGTGTCCTCGCGGTGGCCCTCGGAGTCGTCTTCCGGCTCTGGGAGTTCGGCTACGAGCCCATCAGCGCCGTCATGGACCTCGTGCTCCCCGGCACGAAGGCCCTGTTCGGCGGGGTCTGGCTGCTCGCCGGTCCGCTCGTCGCGATCGTCGTCCGCAAGCCCGGCGCCGCGCTCTACGGCGAGATGGTCGCCGCTTCGGTGGAGGCGTTGTTCGGCACCCAGTGGGGATGGCTCACGCTCGAGGCCGGGCTCGTCCAGGGTCTCGGCGCCGAGATCGTCCTCGCGCTGTTCCTGTACCGCGTCTACCGCCTGCCGGTCGTCGTGCTCGCCGGTGCCGCGGCCGGACTCGCGCTCGGCATCAACGACACCGTCCTCTGGTACCCGGGGCTCGACGTCGCCTTCAAGGTCGTCTACGTGATCTGTGCGGTGATCTCCGGCGCCGTGATCGCGGGGGCGGGCTCGTGGCTCATCGTCCGGGCTCTCGCCCGCACCGGGGTGCTGTCGTCCTTCGCGGCCGGCCGCGAGCACAGCCGCCGCGAGCCCCGCGCCCTGGTGTGACCGTGCGCGCTCCGTCGGCGACGTCCCCTTCCACCGGCGGCGACGCCGGCGCAGGTGTTGGCGTGCGCGGGGCGCGGATCGTGTTCCGTGGCTGGGGCTGGCGGTACCCGGAGCGAGACGCCTGGGCCGTCCGTGACGTCGACCTGACCGTCGAGCCGGGGGAGCGGGTCGCCGTCGTCGGGCCGTCCGGTGCCGGCAAGTCGACGCTCCTGCGAGCGGTGGCCGGCGTGCTGCCCGACGAGCCCGACGCCACCGACGACACCGCTGCTTCGGTGCAGGGGACACTCCTGGTCGACGAGGCCGACCCCCGCGCGGTCCGCGGGCGTGTCGGTCTCGTCATGCAGGACCCCGAGGCACACACCGTGATGTCCCGCGTCGGCGACGACGTGGCCTTCGGCTGCGAGAACGCCGGCGTCGCGTGCGACGAGACCTGGGACCGGGTGCGGACGGCGCTCGACGTCGTCGGCCTCGACCTGCCGCTCGACCGTTCCACCGCGCAGCTCTCCGGTGGGCAGCGGCAGCGGTTGGCGCTCGCGGGCGTGCTCGCGATGCGGCCGGGTGCGCTCGTGCTCGACGAACCCTGCGCGAACCTCGACCCGGACGGCGTGGCGCAGGTGCACGACGCCGTCCGGGCACTGCTCGACGAGACCGGGGCGACGCTGCTCGTGGTGGAGCACCGGATCGGCACCTGGCTGGACCTGGTCGATCGGCTCGTGCTGCTCGAACCAGGCGGCGGCGTGGTCGCGGACGGTCCGCCGGCCCGGGTGCTGGCGGACCACGGCGAGGCGCTCACGGCGGCCGGGGTCTGGGCGCCCGGTGCCGAGCCGGCGCGTGGTTCGGCTCGGCGGCTGCGGCGTTCGCTCGGACGAGCGGGCGAAATGCCCGGAGCGTCCAGCGGGGCGACCGCGGCATTCCGCCCGCTCGGCGAGGGAGAGCGCGGCGAGGGGGAGCGCGGCGAGGGAGCGCGTGAGATGACGTCGCGCGGACGAGCGGGCGAAATGCCCGGGGCGTCCAGCGGGGCGACCGCGGCATTCCGCCCGCTCGGCGAGGGAGAGCTCGGCGAGGCGGCGGTGGTGCTGCTCGAAGCCCGGGGGCTCGGCACGGCACGGGGGAAGCAAGCGGTCGGGAACGGCATCGACCTCGGGCTCCGGGCAGGGCAGGTCCTCGCGGTCACCGGCCCGAACGGCGTCGGCAAGTCGACGCTCGGGCTCACCCTCGCAGGCCTGCTGGCACCGGCCGCCGGCGAGCTCGACGCCACCGACACCCTCGCCGACGGTCTCGGCGCAGCGCCGCACACCTGGACGAGCCGCCAACTCGCCGCCCGGATCGGCACGGTGTTCCAGGACCCCGAGCACCAGTTCGTCGCCCGCTCCGTCCGCGAGGAGATCGAGGCCGGCCCCCGAGCACTCGATGCGCCTGACGCCGCCGAACGAGCCACAGCGCTGCTCGACGAGTTCGGGCTGGCACACCTGGCCGACGCCAACCCCTTCACCCTGTCCGGGGGTGAACAACGACGACTCGCGATCGCTTCGGTCATCGCCGCCCGGCCGCCGGTCGTCGTGCTCGACGAACCGACCTCCGGGCAGGACCGAGCCACGTGGCAGGCCGTCGTCGGGCGACTCGGGGCCCTGGCTGACGCCGGCACCGCGGTGGTGGCGGTCACCCACGACCGCGACCTCGTCCGGGCACTCGACGCCGACGAGGTCGTGCTCGGGCCGGACGGCGCCCGGACCGTCGGGCGCGACCAGGGGCCGTCGGTCGCGACCGCCCCGGAGACGGGACCGACAGCCGGACGCCGCCCCGGGCCTCCAGACCGGACCGACACGGACGACCGGACGGACGCGGCGGATGGGGCGGACGTGGCGGACGGAACCGACCGAACGGACCCGGCGCGACGACCGCTGCCGGCCCGCGCGACCGGCATCCCCGGCGTCCAGCCGGTCGCCTCCCTGGTCGGTGTGCTCGCCCTCGGCGTCTGCCTGGTGCTCAGCCTCGACGTCGTCTCGGCCGCCGTCGCCCTGGCGCTCGAACTCGCTCTGCTGCCGCTCCTGCGCCTGCCGGTCCGGACCCTGCTGCTCCGACTCGCACCGGTGCTCGTCGCGGTGCCGCTGACGGCGGTGAGCATCGCGCTGTACGGCAGGCCCTCGGGTCGGGAGTGGTTCGACCCCGGGTTCGCGCACGTCACCGACGGGTCGCTCACGCTGGCGTTGGCGACTGCACTCCGGGTCCTCGCGGTGGGCGTGCCGGCCATCGCGCTCTTCGTACGGGTCGACCCGACCGACCTGGCCGACGGGCTCGCGCAGGTGCTCCGGCTGCCCGCGCGGTTCGTGCTCGGAGCGCTCGCCGCCGTCCGGATGATGACCTTGCTCGTCGACGACTGGCGACAGCTCGCGATGGCCCGGCGCGCCCGAGGACTCGCCGACTCCGGACGGCTCCGCCGCGGAGCGACCATGGCGTTCGCGCTGCTCGTGCTCGCGCTGCGCCGGGCGACGACGTTGGCGGTGGCGATGGAGTCACGGGGGTTCGGTGCTCCCGGACGGCGGACCTGGGCGCGGGTCGCACGGTTCGCCGGGCCGGAGTGGGCGATGGTGGCGGTGCTGGTCGGCATCGGCGTGGTGTCGATCGCCGTCGCTGTGAGCGTGGGGACGTGGCGTGCCTGACGCGACGCCTGTAGCCGGCACGACGGACGGCGAGCGCGCGACGGGTACGACCGCCGGTGACCTCGCCCCCGGCCTGGCCGCTGCTGCTGCCGGTGTCGCCGCTGCCACGAGTCGGCGCGCCGTCGTGCTCATCGACGGCCGGTCCGGCACGGGCAAGACCACCCTCGGAGCACAGGTCTCAGAGCAGCTCGGTGCGCAGCTCGTGCACCTGGACGACCTGTACCCGGGGTGGGACGGCCTGCGTGCGGCTGCCGATGCCGTGGTGACGGACGTCCTCGGAGCGCCGAGCGGGTTCCGACGCTGGGACTGGGCGGCTGACGCGCCCACGGACTGGGCGTCGGTGGACCCCGACCTGCCGATCGTGGTCGAGGGGTGCGGGGCGTTGTCCCGGGCGTCGGCACCGCTGGCGTCCCTGCGGGTGTGGCTCGAGGCCGACGACGCCGTGCGGTGGGACCGGGCGATCGGACGCGACGGCGAGGTCTTCGCACGCGAGTGGGACCGCTGGGCCGCGCAGGAACAGGCCTTCATCGCCGCCGAGGACCCGGCCGCCCTGGCCGACGTGGTCCTGCGGACGTAGGGCGCGGGCCCGAGCCGCCCCGCGGCGAGCACCGAGGTTTCGCGCTCAGCGACACCTCACGGCCTCCGGAAGGCGAGAACTGTCGCCCAGCGCGAAACGTCAGCCCGCCGCACCCGCCGCGCCACCGCCCGCGGATCCACCGCGAACACCGCCGCCACGATCGTCAGCACCGCGTACACCCCGAGGTACCCGCACAGGATCCACGGCGACCCGCCCCCGAGCTGCACGAACACCGCGGCCAGCAGCGGCGTCAGCCCCACCGAGAAGATCGACCCGATCTGGTACCCGAGCGACATCCCCGAGTACCGCCGCCCGGTCGGGAACTGCTCCGCGAACCAGGCCGCCTGCGGCCCGTAGATGCTGTCGTGGAACACGCACATCCCGATCAGCGCCACGAGCGGCAGCAGCACGAGCGGCCCGGCGTCGAGGAACGCGAAGAACGGCCAGATGAGCACCGCGATGCCCACCGCCGACCAGATCGTCAGCACCCGCCGCCCGACCCGGTCCGACAGCCACCCCCAGAACGGCGTGGACACGAGCGACACCGCCGAGATCACGAGCACAGCCTGCAACCCCGCGTCCGAGCCCGATGGCCCGCGCACGTTGCCGAGGTAGGTCAGCGAGTACGTCGTCAGGATCGAGTACAGCGCCGGCTGCACGAGGCGCAGGCCCGCCGTCACCAGGATCGACCGCGGGTGCTGCCGGATCGCCTGCCACACCGGGAACCGTTCGACCCCGCCCGAGGCGCGCAGCTCCTGGAACACCGGGGCGTCCTGCACGCCGAGCCGGATGACGAGCCCGACCGCCACGATCACCGCCGAGAACAGGAACGGCAGCCGCCAGCCCCAGGCCAGGAACGCCTCGGTGCCGAGCAGGGACCGCACGAGCGTGAAGACCCCGGTCGCCAGGAGCATCCCACCGGCCGACCCCATCTGCGTGAACGCCCCGAACAGCCCCCGGTGCCGCTCCGGCGCGTGCTCGACGGACAGCAGCGCCGAGCCGCCCCACTCCGCGCCGGCCGCGACGCCCTGCAGCAGCCGCAGGAACACGAGCGCCACGACGGCACCGACCCCGATGGTCGCGGCGGACGGGATCACCCCGATCAACGTGGACGCGATGCCCATCAGCACCAGCGACGCGACGAGCAGCTTCTTCCGCCCGATCCGGTCACCCAGGTGGCCGGCGATCACACCGCCGAGCGGCCGCGCCACGAACCCGACGCCGTAGGTCGCGAACGACGCGATGACCCCGACGGCCGGCGTCACGGACGGGAAGAACGTCGGTGCGAACACCAGCGCCGAGGCCGTCGCGTAGAGGTAGAAGTCGTAGTACTCGACGGTCGTCCCGACGAACGACGCGAGGGCGACCCGACGACGGGTCGCGGTGGTCGACGGTGCGGCGGGACGGCCTGGAGGCGCGGTGACGGTGGTCTGGCTCGGCATGCCTCAGGAGCATGGTCGCGTCCAGGGCCGCGGGGAACACCGCGCGTAACGGGAGGTCACGTCGTTGTCGTCGGGCGGTGCCCGCCGACCACCATGGGACGCATGAGCGATGCACCGAACCGCCCGCTGCGCTTCGCGGCCTTCGTCATGAACACGACCTCGCACATCCAGCACGGCCTGTGGCGGCACCCCGACGCCCGGCAGGCGGACTTCGACGACGTGACGCTGTGGACCGACCTGGCGAGGACCCTCGAGCGCGGCAGGTTCGACGCGATGTTCTTCGCCGACGTCGTGGGCACCTACGGACCCGGTCGCGGCGACTACTCGACCAACCTGCGCGAGGGGCTGCAGATCCCCTCGAACGACCCCTCCGTGCTGCTCTCCGCGCTCGCCGTGTCGACCGAGCACCTCGGGCTCGCGTTCACCTCGAGCGTTATCCAGGCGCACCCGTTCGACTTCGCCCGCAAGGTCTCCACGCTCGACCACATCAGCCGGGGCCGCATCGGCTGGAACGTCGTCACGAGCGCCCTCGACAGCGCCGCCCGGAACTTCGGGGCCGACCGGCTCGAGGAGCACGACGAGCGCTACGTCTGGGCCGAGGAGTACCTCGAGGTCTGCGCGAAGCTCTGGGAGGGATCGTGGGAGGACGGCGCCGTGCTGAAGGACCCCGTCCGTGGCTACGCCGACCCCGACAGGGTCCACCGCATCGACCACCACGGCAAGCGCTACGACGTGCAGGGGCCGCACCTGTCGGCACCGTCACCACAGCGGACCCCGGTGCTGTTCCAGGCGGGGTCGTCGCCGGCCGGCCGTGCCTTCGCCGCACGGAACGCCGAGGCGCAGTTCATCCTGACCTCGAACCGGGACGCCACCGAACATCTCATCCGCGAGACCCGCGACCTGGCCGAGGCCGCCGGCCGGCAGCGGGACGACATCGCGTTCTTCCTCGGCCTGACCTTCGTCACCGGCTCCACCGAGGCCGAGGCGAAGGCCAAGGAAGCGGAGATCGACGAGTACCTGGCCGCCGACGGGTTCCTGGTGCACTCGAACCTCGGCTTCGACCCCGACACCGGGGAGCCCCTCGACCCGGACACCCCGCTGTCCGAGGTCCGCACCCACGCCGGGCAGTCGCACCTGCAGTGGCTCCGCGAGGCCGCCGGGGACCGCGAACCGACCATCGCCGACCTCGCCCGGCTGTCCGCCAAGCTCCGCGCCCGGGTCGTCGGGACGCCGGAGCAGATCGCCGACGAGCTCGCCGACTGGCAGCGCGTGGGCGTCGACGGCGTCAACGTCATCAACTGGACGCTGCCCGGCTCGTACGAGGAGTTCGTCGACCACATCGCGCCGACCCTGCAGGAGCGCGGGCTGATGCAGTCCGAGTACCGCGAGGGGACCCTGCGCGAGAAGCTCTTCGGCCACGCGCAGCTGCCGGACTCGCACCCCGCCAGGCGGTGGCGCGGAGCGTTCTCGGGCGGTGCCGGCGCGACCGCGACCCACCCCGACGACGCGACCCACCCGGACGACGCGACCCGTGCGGTGGAGGTGCCCGCATGACGGCCGCGACGACGACCGACGGAGCCGTGACGGGCCTCCCGGCCGACCGTCTGGCGACCCTGCGCGAACGCTTCGCGCCCGTGTTCGCGACCATCCGCGACGGCGCGGTCGAGCGTGAGCTCGCGTCCGGCACTCCCGGCGACCGGCCGCTGCCGCACGCCGAGGTCCGGGCGCTCGCCGACGCAGGGTTCGGGCGGCTGCGCGTGCCGGAGGACCGCGGCGGCTTCGGCGTGACGCTGGTCGAACTCGCGCACCTGGTGGCGGACCTGGCGGCGGCGGACTCGAACATCGCGCACCTGTGGCGGGGACACTTCGGGTACACCGAACTGGTGCTGCTGCGACCGCACTCGGCGTCGCGGGACGAGTGGCTCGACCGGATCGTCGGCGGCGCGATCGTCGGGAACGCGACCTCGGAGCGGACCGGGACGACCCTGGCCGACATCTCGACGACGGTGACGCCGTCTGGTGGTTCCCTCCGCCTCGACGGGCGGAAGTTCTACTCGACCGGCACGCTCTACGCGGACTGGATCTACCTGGCGGCGGACCGTGACGGCGAGCGCGTGACGTTCGCCGTCGACGCCTCCGCGCCGGGCATCAGGAGCATCGACGACTGGGACGGGTTCGGGCAGCGGTTGACGGCGTCCGGCACCACCGTGTTCGACGGGGTGTCGGTCGACCCCTCGGTGGTGTCGGCGTACCGGGACGCCCCGCTCTCGCACATCCAGGCCTTCTACCAGCTGTACCTGCTGGCGGTCCTCGCCGGGATCGGGCAGGCCGTGTCCGACGACGCCGTGGCCTTCGTGCGACCCCGGACCCGCACGTACATCCACGCCAACGCGGCCGTGCCGGGGGAGGACCCACAGGTGCTCGCGGTGCTCGGGCGGCTGTCGGCCGGGGCGTTCGGCGCCCGGTCACTCGTCGTCGCCGCTGCGGGGCTGCTCGACGGGGTCGTCGCGACGAACGAGCCCGGGGTCGGCGTCGACCGCGTGGTGCTCGACGCGGCCGAGAACGCCGTGTACCAGGCGCAGGTCGAGATCGGGCCGCGGGTGCTGCGGTCGGCGACCGAGCTCTTCGAGGTCGGCGGGGCGTCCGCTGCCGACCGGACGCGTGCGCTGGACCGGCACTGGCGGAACGCCCGGGTGGTGGCGTCGCACAACCCGGCGGTCTACAAGGAGCGGATGGTGGGGGAGTACGCGCTGCACGGGCGGGGGCCGGTGGGGGCGTGGGAAAAGTAC